>VGOB01000157.1 GCA_016865935.1 Chloroflexota bacterium | reverse complement strand
TCGTTTTTTTGCCGCAATTTCTCGAGAATATCTGAAGCCGAGTGCAATTGCTCTTCATCTTGGCTGTGGGCAACAACATACTTGAGCGCTTCTATGGCTTCCATGTCCCGCTCAAGCTTTACTAGCATTCTACCAAGGTGAAAATAGAGAATAGGGTCATTGGGGTTTTCACGGATTGCTTTGTTGAAGAGGTCAACAGCCCGATGAGGTTGTCGGAGTTTTTCAAGTAGGTAGCCAAGTCTGACGTATGCGTCCACAAGGGTGGGGGCGATTGCAATTGCGCGATCATATGCTTTCTCTGCTTCTAGGTCATGCCCCAATTCTCCCTCAGCATAGCCAAGGAGATAGTGCGAATGACCATCATTTGGATTGAGCTCGATCGCACGCTGCAAAACGCCAACGGCTTCTTCGAACTTCTTGAGAATTGCAAGCGACAAACCAAGATTATGATGAGCAAAACGGTTTGCAGGATCAAGTTCTATCGCATCTCGAAGGAAAATTACTGCCGTTTCGTATTCCCCCAACTCTGCCAGCACAGCACCCATTAATGCATTTGATTCAGGATCATCTGGGTAGAGCTCACTGAATCGAGCTAAAACCTTTTCTGCCTCTGAGTACCGTTTGAGCTGCGATAACAATCTGCCCAGCTCAAGCGAGGCATTATAGTACTCAGGGTCAATCTCAAGTGCTTGCCTAAAGTTTTGTTCTGCCTCTGAATTGCTTCCAAGTTTCTTGTATGTAATGCCCAGGTTTGTATATGCCATGATGTAGTTGGGGTCATTATCAATCGCATGTTGAAAAGCGTGTTTGGCATCTTCGTCACGTTGTAAGTAAGATAGGGCGGCGCCCAGTCCGTTCCACAGCATGGGACTATGAGGCGCCAAATTGATCCCTTTTCTCCAAACTGCTTCTGCTTGTTCCAGTTGCTTGTCGTTCAATAGGGCTCCAGCAAGCCCATTTACCAAGTCAGGAAATTCTTGCGGATGAATGTTGGCAAGGTGCAGAATGATGTCTTGCAGAGGAATGATATAGTCCTTCCAATTTACTTTTTTCCCTTTAGCTTCGATCTGCCCATCACGTGGAGCGAGCCATCCTTCTTCTTCAGCAAGAGTTCCTTCCTTCAGTAAATATTTCAAGGTGCGATTGACATCGCGTTGATATTTGACGCTTTGTTCCTCGCCCTCATTCCACAGCAGGCACGCCGTCGGTTCGACTATCCAAGGATACAAATCAATTCCAATCTGAGTGAGCAAATCAATCGCGTCGTAAACGTACCGCGTGGCAGGACGCTTGTGAAGGACGCGCTCATACTGATCGCGCCACATGTTGTCCAATGTGTCTGCAAAGTTGCCCAGTGTTACTGCCTTGTTTTCGCGTTGTGCGTCTCTCAGGTTCTCGACGATTGTTGAGAATTTCTTGTCATTCCTTTTCGCTATCGCGGGATAATCTTTTTCCTCTGCTTGCAGATTGGCACGCGCGACAGATTCTTCAAGGAGTTTGACAATCGCCCCGTTACTTGGTGCGGGTAGTTCGTAACGCGTGAATCGTTTCCACAATGGGTCGCGTGGGCTGAAGTTCAATACCTGCCACATTTCGGGATCATCACGCGCAGCGGCAATGACGCGGATTTCGCTCTCTCCACACCATTTTTCGAATGTGTTGAATAGAGTCAATAGGGCACCATGATAGGATTCTTGCTTGAACGCTGCCGTGTCGCTTGTCATTGGTGCTACTATCGGCTCGGCACTGCGGAAAAGAAAATTCAGGTTGTCCACGAAAATCAAGATGCGTCGCGGATCGTCAGAGAGTTCGGGTGGAAACTCTCGCGGCACTTGAAGATTGCCGCTTTTGACGCGGACAACGCGATAGCCCTCGTGCATCAATGTTTGCGCCAGTGTTGCGGCTTCGCGCGTTTTGCCGATGCCTGTCGGCGCAGCGATGAGTAAATAGCGCGTAGAATTGAGCGCGGAACGCAACTCGCGTTGGATATCACGTTGAGGATCGCGTCGTTGGTACGGGATGTTGTGACGAGCAAGCGGATTGTAGTCGTTTTCTTCTGCGTAGAGTTTGGCAAGGAGAACATCAGGGTCAGTGATAAATTCGAGTGAACGGTTTTCGCTGAGCGGTACTGCTGGCTGGTCTGTTGCGACGATGCGCTTCTTTTCCGCCTCAAGCGCGAGTCGCTCCTCGTGTGTTGCTGGAAGAATCTCCTCTCCACATCGAATAAGAACGGTTTGCTCTTGAAAACGACGCTTGGGCGTTTGCAGAGGGATTTTGAGTTCGTGGAGGTGGGGACTCGGAGGAATACTGACAACCAAGACTCTATTGCCATCCAACTCGACCAGTTCACAATGCAGATTGGGTAGACGAGGATTGCAGACAGCGTTCACTTTCGCCAAGAGGTCGTGGCGATTGATTCCAAGTCCGCTTGCATCTTTCAATTCGCGGGCGTGGTCAGGGCGCAGTGTGTCGCCAGCACCGACGATCAAATACCCTGCCTTGTTCGCGAAGCCCACGTTACCGTTGGCAAGTGCCAAGATGTCTTTAATTAACTCGTTCCACTCTTCGGGGCGAGTCAGCGAGTATTCGATCTTGAAATCAAGTTTGGGATTCTCTTCTTGAGCGATGAGTTTTCGCAGTTCGGCAGGTGTCATTGCAGCACCTCGGCGTGTTTCAACTTGCCACAATTCTACCGCGAAAGACACAAGAAAGCAAAAAGCGCACAGAGATATTCGATCCACTCCCGTCTGAGTTTCCCGAATCTTCGGTAACGCGCGGATGCCGTGCAGGTGCTGATTGCATGCGTTCGCCTTCTTGTCTCTTTTCTGGTACATGTACTCCCCGTCCACCCCCTCACGTCCCTTGTTCGCCGCGTTGCATCTGTCAGATTGCAACGCGTCAGTGCCGCGTCCGCACCGGTCTGATTTGCACAGCCGGGGATGGACAAGGTATTCAATTGTGAACGTGCCTTGTTATCGCCAATCTCGGCGCAATTACGCCAGATTAACCTCGTTAGCGGGTTTGCCTGGTTCACTTGCCAGCAGCGCAATCAACTCGGGTGTAACTCTCCGCCCCAATTGATGGCCGCGCTCGTTTCGCTGAACCGGGGTCAACCATCCCAGCAATTGCCATTTGCGCGCCACGTCCACAAGGTAGTTGGGGCTCTCGCCGGTGGCTTCGTGTACGTCGCGTATCTTGAACCACCCCCGCTCGACCGCGATCTGCGCGATGCGTTGCTCCCGCGCACTCAAGCGTGTGCTCGCTGGCAACTGCTTTTCATTACTCACCGCCAATTGTTCGCCATCCACTCGGAATGCTTGTGCCTCGATCAAACGTGCACCGTGCGCGATCAACAGCCGACCTGGTGTCTTGGCGATAGACTCTGCGCCGGCGCGATCCAAGATGACCATCGAATCAGCGCGCGATGGGACGGGCAGCGCGATGCGCGTGACCAAGTTGCCCTTTAGCCGCGGTGTGATGACGTCGCTCGACGGACGTTGCGTCGCAAGCACAGGATGAATCCCCACCGCGCCCCCGCGCGCGATCAAATCCACAAGCACATCTTCCACACCTGGTTCTTGCAGCGCGTACGCGAGTTCGTCCACAATTAGGACGATTCGCTCGATGCGCTCGCCTGCTCCGCGTCCGTCGTTGTACTCGGCGAGATTGGCGACCTTCGCGACCTTGAGAATATCAAAGCGGCGATTCATCTCCGCGAACAGCTCGCCGAGCACAGGCGCGAGTTTGTCGGTGACAACCTTGCAGCGCGCTTGTTCAGAATAGCGATTGAACTCAACACCGCCCTTGCCATCGAAGAGAACAACACGCGCTTCTTTGCCTTGCAGCAACGCGGCGATCCAACCATGCAGCAAGTTGGTCTTGCCCAAACGTCGCGCCCCGCCAATCAACACCGCGTCCATCTCGGCGAGTGAGAGCCACAACTCTGCCCTGAGCGAAGTCGAAGGGGCGCCGCGCGCTGTCATGCCAATCGGTACATGGAGCGGCGTCTTCTGTTCATTCAGGTCGAGTGGTCGGGCGACCAATTCGCGATGCGGTTCGGGCCAGTACGCGACCTGGACGAAGATGCCGCGATGATTCGTGACGACGACGCGCCGCCCCTGCATGATCGTCGCGAGATGATGCTCGAATCGCCGCGAGGTGAGATGGTCAATGTTCTTGATGCGGAGTGGATTAACGATCAACACCACGCGCTCGTCCAGGGGCCAAGCATAGATGAGCGGCGAACCGTCCTCCATCGGTTGATTCTGCTCGCGCACCAGGTTCGAGCGCGTCAGGTGTTGAAACGCAAGTTGCGCGATGTGTTGCGCCATTTGCCGTTCAAGTGTGGTTGTGTGATTAACTCCCATCCCCTAACTCCTTCCAATTCGTATCAATCAACTGCCGCACATCACCCGAAACGATTTGTGGCGGAGGTTGATCCACGATTCGAATCTGATCGCCCTCTGTCAGTTCGTCCAGCAATTCATCTGCGCCACTACCCTTCCCTGATGTTGCGGCGATCATCAAACTGATCGCTTGGTCGCGTTTTGTCGTCTCTTCATCCACGACTCCCGCCTCTATCTGCAGGGGCTGTGTGCCAGGTGGTGTGAACATCATCGCTGCGCCAGGTGAACGACCAGGGATGAGCACCATCTGCCGACCATCCTGGTCTTTCTCGCCGATCACGAGCACCGTTCCCGTTTTGTCGCGCAAGACGCGTGCCCGCAGGACGCCTGCATCAATGAAGCGAATCACACCAAAGCCAACGATAACCGACGCGGCGATCAGTACCAGCGTCACGCCAACAAATGATGCAATCGCGCGTAACGATTCCAACCGTTGATTCCACGCGGCTTTTTCTTCTTCGACGGCGATTTGCGCGGCGATTACGGTCGCAGTCGCGCGTGCGCCCACTTGCGTTGCCTGTGCGTTCGCCGCGTTCGCGGTTGCAGTTGCGGATGCGCCCACCTGCGTGGCGAGCGCGCTCGCAGCATTGGCCGTCGCAGTTGCTTCTGTAGATTGACGTGTTGCCTGAACGCTCTGCGCTATCGCGGTGGAGGTTGCACTCTGCGCGGTGACGGTCGCTTGCACGCGCTGGTTGAATGTTGTCTGCGTTGCCATCGCGTCTTGCGCGAGTCGCGTTGCCTGCGCTTGGAGCACCATCGCCTCGCGTGTCGCGTCCGCAATCGTCGTCGCGCGCCGCGCCACGCTTTGCAGATCGCCCGCGGCGCGCGTTGCGCGCTCCTGAGCCGCGATCACGTTCTCAATGGAATCAGACGGACTACTCGCGGACAAAGGATCGGTACTCGTCCCACACACGATCGCCATTGAGACAAAAGCCAACAAAACCACGCCGAGCAGAATTGTTTTCCCTCTCATGTGAACCACCTCCGCGTCAGTCGGGTCGCTTGGCGCATCGAGCGAGCAGACCTCCGCGTCTGCCGAACGATTCTTTGCGACTGCGGTTGAGCGCTCTCTGGGAGTCGTAGCAGAATGAACCGATCATCGTTCAACATCCTGGGTCGCGGCGCGCCGATCTGAATCGGTGTTGCACCTTGTTCGGTAATATCGTGTTGGCGTTGGCATTCCTTCAGCTGCACTCCGAGGCGGATCGCGCCATAGATCGCCAAGGGCAACATCGCGATTACTACACACGACAGCAGCAGCGCGACCGTCTGACTCGCGAGGTTTGCCGTCGCGATGGTCAAACCCGTCGCCGCGGTAGATGCACCCCACACGCCCAACACGATCACCGCGATAATCAGTGCTAAAAGAACCACTACGGTCATTGCGTCACCTTGCGCGACCGACGTGCGCGCTTGGCGCGCAATTGCCTTGCCGTTGCGCAGCATTGCGGATCCGTGCAGACGCGCTGTTGAGGATGCGGAAAGATGAACCATTCGCGACAAATGCGACAGCGACGTGGACGCGCCAGGATTTTCAACTCGCGCGGCAGAGGATAGAGCGACTTGATTTGTTTGTGACGGGCGGCTTCGGCGTACGTCTGTCGCTCAAGCGCAACGAACCTCATCGCGAAGCGATGCGTGATCGGAAGCGAGCCGCCTTCCAAGGATTTGATGTACGAACGCGTGCAATTGAGTTTGCACGCGAGTTCGTACGCGCTCCATCCTTGCGCGTCGCGCAGTTGCCGAATTCGAGTTGGTGTGACCGCTTTTCGCCCCATTTTTGCTCCGAGTTCGATCTTGCCGTGCTCGTGATGACTTGTGTTCTCTGACTAGTCAGCCCGTAGTCAGAAACACGCCCACAGCCCCATTTCCTTTCGCGCTGGTATCTTTACCCTCAGAATCGCGATTCGCGTGATTTTATGCGTGGCGGATCGTCTGAGAGGCGTTTTCCGCGACAGCGGCGCACAACAACAATTTAGCACTCTAGCGAGTATATTACAATGCCCATTATACGCTCTAGAGAGTATTTTGTCAAAGGGTCGAATCGGGATAATCGGGATTGGGTTGCCAAGGAAAGCGCGTTCGCGCTTTTGCCAAATTGGGGATGCACAAGCATAATGTGCGAGGTAAAATGAAAAAGCCTCGTTTGGCCTGACGACCAACGAGGCTTGGTTTCGAGGTGCCAGCGCAGGCACTCTGGACAATCAGGAATATAGTATCACTGCCCGTCCAGGTCAGAGAACTTGGGCGGGCAGTGATCTCTTGCACTCGATTTGAAAGGCTTGCAGACTAGCACGTGATCGCCGGAGGCGTCTCCGGCGATCACGTGCGTGACGAATTTTTCTAAGCCGCATTCGTCCAGCGATTCATCCGCCGTCAAGGGCGTGATCAGTGGTACGATAATGCCGTCGAGTTTCAATGGGATTCTTCTTCTGCAATTTGCAATGGATATGTTCCCCAGCGTTGCGCCGCATGTGTCATCGTGAGGATGTTTTGCCCTGGCACATCTGCTTCGATGTTGTGAACGCTGGCAAGTACATAGCCGCCGCCGGGCGCGAGATCGCGCAAACGCGTTTTCACTTCGGCTTTTACATCTTGCGGCGAACCGAACGGCAACACGTTTTGCGTGTCAATCGCGCCCCAGAAACATAAATCGTTGCCGAACTCGCGCTTGAGGCGCGCGGTGTCCATATCTTTTGCCGCGACTTGAACCGGGTTCAAAATATCCACGCCGATTTCGATAAGGTCGCGGATCGCATAGGACGCTGCGCCGCACGAGTGAAACCAAATCTTGGCGCGGGTTTTGCTCTTGATCATTTCGATCAGTTTTTGATGATAGGGTTTGATAAATTGGCGGTACATTCGCGGCGAAATGACGGGACCCGATTGCATCGCGATATCGTCTTTGAACGCGAACACGTCGAGATACGCGCCGACCGCGTCGAGAAAGGTGCGGATGATGTCGTTCTCGACGATGAAAATGCGTTCGAGCAATTCTTCGGCGAACGCGGGTTGCGCGGCAAGGTCTTCCAGAAATGCGTCAAAGCCGCGCACCATTTGCGCGCGTTCGAGGATGTGTCCCGAGACTTCGCCGAGGATCGCATACGGCGTTTGCTCGCGCAAAAAGCGCGCGCGTTCCGCCAGCCCGTTGACGCGATGCGGGTCTTTGCCATCGGGGAACAGATACATCGCCAACTCTGTTTGCGTCGCGTTGCGCAAAGGATACGCGCTGATGTGATAGCACGTCGCGCTCTCCGTGCGATGCCAGGTCGTGCCCCATTGGTCAATCAGCGTGTCGTCGGAAATTATGCGCGTGCCATTCTTGGGCCCGCCGACGCGAATGCCGCGCACATCCGCACCCAGTTTTTCGAGGACCGCTTCGGATGGCTTGGCGAGTTGTCCCACCACGTCCCAGAATTCGATCTCTTCTTCGATGCCGAGGCATTGGAGCAAAGCGGCATACGCGGTTGCGTGGAGCGCGGTGGGCCCGCAACTGCCGATGTCTATCGGCACACGATCGGGTTCGCGGTGGGCGAGTGCGGTCAGGACGCGTTCGCGTGAGTTCATCGTCACGCCTCTCTAAATTTGTTGGCGCGGATCGAGCGCGTCGCGTAGACCGTCGCCGATAAAGTTGATGCTCAGCACCGCCAGCGAGATCATGATCCCAGGCGAGACCCACATCCACGGCATTTTTTCCAGGATGGACAAGGTGCGCGCATCGTTGAGCATACTGCCCCAACTGGGCGTCGGCGGTTGGATTCCCAGTCCCAGGAAGGACATGCCCGCTTCCAACAAAATCGCTTCGCCGACACCAAACGTGATGGCGACGGCAACGGGACCGACCGTATTCGGCAAGATGTGTTTGAAAATGATCGACCCAGGTTTTGCGCCGACACAGCGCGCGGCTTGAACAAACTCCACTTCGCGCAGGAAGAGGAACTGACCGCGCACTTGACGCGCCATGCCGGGCCAGCCGATGACGCCAATCGCGAACATCAAGTTGTAGAGACTCGGCCCCAGAATCGCCACGAGCACAATGACGATGATCAACATGGGAAAGGTCTGCACCATATCCGTGATTCGCATCAGAATCATGTCAACCTTGCCGCCCGCGTAACCCGAAGTGCTCCCCACGATCACGCCAATAATCGTCTGGAGCGCGACGGCGACCAAGCCGACCGAGAGCGACGCGCGCCCGCCCAAGATGACGCGCGCCCAGATGTCGCGCCCCGTGCGATCCGTACCGAGCCAATGCTCCCAACTCGGCGGCTGCTCACGATGAGCTAGATTTAGCGCGGTGGGAGAGTGCGGGCTGACGAACGGCGCGAAGATCGCCAGCAACGCCAGGGTGGTCAGCACGAGCAAACCAAACATCGCCAACCGGTGGCGGCGAAAACGCTTCCACGCTTTGAGCCACAGACTTTCACCGCGCACTGCAATTGGGTTTTTATGTTCCACTTCAAGATTCTTCATTTTTCGCTCCAGCTATTCATATCGAATACGCGGATCGAGAAAGGCGTAAGCAATGTCAGTCAACAAGTTGCTCAACAAGACCATACTAGCAACCACCAGCGTCATTCCAACGATGACGGGCGAGTCGCGCTGACCGATCGCCGTGATGTAGAGCATCCCGGTGCCGGGCCATTGGAACATTGTCTCGACGATCACCGCGCCTGCCAAAAGCACTGGCAAGGTCATGCCGATGATCGTAACGACTGGAATCAGCGCGTTTCGCAAAATGTGTCGCCGGGTAATAATGGACTCGCGCAAGCCCTTCGCCCGCGCCGTTCTGACGTAATCGTTATGCAGCACATCCAGAATGCTCGCCCGCGTGTAACGCATAAAGACGGCGGTCCGAAACAATCCCAGCGACAGGGCGGGCAAGAACAAATGCTTCAAGTTGTCTACCAACGAGAACGGTTCACCCGACGTGACCATCCCTGAGGTGGGAAACCAACCGAGATTGAGCGCAAAGACATAGACGACGATCATTCCTAGAAAAAAGACTGGCATCGAAATGCCGATAAAGCCAAGGATTGTCAGCGTGTAATCGAGCCAAGAATACTGCTTGAGCGCCGAGAGTACTCCCAGGACGATCCCGATGAAAATGGAGAACAAAAGGGAAACCCCCATCAATTCGAGCGTCGCGGGTATGCGGGTGAGAATCATCTCGCTGATGCGTTCGCCGGAGATGTACGAAAACCCCAAATTGCCGCGCAACAATTGCCCCATCCAGCGGACGTATTGAACGGGGAGCGGTTGATCCAATCCCAGTTGCCCTCGTCGGATCGCGATCATCTCTTCCGAATTCGGAACTTCGAGTGAAAGCATCGCCATCACTGCATCGCCTGGCATCAAACTTGCCAGGGTGAAGATGATCATCGTTATACCCAAGAGGGTCGGAATGCTGATTAACAATCGGCGGAGAATGTATTTACCCATAGAAACTCCCGCGCGCTAAAGAGCGGGGCAACAAGCGCGCCAAGCACAGGCGACGCGCTTGTTGCCCACGGAAATCGCAAGCGGATTGCACTGGATTTTGGATCAAATCCGAGAGCAGTCCATCAGCCGCATTGCTATTTGACGTACCACTTTTCGATTTCTTGGTAGACCGGGATGTTGAAGACTAACAAGGGCTGTTGGAGCCAGTGTTCGGACAAGCCAACGATGCGCTTGTTAAACGCGAGCGGACGCACTTCCCAGAACAGCCAGATCTTGGGCAATTCTTGGTTCAAGATCTTGCTGATTTGCTGGTAGGACGGCGCGCGCACCTTGCGGTCTGCCGATCCTAGCGCCTTTACGGCAAGCTCATCCGCCTGCTTGTTGCAGTAGCCCACGGCTACCTGCACCCCACATTGGAAGATGTTAGACCCCAGCGCCGGATCCAACCCCATCCCGCTTGCAAAGTAGCCCATTTCGAACGTTTTGTCATTGTACATCGTATTGATTTGGGCTGTGTCAGTATAGCGCGGCACGTATCATCTCAATCTTTCAGGGGAGACGCCGGCGAAACTCTTGTGAAAATCTGACCGCCGTTTGACTCGGCTTGATACCACCACCTGCGATAATCATGGCAACCCTGATACCGGTAGGCGACCTGAG
>VGOB01000156.1 GCA_016865935.1 Chloroflexota bacterium | reverse complement strand
GGCGGCAGACATGGCATTCTCCTTTTTGGTGGGACCAAGATGATACCAACAATTCTACCACATTTCATGCCCACTAGATCTAGTGGGCATCACGGCAATTCCCAAAGAGCCATCAATTGTCAATTGATAATTTTATTTCTTGCCGCGTAATATATCTTGGATGCGCCGCGCACTTTCTTCGATGTGCCTGCGCATCAACCGTTCGACGCGCGCGGCGGCGCGCGTTTCCAGCGCGGCGATGATCGCGCGATGCTCGCGCGTGTTGAGCGTGCGCCGCTCGCGGATCGGTCCCGGAAAATTGCTGAGCATCATCGTGGGATACGCCGTCCACAACTGATTCAGCGTGCGAATGAGAAAGGGGTGGCGGCTGGCGGCGTAAATGCCTTGATGAAATTGGCGATTGAGATCGCGGTACTCGTTCCATTTCTTGCGCGCGAACACCGCCGCCATTTCGTCCACGATCCGGCGCAGTTCGGCGATTTCCGGGCGGGTGATGTGTTGCGCGGCATTGCGCGCGGCGAGTCCTTCCATAAACGCGCGGCAGGCGTACAGATCGCGCAAGTCGGTGAGCGTGAATTCGATCACGCGGATGCCGCGATAGGGGACGCGCTCGACCACGCCTTCGCCGACGAGGTCTTGGAGCGCTTCGCGCACCGGCGTCTGGCTCACGCCGAATTGCTGCGCCAGTTGTTCTTGGCGCAGCCAATCGCCGGGCTGGAACTCGTTGGCGAGAATCGCGGCGCGCAACCGTTCGGCGATCAAATGGCGCAGTTGAGTTTGGGCGAGGTCGTTTGTTTCTGCCAGCATACTCCACTCGATACATTATATATAATGTATTCTGGCATTAGTATACCACGCCGGAGGCGAAAAGTCAAGCGCGGCAGACCAAACAAAAACGTGATGCGCCAGCCACCTTTCCCGCATCACGTTTCGCTTTCTACAAGGCTTCCACCACTGCCGCGATCCCCTGCCCGCCGCCGATGCACATCGACGCGACGCCGTACCGTTTGCCGCGCCGCCGCAATTCGTACAGCAAGCGCAACGTGAGCCACGCGCCGGTCGCGCCCAGCGGATGCCCGATCGCGATCGCGCCGCCGTTCACGTTGAACTTGTCCATCGCAATGCCGAGTTCTTTCACGCACGCCAGCACTTGCGCCGCGAACGCTTCGTTGATTTCGATCAAATCCATCTGATCGAGCGACAGCCCGGCTTTATTCAGCGCGATCCGGATCGCCGGCACGGGGCCGATGCCCATCACTTTCGGATCGACTCCGGCGACGCCCCACGCGATCAAACGACCTAACGGTTTCAAACCGCGCGCCTGCGCGTTTGCCAGCGTCGTGACGACGACTGCCGCCGCGCCGTCTACGATGCCGGACGCATTGCCCGCCGTGACCGTGCCGCCTTCTTTTTTGAAACGCGCCGGCAGTTTCGCCAGTCCCTCAATCGTCGCGTCGAGACGAATCGCTTCGTCTTTGGCATACGCCGTCACGTTGCCCTTGCGATCTTTCAGCGGCACCGGCACGATTTCGTCTTTCATCCGCCCGGCTTCCCACGCCTGTTTCGCGAGTTGCTGATCGCGCAGCGCGAATTGATCTTGCTCCTCGCGCGTGACGTGGTACTGCTCCGCGAGATTCTCCGCCGTGATCGCCATCGGCTGTCCGGTGTACGAATCAATCAACGCCGTCCACAGCATATCTTCGAACGGCGTGTTTGCGCCAAAGCCGATCCCCCAACGCGCGCCGCGCACGACGTGCGGCGCCTGACTCATTGATTCGGCGCCGCCAGTCAGGACGAAATTCGCTTCGCCGGTGAGCAACAGGCGCGCGCCCATCACAATCGCCTCTTGCCCTGATCCGCACAACCGGTTGAGTGTGACCGCCGGTTTTTCGATTGGCACGCCGGATTTCAAACCGATGTGGCGCGCGAGATAGATCGCGTCCGCGCTGGTCTGGATGACGTTGCCGAAAACGGTGTGATCGATCCACGCCGGATCGATGTGCGCGCGTTCGAGCGCGCCTTTTGCCGCGAGCGCGCCGAGATCGGTCGCGCTCTGCTCCTTCAAACTCCCGCCGAACGCGCCAAAGCCGGTGCGAACGCCTTCGAGTAAAACAATGTCCGTCGCCATTGACTCCCTCCTGGTTTTTATTTTTGCAAACGATCGCTTGCCATTATCCCGCCCTCGGTCGAGCGAAACGGGGCAAGGAAATTCTCGCGCCTGCCCCGCCGTTCACTGCCCGCTATTTCTGCCCCGCTGCCCGCATCAACTGTTCCAAGGTTTGCTGGAGCGATTGCATCTCTTTGCCGTACGTCGCCCAGTCGCTCGTCTTGAGCGCGTCTTGCGCGCGCGCGTACTGATCGTTCGCGCGCTTGATCAGCTCGTTGACGCTCACGCTGATCGGCGCGCCGGCCGTCGGCGATGTAGGCGCGCCGCCGGTGATGACGCTCGCGCCCGCGCCAAAGACACGCGCCAGCGATTCGCCGAGCGTCGCTTCCATCACGACGTTGTTCGACGTGGCGACGACGACGCGCTTCAACTGCGGAATTTGCGATTGCTCCGCGAGCAGGTACATCGGCTGGATGTACAGCAGCGATTTCTCGATCGGGATGACGAGCAAGTTGCCCCACACGATGCGGCTGCCGCGCTGACTGAGCAACGTCAGTTGTGTGGAGATCGTCGGGTCTTGGTTCAAGCGCGCGTGAATTTGTTCCGGACCGTAGACAAGTTTGTCTTTGGGGAAACGATAGACGAGCCGCTTGCCGTAATCCGCGCCGTCGCTCTTCGCCGACATCCACGCGACCATATTTTGGCGTTTCGCCGGAACGAACGGCAACATCAGCATAAATTCTTCTTTCGGATCGCCGGGCAAGCGCATAATCACATAGTACGGCTCCATCGCGCTGGGCTGACCGCCTGACGATTCGTTCGGCACCGCCCACAGATCTTCCTTGTTGTAGAACACGAGCGGGTCTTGCATATGATACGTGCGATACATCGCGGCTTGAATCGTGAACAGCCCTTCGGGATAGCGCAGATGATCGCGCAACGACGCCGGCATCTGATCCATCGCTTTGAAGAGCGCGGGGAAAATCGCGCGGTACGCTTTGAGGATCGGCTCGTCCGGCTCTGCGACGAAAAACGTCATTGCGCCGTCGTACGCGTCAATCGCGATTTTCACCGCGTTGCGAATGTAATTCAAGTTGCGCTGATATGGCTCGCTGTACGGATAATTGTTGGTGCTGGTGTACGCGTCCTGAATCCACACGATTTTGCCGTCGGCGATCACCGGATACGGGTCCTTGTCCAGCATCAGAAACGGCGCGACGCGTTTGACGCGCGTTTGAATCTGCCGGTTGAACAGCACGCGGCTGTCGCCCGTGAGCGCGTCGGTGAGTAAGATGTTCATATCGCCGAAGCGCAGCGCGAACATCAAACGATCCCAGTACGCGCCGACCGAGACGCCGCCCGCGCCTTCGTACGTCGTGAAGGCGTTTTCGTCGCCTTTGGGGTAATCGAATTCTTTTTCGCGCGTCTTGACGAAAACGTAACTCGCCGTCTCTTCGCCGAAATAAATTTGCGGACGCGTGACCGGAATCACGCCGGCGGGCGGAATATCTTTGACCAACAAATTCGGCAGACCATCGGCGGTGAATTCGTTGACGGGACTGACCGCCACACCGTAGCCGTGCGTGTAAACCAGGTGCAGGTTGACCCAGGTCTGCGCCTTGTCCGACAATTTGTGCGTCGCGAGTTCGCGCGCGCTGATCATCACTTGGCGGTACTTGCCGTCAATCGTGTAGCGGTCCACGTCCACGTCGCTGAAATCATAGTACGTGCGAATGGATTGAATCTGGTTGTACGTTTGCAAGAGCGGGCGGTAATCTTGCAGGCGAATGTTGTTGACCGTGTCCGCGTTGCGCTGAATGTCGGCGGGCGACGGCGCGTCGTCGGCGGGGAAGGGCGCGTCCTGGATCGCGTCGAGCGCGTACGCCTGGCGCGTCAGCGCGATGTTGTGCTTGATGTACTGTTCTTCTTTGACGAACTCGTTCGGCTTGACTTCGAAATTCTGGACGAACCCGGGATAGAATTCGCCCAGCACGACGGCGGCGAGAATCCAGAGCGCGACCGCGATCCCGATCGCTTTGAGCGCGCGGACGAAGACGTTGACGAGCAGCAGAATCGCCAGCACGATCGCGAGAATCGAAAGGATGTTGAACGCGGGGATTTGCGCGTTGACATCGGTGTAATTCGCGCCAAAGATTGCGCCGCGCGCCGAAAAGACCAACTCGTACTTGTCGAGTTGATAGCTCCACGCGTTGATCAGCAGAAACAGAAAACCGAGAAACGACAGATGCGCTTTGACCGCGTTCGTCCACTGGATTCGTCCCAGTCCCATCAAGTACGTCGCGCCGGTGGCAAGCGCGGCAAGCACGATCGCGCCGCCGCCCCAACTGACGAGAAAGCGATAGATCGGCAAGGTGAAAACGTAAAACGCGACATCCTGGTTGAAAATCGGATCGCTCACGCCAAACGGCGCGGCATTCGCGTACCGCAAGAACGCAAGCCAGTTGCCTTGCGCGAGCGAGCCGACGATGAACGCGAGAACCAGTCCCGCCACGACGAGCAGGAACGTGATGGACTTGCCCGCGAACGCGGCGACTTGCGCCCAGCGCGACGACTCGTCGGTGACGCGCGGCGTCAGGCGACGCGCGATCGCGATGTTAACGAGATAGAACAAGAAAAACACGAGCGCCGCACCGAAAAAGATCGCGGCGCGCGCGTACAGTTCCGTCCAAAAGACGGAGGTGAACCCGACTTCTTCGAACCAGCGATAGTCGGTGTACACGCGCGGCGCAATCGAAAACAAAAGCCAGAGCAATAGGAATGCCGCACCCCAAAGGAGCGGGCGCCGCAAATCTGGCGGCTGCCGCCGAAATACTTCGTCCCAATCCACTTGTGGCGCTTCGCGTCTGCCGCGATAGTAAGCCATTGTTACCTCCGAAGGATGAAGGATGAGGAACGAAGGATGAAGGGAATTTTTCATCCTTCATCCTTCCGCCTTCATCCTTCAGTCAAGCCATTTGAGTTTGATTCCCACCCACACGCCGGCGAAAACAAAAATCATCACGACGATGCTGCTGAGCGCGAGAATCGGCACGCCGGCGAGTCCGTGAAAAATATTGTCGCCGCCCGCAATCGTCGCGCCGACGCCCATCAGCGCGCCACCCAGGATCGCTTGCGGAATCCGGTTCGATTTCATCGGCAGCGCGGGCGATTTGCCGCGTCGCACGCTCGCGATGTACGACCCGAGCGGAATCGTGACGACGAGAAAGAAATGCCAATCGAGCGCGGTGAGATCGCCGCGCAAGATCAACCCCGCGATGTTCGCGCTCCCTTCGACCGTGCCCAAGCCCGACGGCTGTCCGATCAGCGTTGACGTGATCCACGCGAGCGCGCCGACGATGCCGAGCGCGATGCCGGTGCGCACCGAGCCCCAACTTTCCAACAACGCAATCCGTTTGCGATCGCGCAAAAACCACAGCAGCGCGAACAGCACGATCACCGCAATCGTGATCCACCGATCCAAGCCGAGCGCGCGCGGCAACGCCATTCGGATGCCTTCGCCGCCGAGCAATTCACGGATCGGCGCGCGCAGCCAGGTGGCGGCGAGCCACGCGCTCAACGCGTACGCGGCGATGACGGCGACGTAATCGAATTTGCCTTCGCCCGCGCGATAGAACACTGCGCCCGCGCACCCCATCGCCAAGACCATTCCCAGTCCCAGCGCGAATCCGCCGAGCGCGGTGGCGAGCCCAAAGAAATGCGCGTATGGAATTTCGACGTTGCCGAATTCGATGAACGCGTTGACCGCCAGCATCTCCACCAACACGGCGATCAAGTATGCGCGCAATGTGTCCGGCGCCCGGCCGGTAATCACCTCGAAAAAGGCGGACAACATTCAAAAGCGCCCGCGTTGCGAAACGTATCCGAACAGCACGCCGATCAGCGCGCCGAAAAGTAACGCGTTCAGCATAGCATCATTCTACTTGATTGAAGGGGGGATGTCAAAATGATGATGCCGCGACTTTAATTTTCGGCTGGCTGTTTGACAAACGATCTGAATTGTAATATGATGCGCCCACGTTCAATTCCGATTCGGGTGGAGCGACGATGCCTGTAGACTATTTGCCCATTTTGGTGATGATCGCCATCGTGACCGCGTTTGCCGTCATCGCGTTGACGCTATCCGCGATGACGGGTCCGCGTCGCCCGAATCCCACCAAGCTTTCCCCGTACGAATCCGGTATGCCGCCGTTCGGTTCGGCGCGGCGCCGCTTTTCGATCAAGTACTATCTAACCGCCGTCCTCTTTATTTTGTTCGACATCGAGATCATTTTCTTCTACCCTTGGGCAGTCCTCTTCCGCGACCTGGGTTGGTTCGGACTGAGCGCGATGGGAACTTTTATGCTCGTGCTACTGATCGGCTATGTGTACGTTTGGCGCAAGGGCGGATTCGAGTGGGATTAAATCAGCCACAGAAACACACAGAATAACACAGAAAATAAAAAGGGGAACAATGAGTGTGTTTCTGCACGGCAAAGTCACCGAACAAGTTCTTGGAGCGGCATTTGAAGTCTGGAAAGAGTTGGGGTACGGATATCTGGAGAAAGTGTACGAGAACGCGCTGATGGTCGAGCTAGGGTTGAGAGGCATATCCGCAGAACAACAGTACGGAATTGATGTTTACTACAAAGGCATTCTGGTTGGGCAATACACCGCTGACGTTTTCACTGAACGCAAGGTCATTGTAGAACTCAAAGCAGAAAAAGAGTACAACTCAAAGCACGAAGCGCAACTGCTCAACTATTTGAAAGGAACTGGAATACGCGTTGGGCTGTTGCTGAACTTTGGCGAGAAGCGATGTGAGTTCAAACGACTCGTCAAATGATTTCGATTTTTTCTGTGTGATTCTGTGTGGTTCTGTGGCAGATAAATCCGGAGGTTTGATGCTGTCCGATAACGCGAAATCTGATATCCAAAAATTGATGGCGCAGTATCCGGACGCGCGCTCGGCAGTGATGCCGGCGTTGCACCTGGTTCAGCGCGAGCTCGGCTGGCTGCCGGACGACGCGATCCAGGCGATCGCCGAGTTGGTGGGCTTGTCGAAAACGGAAGTGAACGGCGTCGCGACGTTTTACACGATGTACGCGCGCGCGCCGCACGGCAAGCACACGATTATGTTCTGCAACGATTTGCCGTGCGCGCTGCGCGGTTCCGAAAAAATGCTCGAGCATCTGGAACACAAACTGGGTTGCCCCGCGGGACACACGTCCGCCGATGGCGCGATTACGTTGAAAGAAGCGGAGTGTTTGGGCGGATGCGATCACGCGCCCGTGATGTTGGTGGACGGCGTGGAGCATTGGCACGATTTGACGATTGAAAAGTTGGATGAGATTGTGGAACGGTTGCGCAACACGTGATGCGTGAGACGTGATGCGTGTATACTTGAGGAATGTGTGACTCTTGATCCGATTGTCATCACTTTAATCGAAGCGGTCGTCAAAACGATTGTCGTGATCGTCGCGCTGTTGACCGCGTTTGCGTACTTGACGCTGGTCGAGCGGTATGTCATCGCGAAGATTCAATCGCGCATTGGACCCAATCGCGTGGGCGCGATTGGCGGCATCGCGCTGTTGCAGCCGATTGCGGACGCGATCAAGATGATCTTCAAGGAAGATTTCTGGCCCTCGCAAGCGGACAAGATCATCTACACAATCGCGCCAGGGATCGCGGTCGGGACCGCGCTGCTCGCGTGGGCGGTGATGCCGCTGCATCCTTCGACCGAGATTTTCGGTTACCGGGTTGATTTTTTCATCGCCGACGTGAATATCGGCGTGTTGTATTTGCTGGCAATCGGCTCGCTGGGCGTGTATGGCATCGTGCTGGGTGGCTGGGGCTCGAACAACAAGTACTCGATGCTCGGCGCGCTGCGTTCGACCGCGCAGATGATCAGTTACGAAGTATCGCTCGGGCTCGCGCTCGTCGGCGTGTTGATGATCAGCGGCTCGCTCAGTCTGGTGACGATCGTCGAAAAGCAATCGTTCATTTGGAACGTCGTGTGGCAGCCGCTCGGGTTCATCATCTATTTCATCGCCGCGGTCGCGGAAGTGAATCGTCTGCCGTTCGATTTGCCGGAAGCGGAAACGGAATTGGTCGCGGGGTATCAGACGGAATATTCGTCGCTCAAGTTCGCGCTGTTTTATATGGCGGAGTACATCAATATGATCACGGTCAGCGCGATCGCCGCGACGATGTTTCTGGGCGGCTATCAAGGTCCGTTTGGAATTTTGCCGGGCGTGCATTGGCTCGTTCTGAAAATAATGTTTTTCATTTTCGTGATGATGTGGATGCGCGGGACGCTGCCGCGTTTTCGCTACGATCAATTGATGCGCTTTGGCTGGCAAGTGCTGTTGCCGCTCGCGCTGGCGAATATTTTCATCACCGCGCTGGTGATGTTGGTGGTAGGCGCGTAATGGAATCCATTCCGTTTTATTTTCTCGCCGCGCTCGCGGTGCTCGCCGCGCTGGGCGTCGTGGTGATGCGCGATCCGGTCTACAGCGCGCTCGCGCTCGCCGTCGTGCTGACCGCGCTGGCGGGCTTGTACGTGTTGCTCAGCGCGCCGTTTCTCGCCGCCGCGCAAGTGATGATTTACGCCGGCGCGATTTTGATCTTGTTCGTCTTTGTGATTATGCTCCTCAGTCCCGGTCGCGAGGGCGACGCGCCGCGGGGCGCGCTGAAATGGCAGCGTCCGCTGGCGGTGATTTTCGGCGGCGCGCTCGTCGCGCAACTGGCGCTGGTGTTGCTCATGACGATTCTGCCGACGGGGCGCGGATTGTACACGCCGGAATACCTCGCGCAGATCGGGAGTACGCAAGCGGTCGGCGCGGCGCTCTTCACCGATTATTTGTTGCCGTTTGAAATCACGTCGCTGTTGCTGCTAGTCGCGATGGTGGGGGTGATTGTGCTGGCGAAGAAGAAAAGTTAGAGGTTCAAGGTTCAAAGTTCAAGGTTAAACTTTGAACCTCGAACTTTGAACTTGAAACAAGGCACTATGACAGTTAATCACTACATTTTCCTCAGCGCGATTCTATTCAGCATCGGCGCGGTCGGCGTTTTGATCCGGCGCAATCCGCTGATAATGTTTATGGGCATCGAGTTGATGCTGAACGCGGCGAATCTCGCGTTCGTCGCTTTTTCGCGTCAGTTGCAAAGTATTGACGGGCAGGTGTTCGTCTTTTTGATTCTCGCCGTCGCCGCCGCCGAGGTTGCAGTGGGCTTGGCGATCATCGTCGCGTTGTTCCGCACGCGGCAAACGGTGAACGTGGACGATGTGAACGCGCTCAAGGGCTAGCCCGCGGCTTGAAATCGCGATGACGTGATTAGCCATCGAGCGGAATCTGCAATCAGATGAGTAGCCAGGTCGTTATCCAAACCGAAATCGGCGATTTGGTGGTCGCGCTTGACGCGGCGCGTGCGCCGATCACTGTCGCGAATTTCCTGCGGTACGTGGACGCGGGACGTTATCGCGACGCGATGTTTTACCGCGTCGTGCGAATGGACAATCAGCCGAATGACGCGGTCAAGATCGAGGTGATCCAAGGTGGACTCGGAATGGGTGAACATCCCAATAAACTGCCTCCGATTCCGCAAGAGACGACCCGGATAACTGGCATTCGCCACAGCGACGGCGTCATCTCGATGGCGCGGCTCGCCCCGGACAGCGCGCATTCCGAATTCTTCATCTGCATCGGCGATCAACCCGAACTTGATTTTGGCGGCGCGCGCAATCCCGATGGGCAAGGATTCGCCGCGTTCGGTCGTGTGGTGAGCGGAATGGATGTCGCGCGAACGATTCAGCAACTCCCGGCAGATGGGCAGATGCTGAAACAGAAAATCAGCATCCTGGGTGTGTCGCGAATAGAAAGGTAGAATAGCGGTTCGTTTCCGACGAATGGCGCGGCGCGCGAAGGGTGAGGCGGGTGCCGGTATCAGGTGATGATACACGCGTGAGGAGTCGCGCTGAGATGGCACGGTCTACTCAAGCAAGGAGAAGCTCATGGGTATCGTTTATATTTTGACTAACGACGCAATGCCCGACATTATTAAAATCGGCGTTACCGAAGATCCAATAGAGGTCAGAATCAAAGGTTTGGACAACACCTCTGTGCCTCTGCCATTTCGTTTTCATTACGCGATTGAGAGCGAACGATTCAGAGAAATCGAGGCGCTGATTCATAATGCATTCGGAGAATATAGAATCCGCGAAAATCGAGAGTTTTTCAGAATGGATGCTGAACGTGCAGTTTCGGCACTTAAAATGCAATAGCGCAAAAGTCACTTGGGCACATTGTCCGCTGGGAGCATTTTCCAACGCCGCACCATGTCTTTGAGTTGAGCAGTGGATTGTTTGACTGAGCGCGTGTGCATCCGAAACCGACGCCGATGT
>VGOB01000155.1 GCA_016865935.1 Chloroflexota bacterium | reverse complement strand
AGCGTCCACCTTTGTGCACGTACTCGTCCCAATGTGCGTCCAGAATTTCGGCGAGGCGAATCATGACGGCAATATTACGCGCAATTCAAACACCCGCAATACAATGCGAAGCATTTCTGTTCAACACACCGCCGCAAGTGACGCTCGAACAGTTCTTGCCCGACTATCAGAACTTGTACGAACTGCACGAGCGACTGAACGACGATTTCTTTTACGTCGGCGCGGCGTATCCGGGCATCCCGTGGATGGAAGCGCTGATGGGCTGTCGCGTGTTCGCGGCGGAAACGAGCGCGTGGGCAACGTCCTTCCTCTCCGATTACGCGCAGTTGAACGATCTTCCTCCGGCGAATGAATCTCCCTGGTTTCGCAAACTCGTCGAACTGACAACCGGTTTGGTCGAATGGGCGGACGGTCGTTTTCCGGTCAACGCGCCGCTTTTGCGTGGACCGGCGGACATCGCGGCAGCAATACGCGGCAGTGATCGGTTCGTCATAGATTTTTACGATCACCCGGATAAAGTCAATCGCTTGCTCGATCTCTGCGCGCAGGCGCGCCAACAAGTGATGCAGGCGATCCTTGAGATCGTCAAACCATTTCACGGTGGCTACGCCGCCGGAGGTTATCCGAGCAAACTATGGACGCCGGGCAAGACATGTCTCTACAATCAAGAAGACGCCGCGGCGGTGCTCTCTCCGCGCATCTTTGAGCGAATCCTGTTGCCGCTGGAAGATTCCATTGCCACTCAAGCCGACATCGCGTATTTCCACTTGCATAGCAGTTGCCTCTACCCAGTGGATATTTTGCTGCGCGATCCCAACTACGCCGTCTTGCAAGTCAACTACGATCACGCCGGATCCGGTCCCCGGTTACCGGAAATTTTGCCGACGCTCAAAAAAATCATCGAGCAGCGCCCGCTCATTCTGTGGGGTGAGTTCACCCTGGATGAAATGACACAGTTGGCAGAGACGTTAGGGAGCCGCGGTCTGAGCTTCCAGCCGGTTGTCGCCAACGAACAAGACGCCCGGTCTTGTCGCGACGCATTTTTGCGATTGTGGCGAAACAATGATTGATCTTGGCGCGGACGCGTCCTCTCCCAAAGACAGCGTTTTCTTGTTGTACCATGACTCTACTGAAAAAAGGTCTCTGAATGTCGTTTTCGATAATTTTTCACGCTCGTTTTCTAACCCAAAAGTAGTACGCGAGCGAGTTTTTTCAGTGGAGTCGTACCATTTGAATGCGACTGGGAGTGGTTCGTTCATTTGCTAGTCAAAAGATTTGGAGCGGATTTCGGAGTGGCGAGGAGCATAACGGCTGAAAAAGCCGAGCGAAAGATTTTGGATGTGATCGAACAATTCGCGGCGCAGATCGTAGATGATGCTCTGCCCCGTGACCGCCATCGTTCGCACGCGAAAGAACGTGCCGATCCAGAACGCGATGGACGCGAGCAAGTAGAGCGCGACCGCCTGTTGCAGCACGTCGAGATTTCCCGCCGCGATGCCGCTGTCGAGCGCGACCTTGATGAGGTACGGTCCCGCGATGAACGCGCTCATCGCAAAGAACATCTACAACATCGCGGAGACGACTTGCCATTTGTACGGCAGCAAATAGCGCGCGAGCCGTCGCGCGAGTTTGGGATCGTACGCCTTGCCGATGATGCTGTCTTCGTCGGGGCGCGCGGGGAGGGAGAGGGGTTGGGGTTTTTGAGTTGTGGTTGCGATGGTCATAGTTGGTTGCTTGTAAGATTGGGCGATGTGCCAACTGGGTAGAGCTCTTTGAGGGCTTCGATTAGACCATCGGCAGACAGATTAGCGCGTAATTTTTTCCCTCCCCTTTGGCATAAAAAGTGCTTGGCTTTGCCATCGGGTGCTTGCTCAAGATCAACCCGAAGATCAGTTTGCCAGGAAGAAACAAGAACCGCTCCATAGTCGTCACCATATTCTTGACCAATGTTGATCACCCATCCAGAAGACGCGGTTTTGACTTCTGCTGCCCAATCCAGATCATAAGCAACTCTGGCCAGATCTCCGAGCACTTTCCGTACCATATCGTCATATGGTGTCGTGGGTAAGCGCGATTTCATCTCTTTATCCTGTCTTTGTCTCTCTTCATATTCTCGTCGTCGTTTTTCCTCACGATCACGCTGGATGTAGTCAAAAGGATTGGACATTTTTCTCCTCCTAAATCAGCTCAAAGCTGATTCTTTTTCTCGTCATCCAATTTTGTGGTATAATTACATTGGAGCCAAGTAATGCCAAGCAAGCGCGTTCGCTCAAACGGTAATCGCCGCCGCGTTGCTGCGCGCGATATTCGCGCAGTCGTCAAGCAAATCGCGGCGCAATTCAAGCCCGAAAAGATCATCCTCTTTGGTTCGTACGCGTACGGCAAACCGAAACCAGAGAGCGATGTGGATTTGCTCGTGGTGATGGAAACGCCGCTGCGTAACAGCGTCCAAGCCGCGCAGATCGCGCGCGCGCTGGATTATCACTTTGGAATGGATTTGCTCGTTCGCCGTCCGCAGCAAATTGCCGAGCGCGTCGCGCTGGGTGATTCTTTCCTGCGCGAGATCACCGCAAAAGGCAAAGTCGTTTATGAACGCGCTGGCTGAAGAGTGGATCGCCAAAGCGGAAGGCGATTGGCGAACAGCAAATCGCGAAATGCGTGTGCGGCGCGCGCCGAACTACGACGCTGTGTGTTTCCATTGCCAGCAGTGCGCTGAAAAGTACCTCAAAGCATTGCTTCAAAAACACGGGCATCACATTCCAAAAATCCACGACCTCAATCAACTGCTGGAATATTGTCTCCCCTACGACGGCACGCTGGAATTACATCGCGATTTGCTCAAAGACCTCACGCGCTACGCGGTCGAGTTTCGTTATCCTGGTGAATCAGCCACAAAAGAAGATGCTCGCACCGCATTGCATCACGCTAAAACACTCCGCGCGTTTTTGCGTCCAAAGTTCAAATAACCGCCCCGCGTTCGTCATGCGCGTCACCGCCGATTAGAAATCGGCGTCTGACAAAGCAGAAAATCGGCTACAAGCTGATTGCGCGTTCCGCGCAACCCGATTTTATCGGACTTGCGCCTGATTTGCCGTGACGATTTATCGCACGGCGTTACCGTCACACCAAACGCCCCGACGCGTGATTGTTCATCGCGCACGTTCGGGGCGTGTAAGTTTGTTTGAGAAAAGCATCATTCACTTGAATTCATTGAGCCAGCAGATTTGATTTTTCAATTCGTCCGCCGATACCGAATTCAAGAGACGCAGCAGGCGATGCACCAACGTTCCAATAGATTCTTCGGTTGACAAGATGATGCCCCAATGTTCTCTGCCTTCCGCGCGATATTGCTCGTGCAACGCCGTGAAATCGTCAAAATTGAATGAGACAATCGCGCGTTGATGTGACACGGCATGTTCCATCTGGCGGCGATCATCTGCCGCCAACAAACCTTCTTCGCGCGCGCTCGTCACATCGAAATCATACCGCCGCAATTGAGTCACCAAGCGCGCGGACAGGTTTTCGTTCAGGTACAATTTAGGCGGGTTGGGGAACGTGGGCATGATGCTCTAACCAGTATTCGTAACTGTTCTGCTGACGAACGCGGTCAATCTCCTCTTTGTTGTCGTGGTAATATGCCAGCGCACTAAAAACTTGCGCGGGCGTCAGATAATCCCAGTCCGCCAGAATTTCTTCCACCGACATTCCCACTTTGTAATAATATCCGACGATATTCCAGACCGCGATGCGCGTGCCTTCGATGATGGCTTGCCCACCGCAGACGCCGTCAATTTTTACGATGTGAGGATATGCGGTTCGCTGAACGATTCGCTCTTGCGTACTCATTTCGCGCCTCCTAACCGCAATTATACTCCCGTCTCAACCCGATGGCAAACGCCTTCACCCCGCATTCGCCATCCGCGTCTCCGCGCTGCGCGCCCGCGCGCCATGCCCATCGCCGCGATCTTCCTCCGCGATTTCACTTTCGTCCAGAAACATCATCTCGCGCGCGAATTGCTCCTGGTCTTTCAACTGCAAATCGTAAATCTGTTTGTACAGCCCACCCTCTTCCAACAGCGCGTCGTGCGTGCCCCGCTGCACGATCCGCCCGCCGTCGAGCACGAAAATCTGGTCCGCGCGTTTGACGGTGGACAAACGTTGTGCGATCACGAACGTCGTGCGATTCCGCATCAACTCGGACAGCGCTTGCTGGATCAGGTACTCGGTCTGCGTGTCCACCGACGATGTGGAGTCGTCGAGAATCAGAATACGCGGATTCATCAGCAACGCGCGCGCAATCGCGATGCGCTGCCGCTGCCCGCCCGACAGCGTGACGCCGCGCTCGCCAACAACCGTTTCGTATCCTTGCGCGAACGCCGCGATGAAATCGTGCGCGCGCGCCGCCTTTGCCGCCGCAATCACTTGTTCTTCGCTTGCGTCGAGCCGCCCGTACGCGATGTTGTCGCGAATCGTCGTCGAAAACAAGAGCGACGTTTGCAGGACGATGCCGATTTGCGAACGGAACGATTTCAATTCGAGCGATTTGATGTCAATGCCATCCACGCACACGCGCCCGCTCGTCGCGTCGTAAAAACGCGGAATGAGATTGACAAGCGACGTTTTGCCGCTACCCGTCGGACCGATCAGCGCGATGACCTGGTTCGGCTCGGCTTGGAACGACACGTCGCTCAGCGCGTCGCGCTCGCCCCGATACGAAAACGAAACAGTGTCGAATGTGACGCGCCCCGTGAGTGCTGGCGCGATCCGCGCGTTCGCAGACGATTTGATCTCTTCGTCCACGTCGAGCACTTCGAAGATGCGCTGACCGCCCGCCACCGCTTCGCCCGCCGAGTTGACGATGAAACCCAGGTCTTGCACGGGCTGGGCGAGCAGAATGAGATACGCGTTGAACGCGACGAGTTCGCCGACGGTGAGCGCGCCCGCGATCACCATCTGCCCGCCGAACCACAGCACGAGCGCGGTCGAGAGCATAATGAAGATCATCATCGTCGGCATATAAAAGCCCCAGTTGCTCACCACGCGCACCTGCGCGTCGTACAGTTTGCGATTCGCGTTGCCGAATTTTTCTCGTTCGAATTCCTCGCGCGCAAATGCGCGGACGACTTGCGCGCCCGTCAAATTTTCTTGCAACGCGGATGACAGATCGCCGAGCGTGCGGTCAACGATCAGAAAGAGCGGACCGATCATCCGTCCCAGGCGGACGGTGAGCAGCGCGAGAAACAGAATCGGCGCGAGACCAATCAGTGTCAGTGTCACGCTCGTTTGTCCGAGTAGAACCAAAATCCCCGCGAGCAACAACACAATGTGCACAAGTTCGACCGCGCCCTGCCCGACGAAACGCGAGAGCGCGCTGATGTCCTCGGTGCAGCGGCTCATCAAGTTGCCCGTCTGCGCGGAGTCGTGGTACGAAAACGAGAGCCGCTGAATCTTGTCGTACATCAAATTGCGAAAATCGTACCCCGTCCGATTGATCAGCCACTCGCCCGTGTAGCGACGCACGAAACCCAGCAGCGCGCGTACCAGCCCAACGCCGACGATCAGCAGCGCGACGTGGGCGAGCGCGGTCGCGTCGTTGCGCGTGAGTCCATCGTCAATCGCGCGGCGAATCAGCGACGGCGTGACGAGTTGCGTCGCGGTGACGCCAAGGACAAGCAAGATGAGCGCGGCGAGTTGCCAGCGATAACGGTTGAGCGATTTTAGAAGACGGATCAGAATTTGCATAGCGATTTGGGAAGAGTAGGGGCGAAGCGTTTTTCGTCCTTCGGCTCCGCTCAGGATGCGAAAAATACCTCGCCCTTTAACGCGACAGCACCACAGAAAAAAACCGCGCCATCGCGCGCACGGACGGTTTTACATTTTAACACAGTTGACGAGCAAAGAGAAATCGGCGCAACGAACCAATGAAAACTCGGAGCAAAGCATCACGCTAACGGCAAGAACGTTTTTGACATTCAGGCGAGAGCGTGCTAGTATTACTCCGAATTTGAGTAATACTTTTCGAGGAGGCATGAGCAATGGAGATCCAAGAACATCATGGAACGGTAACCCAAAAGGGCCAAGTCACCATTCCATTCCGAATCCGCAAATTGCTTGACATCAGACCATACGACCGCGTCACCTTCCGCGTCGCAGAAGGACGCGTGGAACTTTTGCCCGCGCACCTCACGCTGGAAACCGTTTACGGCGCAGTTCGCCCGAGGTCGCGCCCAGAGAATTGGAAGACCGTCCGCCGCCAGGCACGCGAAGAACGCGCGCGCTATCGCGCCGCCAAAACACGCTCACGGCGAACCGGAGCGCGCTGATGGAATTTCTCGACACGAATATTATTTTGCGCTACTTGACCAAGGATGATCCTGTCAAAGCAGAACGCTGCTACGAATTATTCCAGAAGGTCAAGCGCAAGGAAATCCAGGTTGTAACTTCCGAGTCTGTACTCGCCGAAGTTGTGTACGTATTGTCGTCGCGCGCACTCTATAATCAACCGCGCGAAAATATTCGCGCCCTGCTCATTCCCCTTGTTAGTTGGTCGGGATTGAAGATTGCCCATCGTCGCGCATTTCTGCATGCGCTCGAATTATACGCGACCACGAATCTCGACTTTGAGGATGCGCTCTCCGTTGCCCACATGGAACGACTCAAGATCAACACGATCTTGAGTTACGACGAGGATTTCGACCGCATCAAGGGAATCGAACGCCGCGAGCCATAATCTGCAACCTGCAATCTGAAATCAGGAGTTCCAATGTCTCTCATTCAAGCCGAAAATCTGACCAAGGTGTACGGCGCGGGCGACACCGCGATCACCGCGCTCGATCACGTGAACCTACGCGTCGACGCGGGCGAATTTGTCGCGGTGATGGGACCGAGCGGCTGCGGCAAGTCCACGTTGTTGCACTTGCTCGGCGGCTTGGATCGTCCGACCGATGGTAGCGTCAGCATTGACGGACAGCCGCTCGCTAAATTATCGGACGACGCGCTGTCGAAACTGCGCCGCCGCAAAATCGGATTTGTGTTCCAGTTCTTCAACCTCATTCCAATTTTGTCGTCGGTCGAGAACGCCGCGCTGCCGCTCTTGCTCGACGGCGCGAGTCCATCGAAAGCGAAACAAAAAGCCGCCGAGTGGTTGACCAAAGTTGGACTCGGCGCGCGGCTGGGCAGTCGTCCCGATCAACTGTCGGCGGGACAGCAGCAGCGCGTCGCGATCGCGCGCGCGCTCATCACCGACCCCGTCCTCGTCCTCGCGGATGAACCGACGGGCAACCTCGACACGAAATCGTCAGACGAGATCGCCGCGCTGTTGCAACAAGTCGCCAAAGAATGGGGACGCTCGGTCTTGATGGTGACGCACGATCCGCGCATCGCCGCGTACGCGGAACGCACCGTGTTGATGCGCGATGGGAAGATTGTGGAAGACAAACGAAATGCAAAGGATGAAGGATGAGGGATGAAGGATGAATTTCTTCTTCATCCTTCATCCTTCTGCCTTCATCCTTCGATTTGAGGTGTACGATGAATCTCCAACTCACTCTCGCCGCCCGCTACCTCTGGGGGCGCAAACTGCGATCATTTCTCACGACGCTCGCCATCGTGATTGGCGTGATGGTGATTATGGGCACGGGCATTTATATGCCGACGTTTCAGGACGCGCTCCAAAAAAGTTTGCTCTCGATGTCGGGGCAAACCGACGTGATGATTACGCACAAAACGGGCGAAGCATTCTCGGTCGGCGTGCTGAACCGCGTCAAAGCGGTGGACGGCATCCGTGTCATCGCGGGCTCAATTGATCGAGCGATCAATCTGCCGCCGAATTTCTTCGGGCGCGATTCGACCGTATCGGGCTTTGCGATTGTCGGCGTTGACCCGAACATCGCGCCGTACTTGCACGATTATCAAATCACGCAAGGACGATTTCTGAAACAAGGCGACGGCAACGTCGCGGTGATTTCGCAACGCCTCGCCGATTCGCTCAACTTGAAATTGGGCGACGCGCTGCGCGTGCCCACGACCGAAGGCGTCGTCAAGTTGACGATTGTCGGACTGATACCAGGTCGCGCGCTCGTCGGCAACGAACAAGTGCTGATCACGTTGTCGCAAGCGCAGAAACTGCTCGATATGTCGGGGCGCATCAACGTCATCGAAGCGAATCTCACGACGACGGATAAAGCGCAAAGTGAAGTCATCGTCAATCAGATCAAACAACAACTGGGAACGAATTACACGCTCGGCGGCTTGACGAGCGGCTCTGAATTTCTGGGCGCGATGCAAATGGCGAATGTGATGTTCGGGATGTTCGGCTTTTTCACGCTGGTGATGGGCGGGTTCATCATCTTCAACACGTTCCGCACCATCGTCGCCGAACGGCGGCACGACATTGGAATGTTGCGCGCGATTGGCGCGAGTCGCGGCACGATCATCGGACTCATCCTCGCCGAAGGATTGGTGCAAGGCATCGTCGGCACGGGCATCGGCTTGGCGCTCGGTTATCTTTTCGGAATCGGCTTTACGGGGCTTGCCGCGCCGATGTTGAAACAGTTTATGAATTTGACGATCAGCGCGGTTATCGTCGAGCCATCGCTCATCGTCGTTTCGATTTTGTTGGGCGTGGGTGTCACATTGTTCGCGGGATTGTTGCCCGCGTTCGCCGCGAGCCGCGTCACGCCGATCGAAGCGCTGCGTCCGACGATTGGCGCGACGATTCAGCGCGTCGGTCGCATCGGCGCGCTCGTCAGCGCGGTGATGATCGCGATCGCGATCCTGGGTCTGGTGTCGGGCAGTTTCGAATTGATCGCGCTGGGCGGCTTGCTCTTCCTCGTCGGCTTGGTGCTCGTCGCGCCCGCGCTCGTCAAGCCGTTCGCGCACGCGTTCGGTTTGCTGACCGCGCTGATTTTCGCGCGCGAAGGGACGAGCGAACTCGCGCAAGGCAATCTCACGCGCCAACCTGGGCGCGCCGCGATCACCGCGAGCGCGACGATGATCGGCATCGCGATTGTCGTCGGCGCGGGCGGGATGATGTTCTCGCTGAGCGACACGATCACGGGGCTGTTCCAGAAATCGCTGGGGAGCGATTACTTGCTGCTACCGCCGTCGGTCGCGATTTGGAAAGGGGACATCGGCGCGGGGCAGGGACTCGCGAACAAAATCCGTTCGATTAGCGGCGTCGGCGCGGTCAGCACGCTGCGGTACGCGCAATCGTACACGCGAAGCGAATCGGCGACGGTCAAAGGCGCGGGCGAAACGACGATTGCGGTTTTGGGCATTGACCCCGTCGAGTATCCCAAAGTCGCGGCGTTGGATTTTCAAAAGGGGAATCTATCGGACGCGTTCGCCGCGCTCGCGCGTGCTGAACGCAACGCCGTCGTCAATGGCGTCCTCGCCGCGCAAGCCAACCTGAATGTCGGCGACATCATTCCGCTTTCGACGCCCGAAGGTCAGCAAGCGTATCGCGTCGTCGCGATCGGCGGCGATGTGCTTTCGATGAAAATCAACACGGTGTACATTTCGCAGGCGGTGATGCGCGAGGACTTTCGCAAAAGCGAAGATATTTTTTATCAGATCAATCTCGCGCCAGGCGCGAATCCCGCGACGGTGGAACAGTGGCTGAACGCGATCGTGGACGACTATCCGCAGTTCCGTCTCGTCGTGGGGCGCGAGTATCTGGCGGAATTTCGCCAGCAGTACGACGCGATGTACAACGGATTTTATTTTCTGCTCGGCATCCTGGCATTCCCGTCGCTCATCGCGATTCTGAACACGCTCGCCATCGGCGTGATCGAGCGGACGCGCGAGATCGGGATGTTGCGCGCGATTGGCGCGACGCGGCGGCAGGTGTGGCGCACGATTGTCGCGGAAGCGATCTTGCTCTCGGCGCTGGGCACCGCGTTCGGCATCCTGGGTGGATTGTACTTGAGTTACGTGATGGTGGAGGGCTTGAGCCGGACGGGCATCTTCAAGATGGCGTACTCGTTCCCGCTCACAGGCGTTCTCGCGGCGACGGCGGTCGGCTTGATCTTTGGCGTGATCGCCGCGCTGCTGCCCGCGCGCCAGGCGGCGCAGATGGAGATTATCAAGGCGTTGCGGTACGAATAAGTCGCCAGTAGACAGTCGTCAGTAGACAGATAAAACCCGAAGGGTCTGGCAAGACCTTTCGGGTTTTTGATTGCCTGCCAATTTCATCGCAAGGTTGACAATCTGTGGTATAATGTTCGCAGAGTTTCAGGTTCCACGCGCGTAGGTGTACGACGATCTCACGTGGCTGTCCTGCATCGTAACTCATCCAGGTTTCAACAACGCATCGCCGTTTGACGCGCGCTTGGGCGCGTTTTCGGCGGATGCGTTTTTGTTTTTCCAAAGCGTTGCCCAACGTTGCCCGAAGGTGAACCTTCGGGCTGGGCTGATGAAAAATCGTTCTGGCGGAGTGTCCGCCATGATCCCATTTTTGTTTCCAGCAGTCAGCGTGCGCGAGTGCCAGACCCGTAATCGAGCGCAAGATTGCGCCATGAACTGCCGACAATACCTGACCAGGTACTCGAGCCTGCAGCGTTAACAGGAACAAAATCGAGATTGCGGCAGACCGAGAAGACGGGCTGTTTTGAGCCAATTTTCATCAGCCCACC
>VGOB01000154.1 GCA_016865935.1 Chloroflexota bacterium | reverse complement strand
GTCAGCCGCGTCTACCTTGCCGAACATTGGCTCACGGATGTGATCGGCGGCGCGCTGTTGGGCGCGGCGGCGGCGTTGCTTGCCTTGGTTAGCGAATTCGATGGGCGCGCCTTCGCGTCGCGTTGGAATTCGCGTCCGACCTAACCCCTGCCCCTTTCCTCCGAGGAAAGGGGAAAATCGCGCCCCTTCCCTGCGAGGGAGGGGGCTAGGGTTGGGTCGGTTGGCAAGTCAATGGACTAGGCACCCGCCTTGGGAGGAAGGGTATACCGCAGAATTGTCGGTAGCATAGCGCCTTGTGCGCGTCCACATTGGCAGCCAGGTGCCGACCAGCGGCTATGCTACGGGTCGCCGACGTTTTTCCGGTATACCCCGGGAGGAAAGAGTTGGATCGGGTATACACCTTGGGGCGACGCGGTATATGCGAAGCATATATTGACACCGTGCAAACCCTCCGGTACAATGGGCGAGCGTGGATCCGTGATTTCTGCTCGGCGCATCAGTGCGACTAGGCAAACCCGCCCAGCCAGTGCGGTCTGGGCACATTTCGTCAAAAGGAGGGAAATGTATGTGGTTTTTGCGAGTTAACATGACGGACCGCTCCGCCAAGTTGGAGGGTGTCCCCGCCCAGTACAAAAATCTGGGTGGGCGCGGACTCACCTCGTCGTTAGTTGCGGAAGAAGTTCCCCCGCTCTGCCATCCCCTCGGACCGAACAACAAGCTCGTTTTCGCGAGCGGCATCATCACCGGCACGCCCGCCAACACCGCGGCGCGCGTCTCGGTTGGCGGCAAGTCGCCCTTGACCGGCGGCATCAAAGAAGCGAACGCCGGCAGTTCGTGGGCGCAGGATTTACCCTCGCTCGGCATCAAAGCGTTGGTGGTCGAAGGACAGCCGAAAGAAAAAGACAAGTTCTGGGGCATCCACATCACTTGGGATGCCGCCGCCGGAAAACCCAAAATCGAATTCTTCGACGCGGCGGAGTACACCGGCGCCAATCTCTATGCCGTCTTTCCCAAAGTGTATGAACGCTTTGGAGAAAAGATTTCGATTGCCGGGTGCGGCGTCGCCGGAGAGTTCAAGTACGGCAACTCGGGGATCGTCTTCAACGATATGTCCAAGCGCCCCAGTCGCTATGCCGGGCGCGGCGGTTTAGGCGCGGTGATGGGGAGCAAGGGATTAAAGTGGATCGTCCTGAACGAAAAAGGTTCCCCCGGCGTGCCCATCGTGGACAAGGCGCTCTTTGAACAGGGACGCAAGAAGATGAACGATGCGCTCCGCACGCACGACATCACCAAGCCGAAAGGCGGCTTGAACACGTACGGGACCGCGGTGCTCATCAACATTATGAACGAAGCCGGTGGTTTGCCGACGCGTAATTTCTCCAGTGGGCGTTTCGAGCAAGCGGCGCAAATCGCGGGCGAAGCGATCTTTGAAGGCAACAAAAAACGCCTGGGTCAAGAACTGTACAACCACGCGTGCAGTCCGGGGTGCATCATCCAGTGCTCCAATACCTGGCACGATGAACAGGGCAAAGAAATCTCATCATGCGTCGAGTATGAATCGGACTGGGCGCTCGGCGCAAATTGCGGCATTGGTGATTTGGATGCCATCGCCGAAATGGTTGACTTGTGCAACGCGTATGGCTTGGACACGATTGAAGCCGGCGCGACGCTCGGCGTCGCGATGGAAGCCGGGGTCGTTCCCTTCGGTGACGCGCCAGGCGCGATCAATCTGATCCACGAGATGGGCAAAGGCACGCCGATGGGTCGCATCCTGGGCGCGGGGACGGGCGCGGCAGGTCTCGTGCTCGGCGTGACGCGCATTCCGGCGGTCAAGGGACAAGGGATGCCGGCGTACGAACCGCGCGCGGTCAAAGGCATCGGCATCACGTACGCGACGAGCACAATGGGCGCGGATCACACTGCGGGCTACACCATCGCTCCCGAAATTCTGGGTGTCAGTGGCAAGCAAGATCCGCTTTCGCCGGAAGGCAAAGCCGCGTTGAGTCGCGCGTTTCAGGCGACGACCGCGTTCATTGACACGTCGGGTCACTGCTTGTTCATCGCGTTCGCGATCCTCGACATCGCCAGCGGTTTTGAGGGCATGGTCGAAGAATGCAATGGCGTGCTCGGCACGAACTGGACGAACGACAGCATCGTCAAACTGGGCGGCGAGATTTTGAAGAAAGAGCGCGCGTTCAACGAAGCCGCTGGTCTGACGAAGGCGCACGATCGGCTGCCGGAGTTTATGCAGACCCAGCCGCTTCCACCGCACAACCAGGTCTTCGACATCTCTGATACCGCGCTTGATTCGGTGTACGGCGAATTGTAAATCGTGTAAGCGAAACATCACGTCGGGGCGGGGTCAACCCTGCCCCGACCTTTTTTAGACGATGACTCTGGCAAAAACCGATTCCGCGGGACGGTTGGTTTTGGACGATGCGTTTCTCAACCGTCGTCACATCCCACCCGCCGCCGAATACTGGCTCGACGAACGCGACGGCGATCTGATTTTACATCCGCGCCGACCGGACGCGCGCAAGCTGTATATCGAGGCGACGACCGGCTGCAATTTGCAATGCCGCACGTGCATTCGCAACGTTTGGAGCGATCCGATCGCGCAGATGACGCGCGAGACGTTCGACCAAATCGTGGCGGGGCTTGCCGATTTGCCGCGGATCGAGCGCGTGATCTTTACAAGTTTCGGCGAGCCGCTCTCGCATCCGCACATCCTCGAAATGATCGCCGCGATCCGCCAGCGCGATCTGGCAGTGACCGTCGGCACGAATGGTTTGCTCCTCAAGCCCGAAATGGCGCGCGAGTTGGTTCGTCTCGGCGTGGATCGTCTCGTCGTTTCAGTGGATGGCGCGAAACCGGAAACTTATGCCGATATTCGCGGCGCGCAACTCTCGACCGTGCTCGATAACATTCACGCGTTCAACGAAGCGAAACGCCAACTCGGCTCGCTCACGCCCGCGCTCGGCATCGAGTTCGTCGTCTTGAAAAGCAACATCGGCGAACTGGGCGATCTGACCGGGCTTGCGTCGCATTGGAACGCGGCGCGCGTCCTCGTCAGCAATGTTCTGCCGTACACCACGGACATGCGCGACGAAATTCTGTACGGCTACGAACCGCGTCAGCCCTTCAAAGCCGGGGGCTGGCCCGTCAAGGCGGACGCGTGGGTGATGTGGGGCACGCTCGAATTGCCGCGCATGCACTGGGGCGCGGAACGGCGTTGTCGTTTCGTGCAAGATCGCTCGATGGTCGTCGGCTGGGACGGCGGCGTGGCGCCGTGCTATGCGCTCTCGCACAACTATTCGTACTTTGCGATTGACGGTCGCCAGAAACAAGTCGCGCGTTATTTGCTCGGCAATATTGGCGCGCAATCGCTCGCAGAAATTTGGATGACGGAAAATTATGTGCGCTTTCGCAGCGAGGTGCGCGGTTTTCATTTTCCGTCGTGTCCCGATTGCGATTTGCGCGAGACGTGTGATCTGCGCGGACGCAACGAAGGTTGCTGGGGCTGGAATCCGTCCTGCGCCGATTGTTTGTGGGCGCAGGACATTGTGCGATGTCCGTGAGGGAACTGATGATCGTTCGTGTCCGTTTGTTTGCGAATCTCGTCCAATATCGTCCCGGGGCAAAAGCGGGACAACCCTTCGACGTTGAACTCGCGGCAGGAAGTACGCTTGCGGAATTGATCGCGCATCTGCAACTGCCGCGCGTTCAAGTCAAAGTGATTTTCGTCAATGGGATTGGCGTGTCGCAGGATTACGTCATTCAACCCGGCGACGAAGTTGGATTTTTTTCTCCAATTGGAGGCGGCTAACGTGGGTAACATCGTCATTGACACATGGCTCTACGGTGAGTTGGCAAAGTACGCCGGTGATCCACAACAAACCGTCTTCGCCAACCCCACGATCGAATTGTCGGAAGGCAGCACGATAGCCGATCTGTTGGATGTTCTGCGCCTGCCGACCGAACAGCGCGGAATCACTTTTATCAATGGAAACTTGAGCGCGATGCCCGGCTTGCAGCCCGATCTGACGCATCGCTTGAACGATGGCGATCGCGTCGCGTTCTTTCACTTGAAAAGTATGTGGCCCTTCCAGTATCGTCACGGCGTTGCGATGATTCCTGAAATGTCTGACGCAATGGTGGAGGGACGCGATCAAGGATTGCATCATTCGTACTCGGCGAAGGAGTAACATAGCCGCTGGACGGCGTTATGTGCGGCTCGGTCAAAATCGCGATCGGCGCTTGTGGGCGCGGAGCGATTTTGACTTTTTTTGTTTTTCGCGCTAGTATATGTATTGCATATAATTGCAAGGACGCGTCACGCCGAACGCGGTAATCGTTTGGCGTGGCAGGCGAGGTCCCGATGTCTCCTCAGTATCCCCTGCTCGGTTTGCTCGTGCGCGGCGAGAAGTACGGTTACGAATTAAAGCGCATCGTGACGGATGAATTCGCGCCGTACTGGCGAATTGATTTCGCGCAACTGTACCGTTCGCTGGCGAAAATGACGCGCAACGGCTGGGTCAAGGCGCGCGCCGAACCCAGCACGGACGGACCCGCGCGCAAAGTGTACACGCTGACCGCGCGCGGGCGCGCCGAGTTCGATCAATGGCTCGCGGCACCAGCGCAAGATCGCGACGAGTTCTTCGTCAAGGCGCATCTGGCGGCTGATGGCGGCGCGTCGATCGCGCATCTAGTCGAACCGCATCGGCGTGAACTTGAAAGCGAACGCGCGACGCGCGTGCGCCGACAGCGCGCCGCGCAAAATGCCGGTGACGCCGGACGATTGTTCGTCGCGCACGCGGCATTACGTGAGACGGAAGCCGCACTCTCCGCACTCGATTTGTACGCCGCGGTCGCGTCGCCGGTGCGCGCGCAGCGCGGAAAACCGTTTGCCGCGCCGGTCATCATCGGCAGCGACGATCCACTTTTGGCGCGGCTCGCGCAACTCGCGCGCACTTCCACGCAGGCGGTCGGCAGTATCGGCGGCTTGCTCGCGCTGGCGCAGCATCAGGCGAACGTCGCAGGAATTCATCTGCTCGATGCGGAGACGGGCGAGTACAATGTGCCTTTTGTCAAACATCTTGCGCCGGAAGAAGACATCGTGCTGGTCAATCTGGCGTTCCGCGAAAACGGTTTGCTGATCGCGCGCGGCAATCCGAAAAATATTCGCAGCGTGCGCGGTATCGCGCGGCGCGATGTACGCTTCATTAACCGTCAGCGCGGCGCGGGCACGCGGTTGTTACTCCATTCCAAACTGCGCGCGGCGCGGATCGATCCACATTCCTTGCACGATTGGGATCGCGTTGCCAACACGCACGCCGCAATCGCCGGTGCGATTGCGGCGGGTGCGGCGGATGTCGGTCCGGGTTTGCGCGCCGCCGCCGCCGAATGGGATCTCGATTTCATCCCGCTCGGTGAGGAGCGTTACGATTTGGCGATCCCGCGCGCCGATTTCGAGTCGCCGCAGTTGTGCGCCTTGATGGATGCGCTGCACGGCGACGGGTTTCGCCAAGCGGCGCAAAGTTTTGCAGGGTACGATCTCGCGCGGAGCGGTCAAGTGATCGCGCGAGTAAAATAAGATTCGGAGGAGAAGAAATGAAAAAATTTTTGCTCATCGCGCTGCTCGCGGTTGTCGCAATCGCAAGTTTTGCGTGCGCGCCCGCGCCAGCACCGACGCCGGTGCCGCCGACTGCCGCGCCCAAAGCGACGGACGCGCCCAAACCGACAGTCGCCACCACCGCCGCTCCGACGCCGACTTCGATTCGGGCGGCGCTCACTTCCGGTTGTCATCTGATCCTTTCGACGACGACAAGCACGGCGGATTCCGGTTTGCTCAAGTTCATCCTGCCCGACTTTGAGAAAAAGTCCAACTGCAAAGTGGACGTGATCGCAGTTGGCACCGGGCAAGCGATGCAAATCGGGCAGCGCGGTGACGCGGATGTGTTGCTCGTGCACGATCGCGCGCGCGAAGATCAATTCGTCAAAGACGGCAATACGAAAGAACGCTTCGACGTAATGTACAACGATTTCGTCGCCGTCGGTCCCAAAAACGATCCGGCGAAAATCACCGGCATGACGATGGGCGCAGACGCGTTGAAGGCGATTGCGAATGCCAAAGCGGCGTTTATGAGTCGCGGCGACGGCAGCGGTACGCACGCGGCGGAAATGCGAATCTGGGCGAGCATTGGCATCACGCCGACGAAAGATTTGCAGTGGTACAATTCGCTCGGGCAGGGAATGGGCGAGACGTTGCTTTCATCGAACGAGAAGGGCGCGTACACGATTGCCGATCGCGGCACCTGGCTTTCGATGACGAGCAAACTGCCGAACCTGGTTGTCCTCGTCGGCGGCAACGACATTTCCCAGAACAAAGACAAAGCGTTGTTCAATCCGTACGGTTTGATGGCGGTCAACCCGGACAAGTTCAAAGGCATCAATGCCGAAAAAGCGAACGAGTTCGTCAAATGGATGCTGTCGGTGGAAACGCAAAAAATGATCGGCAGTTTCAAGGACCTGACTGGTCAGATTTTGTTCTACCCCAACTCGAAAGAGTACAAGTCGGGCGCGTCAACTGGCAACGCGGCGTTGACGATGATCGGCGCGGTGGACAAAGAACAAAAGCTGACGCTCGCCGCGCTCAAAGGAATGTCCGTCGTCAAACTCAATCTCGAACATCCCAAGAGCGGCAAGCAGGATTACGAAGGGGTGCGCCTGAACGCGCTGCTGGATTTGGCGCAGATCAAGGCGACAGCAACCAAGCTGGTGTTCACGGCGGGCGATGGCTTTATGGCTGAAGTGACTTTGGCAGACGCGCGCAAGTGCGCCGATTGCTTGGTCGTTTTTGCCGCGAATGATACACTCACGACCGCGATGCCGAATATGGCGAGTAGCGCGTGGGTCAAGAATCTGATCAAGATCGAAATCAAGTAGCGATAGGAGGAACTATGCTGAGCGCGCGCAATCAATTACGCGGAATCGTCCAGTCAAACTGGGCGCGGTGATGGCGGAAGTGATCGTCAAGGTCGGCGAGTTTGAGGTTGCCGCCGCGATCACGCGCGCCTCCGCGACCAAGTTGAAACTCAAAAAGGGCGACCAGGTGGCGGCGGTGATCAAAGCAACTGAAGTGATGATTGCTAAAGACTGACGGAGGACGAAAGACGGACGACGGAAGCGCTAGTCTTCCGTCATTCGTCTTCGGTCTGTTCGATGGACGAACTCACTCGCGGATTTTTCCAAGCGATTCAATTGATCTTTTCCGCCGATCCCGCGCTGTACGAAATTATTTTCCTTTCCCTGCGCGTGACCGGTTTGGCGTTGCTTGTCAGCACGGCGATTGGCGTGCCGGTCGGCGCGGCGCTCGGCTTGTCGAATATTCGCGCGCGCGGATTCATCACAGCGTTGCTGTACACCGGGATGGGCTTGCCACCCGTCGTCGTCGGCTTGTTCGTTTACCTGATGCTATCGCGTTCGGGTCCTTTCGGCGTGTTCGGCTGGCTGTTCACGCCGAGTGCGATGATTGTCGCGCAGATCATCATCGCGTTTCCGCTTGTCTCCGGCTTGACGATGGCGGCGGTGCAGGGCGTTGATCCGGCGTTGCGACTCCAAGTTCGTTCGCTCGGCGCGACGCGCGCGCAAGAAGTGTGGGCGGTGCTGCGCGAAGCGCGCCTGGGTGTCATCGCGGCAATCGTCGCCGCATTCGGCGGGATCATTTCCGAGGTGGGCGCGGTGATGCTCGTCGGCGGCAACATCGAGGGCAAGACGCGCGTGCTGACGACCGCGATTGTGCTGAACACGCGCACCGGCGAATTCTCGCTCGCGATTGCGCTTGGCGTCATTTTGCTCGCGCTCGCGTTTCTTGCGAATGTGGCGATGCTGCGGTTGCAAGGCAAAAGTTAAAAGGCAAAAGGAAAAAGTTGAGCGCGCCGATTTATCGGGTCGAGAATTTGCGAAAAGAATACGAACGCCGCGTTGTCGTGGATGTTGAGCAATTGGAGATTTACGCGGGCGAAATCTTTGCGGTTGTGGGTCCCAGCGGCGCAGGCAAATCCACGTTGTTGCGGCTACTCAATTTTTTGGAAACGCCGACGTACGGACAGATCGTCTACCGAGATCGGGTTCTTGACGGACACATTCCCATCGAGACGCGCCGCCAGGTCACGACGGTCTTTCAGCGTCCCGTGTTGTTGCGCGCGGGCGTGCGCGATAACGTCGCGTATGGCTTGGGTTTGCGCGGTCAACGCGCGGATGGGCGCGTAGACGAAATCATCGCGCAGGTTGGCTTACAAGCGTTGACGTACGCGTCCGCGCACAAACTCTCCGGCGGTGAGATGCAGCGCGTCGCGTTGGCGCGCGCGCTCGTGATCGAACCGCGCGTGTTGTTGCTCGACGAGCCGACCGCGAATCTCGATCCGTACAACGTCGGCTTGATCGAAGAGATCGTGCGCGAGCAAAACCGAGCGCGCGGGACGACGATCGTGCTCGTCACGCACAATGTGTTTCAGGCGAAACGGCTCGCGCCGCGCGTCGGCTTGATGCTGAACGGGCGCGTGATCGAAGTGGGGAACACGCAACAATTTTTCGACGCGCCGCACGATCCGCGCACGGCGGCGTTCGTGCGCGGCGAGATGGTGTACTGACGGGAAATTGAAAACGAGACCCGAATGCCGGGTCTCGTTTTTTGTTTTTCAGATCCGCGGTCCCGCCGCGATCACTTCCGGCGGCGTGCCTACTTCGAACTTTTTGGAATTTGCGAACCCAAAAGACAAGACCGGCGTTTGTCTTCTCGTCTCCCCTGTTTGACATTGCCACACTGTTTGCGAACCCGACCGCGCGCGCGGCGCAATTTGTCGCGGCGTGATTGTAGCACAGCATCAGCGGAGCGGCAAAGCGCGCGGTGACAAGCCGCGCGTTTTGTTTTTCTCCCGATTTGCGGTATAATAGGTTTGCACGACTTGGTTTTGTCCCCGGCAATTTATTGGTTCTGATTCGCTTCAGCGGAGATGCGAGAAATGACTACCGTTGGCAAGTCTGCGTTTCAATTCAATCGCGATTTCGTAGAAGGTCAAGCACCTATCGTTTGACGCGCCTTGCGCGCGTTGGCGGTGGGTGCTTTGTGTTTGTCAAAGTGTGGATTCCCGCATCCGGGTGCGGGAAACCTACCAAATCTGTATGCTTCCCGCACTCGTGCGGGAAACCACTAGTTTGCAGACACACCTTTCCCAAGCAAGGCGGTTTTGCACCTCAAAGGATAAAGACAAATGACGAATCTTTCGCCCACTGAATACAAAGTGGCACTCATTACTCAGGCGTTGGATATGGCGCATGACTCGTACGCCAGGCACTTCAATCAAATGTCTACACTGCGCGAGTGGACAGTCACTTTGTTGTTGGGTTATCTGGGATTCCTCGTTACCATCAAGTCAACGAATCTTCTCACCATCTTGCCGTTTGCATTTGTCTTGTTGTTATTCATGTATCTTGAGGCAGGGTCAAGGGCGCGGATGAGCGCACTGCGAATTGAAATGGGCGAGATTGAGCAAATTTTCATGGAGATGGACGCCGCGAAATTTACTCAATTGGTACAGCAATTCGAGTTCCGAAGTGTGAAGGATGCGAAAATACCCAAATTTGGAATAAGAGACCGACTCTTGCGATTCAAGTACGTATTTCTGCTAGAAGTCGTCACATGGTATTTGTCCGAACTACTGATAGTCGTTGCGGCATACTTGGCAATCTGGTTTCGTATCATCTAACCAAAAGAGACGTGCGTCTGCAAACACGCACACGCCGACCACGCACGGTACGCGCCTTTTGGCGAAGGTGGTCGGCATAATTGAAACGTACTTTCATTTCGCGTGGCGCGTCGGCGTGGTCGGCGTGCTATGGCGTTTCCTGCCATCTCCATCCAAATCGAAAGGAGTCTCGCTATGCCAGAAAAATCAATCATTGACAAGTTGATTAGCAACACTGCACTTGCACTTGTTGTAATCGGAGTCGTTCTCGTTGTAATTGGAGCGGCAGGCGGTTGGCCCAACCCTGCACTTCAAGTAAACGAATTGGGCTGGAGAATCGTATTGGCATCATTCGGTGTGGTAATTACAGGTACGGGCGGGCTTTTGCTCTGGCGCGAGAGAATTTCTCGCCCATCTGGAAACGTATTGTCACGGGAGGAATACGGCATCAAGATAGCCGCACCGAAAAATGGAGCACAAATCAACTCCCATTTTGAAATGGTCGGCACATATCGGAAAAAGCCATCAAACGGATGTAACCTTCAGGTATTTGTCGTATATCGGGAGAATCAAGAGTATTGGCCCGCTCGAAGTACAGTGACTTTCGATACCGAGCGAAAGACTTGGCACGCCCAGGTACATATCGGCGGCAATCCAGGCCCCCGTAGAATTGTAGTTGCCGTTGTGGGACAGGGAGGTCAAGCCCTGTGGGACTACTACTTCAAGGTGGGAAAGGAAACAGAGCGATGGCCCAGTATTCACGTTCTTACACCTGACACTATTGAGTGTGATGAGATAGCAACCACGCTGACCCAGAACTAGACGTCAGCAAACACGCGCGCGCCGACCGCGCCACGTACGCGCCTTTTAGCGAAGCCGAGAGCACTAAGAAACGACGACGGGCAAGGTTCACTTTCAACCTTGCCCGTTTTTTTTGTTCTTTACGCCGCCACT
>VGOB01000153.1 GCA_016865935.1 Chloroflexota bacterium | reverse complement strand
TCTGTTGTTCAGGTGCGAATCACATCACCTTCTGCTACTTCATCTTTTGGATGAGGTTACTTCCACGCGCCTGCTTAGCGAACTTTATTTGCCCCGCGGCATTATTTTGGGGCTTGACAAACTATAGGACGTCTTGTTTGCCTCCACTGCGAGTATCATACTTGAGATTCATCTCGTGGTCAAGGATCAAATTTCCTCCTTCGTACGAAAAGTCGTACTGCGAGTACGATCGTACTTGTTTCTATGATTGGTCATCCGGTATTCCTCGTAGACACCGAGCAGCAATCTGGCAATGAGCAAGGCGTGTTAGTTCGGCTTGTCGTTATCCGGCACAGGATCAGTGACCTCGAAAGTATTCAATTGGTTTAACGCATTAACATCTCTCTGGTGCAACATCGCTTTTCAATCTGTCCCCAAGATGCACAACCTGATAGACCCGGTTCTTACTCCACCTCAAGTAGTGTGTAGAATACCGGCAATAGCCCGGGCACTCGCATAGTGGCAGCGTGAGTCAACTCCTTACCGATTCTGGAACACGGCACGGTTCAATCCTCTGATTCTTCCGCTTCTTTCCCGTCGTCCTCAAGTGTGACCGAGTCGTCCTCATCGAATTTATCTTGGGATAGCTCGCGCAGCATTTCCCCGTACGCTTTAATCATCGCAATCTGTTTAGGCGACAAGCGCGCCGACGCTTCGCCAATCAACCGGAACAACTCGTCGTGTCCAATCGTGTCCGCCAACACGAACAGCGAAGGCGCAATCTGTTGCGCGATCCACCGTTATAGATCGTCGATCGTTTTCTTCCGATAGCAGATCAGGATGCGCACCTTGCTGGCGTGCTCCAAGAACTTCATCCACCGTGGGCTGGTTTCCCACCGCGATTTGTTCGGATCGTCGCTCGCTTCTTTGAAATCCAAGAATTGCAGAAACCATCCGCGCGCGGTCTCTTCAACCACGAATTGGTACTTGACAAACCGAAGACATTGTCATATAATAAGGATATAAATTCAATATTGAATAAATATTCTATCTGACAGGCGACACGAAGGAGCGCAGTGCTATATATGGTCTCAAACACGGGCAACCGTAGGAAGGGAAAATGTCGAACGACATCGGCAAAATATCTCGGCGCAACGCATCGAGTGGTGGAAATGGTGCAGCATGTTGAATGATCCGCGCGAACTCTGCGCCCGCGCCAATTCGATCCGCCGCCGAAATCTGATTATGCTCAACCACGCGGGTTTGGGCCACACCGGCGGCGATCTCTCAGCAACAGACATTCTCGCCACGCTTTATTTTTCTATTTTGAACATTGATCCTCAAGTTCCGGACAAGGCGGACCGTGATCGTTTTATTCTCAGCAAAGGACATTGCTCCGGTGTGCTCTATACAACTTTGGCGGAAGCCGGTTTCATTCCCCTCGCCGAACTCGACACGTTTATGCAGCCCCTTTCACGACTCAATGGACATCCCAATCGTAACAAAGTGCCCGGCGTCGAGACGAACACCGGCGCACTGGGGCATGGCTTGCCGGTCGCCATCGGCACCGCACTCGCCGCTAAATTCGATGACGCGACTTGGCGTACCTTTGTGCTCACCGGTGATGGAGAATTACAGGAAGGCAGCAATTGGGAAGCGGCAATGGCGGCGGCGCATTACAAATTGGATGATCTCGTTTTGATTATAGACCGCAACCGATTGCAACAAGGTGATGCGACAGAACGAACGATGCATCTCGAACCCTTGGCTGATAAATGGCGCGCGTTTGGCTGGTCGGTTCGCGAGGTGGATGGTCACGATCATGCGGTGCTCCTGGGGACTTTTCGTAGCGTCCCTTTCGAACTTGGGAAACCCAGTTGCGTGATCGCACACACGTACAAAGGGCAAGGCGTCTCTTTCATACGCGACCGCGCCGAATGGCATCATCGTGTGCCTTCCAAGGATGAACTGACTATCGCGCTTGAAGAGCTAGGAGACAATGGCCATGACCCAGCTCTTTGATTGTCGCGATGCCTTTGCGAATGCGCTCGTGAGTCTTGCTCGCGCCGATCGCCGGATTGTCACCGTCGTCAACGATTCAATTGGCTCCAGCAAAATTACGAATTTTGGCGAAGAGTTTCCAGGTCGGCTAGTCAATGTGGGTATCGCCGAACAAAACATGGTCGGAATTGCTGCGGGCTTGGCGAATGGGGGCAAGATTCCGTTCGTCTGCGCGGCGTCTTGCTTTCTCACCGCGCGCGCGCTCGAACAGATCAAAGTTGATGTGGCGTACTCGAATGCGAACGTGAAATTGTGCGGTATGAGCAGTGGACTCGCCTATGGGGAACTGGGACCGACGCATCATTCTATTGAAGACCTGGCTTGGACACGCGCCATCGCCAATATGACGGTGATCGTACCGGCCGATCCGATTGAAACCGAGCAAGCCATTTGTGCAGCGGCGCACTTCAAAGGTCCGATGTTTCTGCGCATTAGTCGAATGCCCGTGCCCATCATTCATGCGACCGATTACCATTTCGAAATTGGGCGCGCCGCGTGTCTGCGCGAGGGCAATGACATCACGTTGATCGCGAACGGGACGGTTGTCATCCGCGCGTTACAAGCCGCTATGCTTTTAGCGGAACGGGGAGTGCAAGCCCGTGTGTTGAACCTGGCGACCGTGCGCCCGATTGATCGTGAAGCCATTGTCCAAGCTGCCACACAGACAAGTGGAATCGTCACTCTCGAAGAGCATACGATCTTTGGTGGTTTGGGTAGCGCGGTGGCTGAGGTCGTCGTCACTACGCATCCCGTGCCGATGCGCATCCTGGGTATCCAAGGCGTCTTTGCTCCTACCGGCTCTGCACCTTGGCTCCTGGATTATTTCGGTCTCACACCCATCGCGATTCGCGATGCTGCGCTGGAATTGATCGAGGCGCGACAACCCGTATGAATTCCAAAATGATTCTGACGATTGATCAGGGCACGACCAACACCAAAGTTATCCTCGTTGATGCGTCTGGGGCGATTGTCGCGCAAGCCGCGTGTGCGGTTTCGGTCGAGTATCCGCAGCCGGCGTGGGTCGAGCAAAACCCACTTGATCTTGTCCGTAGCGTGCAACAAGCCCTCGCGCAATGTCTTGAACACTCGAACCAGCCGGAGATTGCCGCGGTCGCGATCACAAATCAGCGCGAGTCGGTCCTGTTGTGGGAACGCGCGACCGGCACACCCATTGGACCTTGCATCGTGTGGCAATGCCGGCGAACCGCGCCGTTCTGTGACGAGTTGTGCGCGCGCGGTCTCGAACCGTTACTGCACGAACGAACCGGCTTGACAATCGATCCGCTTTTTTCGGCAAGCAAGGCGCGCTGGCTGTTGGATCACGCACCGGACGGTCGCCGTCGCGCGGAACGTGGCGAACTATGTTTAGGGACAGTGGATAGTTGGGTTTTGTGGAATTTGACCGGCGGGTGGGTTCATGCGTGCGATGCAACCAATGCGTCGCGCACCCAACTCTTCAACATTCATCGTTTGGAATGGGACGCGGAGCTGTTGGAGATTTTCGGAATTCCGATTCAAGCATTGCCCCAGGTCAAACCGTCGAGTGCGATTTTTGGCGAAACTGTGCCGAATGGATCGCTGCCCGGTGGATTACCCATCGCGAGCTTGATCGGCGATTCACACGCCGCGCTGTTTGGTCACGCCGGTTTCAACCCAGGCACAGTTAAAGCAACCTACGGCACCGGCTCCTCATTGATGATGTCGAGCCAAACGCCGATCCATTCAACGCGTGGACTTTCGACGACGATTGCCTGGCAGCGTGATCGCGCCACATTTGCGCTTGAAGGAAATATTTCCGTGACGGGTTCCGCCGTGCAATGGCTATCGCAAATCCTGGGTACGCAACATTCCGCCGACGAAATCGAAAAACTCGCGCGCAGTGTGCCTGACTCGGACGGCGTTTACATCGTCCCGGCATTCGTCGGCTTGGGCGCGCCGTACTGGAATCCCGCGGCGCGCGGGCTGGTGACCGGACTGACGCGCGGCACGACCGCGGCGCACTTGGCGCGCGCGGTGATCGAAGCGATTGCTTATCAAGTACGTGACGTTTTCGATTTGATGGAAACCGAGTCCGGTTCGCGCCTGCAAGTTCTGCTTGCCGATGGCGGCGCGACTCGCAACGATTTCTTGATGCAATTCCAAGCCGACATCATCGGACGCTCGGTTGTGCGAAATTTGTCGGGTGATGTTTCTGCATTAGGCGCGGCGTACTTGGCGGGTTTGGCAATCGGTCTGTGGTCGTCCGAAAAGGACATCGAAAAACTCGTGCGACCAACGGATCGCTTTGAACCGCGCCTCGCCGAATCCGCACGCGCCGAATTGTACGCCGGGTGGCAACAAGCCATCGCGCGAACGATGTTTGAGCCGAACAGTTAGAAGGAGACAACGATGTCACGTGTCGATGAATTGCGTTTAATGACGAAAGTCGCGCGGCTCTATCACGAGCAAGGAATGAATCAACCCGAGATCGCCACGATGCTCGATCTCTCGCAAGCAACCATCTCGCGGTTGCTGAAACGCGCCGAACAAGAAAAGATCATTCGCATTGCCATTACTCCCCCGCACGGCACGTACCCCGAACTCGAAGAGACGTTGCGAAAAACGTACGACCTCAAAGATGTCGTCGTGGTTGATTGCGAAAACGACGACGACGATCAGATGCTCAGAAATATTGGCGCGGCGGCGGCGTTCTACGTTGAGACCACAGTCAAGCGCGGCGAAGTGGTGGGCATTTCATCATGGAGTGCGACTTTGCTCGCCATGGTCGACACCATGCAGGCACTGCCCCGTCTCGCGGGCGTCAAGGTCATTCAGATTTTGGGCGGCGTCGGCAATCCCACCGCCGAAGTCCATGCCAATCACATGACCTCACGCTTGACAACGTTGCTGCATGGTGAAGCCAAGTTCCTACCTGCGCCCGGCGTGGTTGGGTCTGCCAGCGCGCAGGGAGTTTTGAACGACGACAAATTTGTCTGCGAGACGACCGAATTGTTCGATCATGTGAGCATGGCTTTGGTTGGCATTGGCGCGCTCGAACCATCGAAACTCCTCGCGAGCAGCGGCAACGTTTTTTCAAAGGATGAACTTGAGACGTTGCGGGCGCATGGCGCGGTCGGAGATATTTGCCTGCGCTTTTTCGACGCGCACGGCAAACCCGTCAACACGCCGCTGGATAAACGCGTCATCGGGATGCGACTCCAGCAACTCCAGCGCGCGAAACGCTCCGTCGGTATCGCTGGCGGGCGAAGGAAACTCACCGCGATTCGCGGCGCGCTGGAAGGACGTTGGATCAATGTCTTGATCACCGATCACTTGACCGCAGAAAGATTGGCGCAAGGAAATAGACCCTGAGGGTCTGGGCAAGTCTAGTCTCGACGGAGAGAGTCACATGAGCAAAACAACTTTGGGTGTAATCATCGGCAACCGCGATTTCTTTCCCGATGTGCTGGTGAGCGAAGGGCGAAGAGAAATCCTCGCGGTCTTGGACGCGAGGGGAATTGATTCGATTTTACTTGAGACCGACGCGACCAAGTTAGGCGCGGTCGAAACCTGGGATGACGCGAAGAAATGCGCGGCGTTTTTCAAGGCGAATCAGGATCGGATTGATGGCATCTTGGTCGTGCTGCCGAACTTTGGCGACGAAAAAGGCATTGCCGATACGATCAAGCTCTCAGGTCTGCACGTGCCCATTCTCGTGCAAGCGTATCCGGATGATCTTGAACAATTCATGGTCGAAAGACGACGCGATGCGTTCTGTGGCAAGATTTCTGTTTGCAACAACCTCACTCAGTACGGCTACCCCTATTCATTGACCCAGTTCCACACCGTCACGCCAACTGAAGAAAGCTTCAAAGCCGATCTGGCAAAGTTTGTCGGCGTGTGCCGCGTCGTCAAAGGATTGAAGAGCGCGCGATTGGGAGCGGTTGGTGCACGACCCGGTGCATTCAACACGGTTCGATTCAGCGAAAAACTTTTGCAGGCGTACGGCATCAGCGTGACAACCGTTGATTTTTCCGAAATCATCGGACTTGCCAACAAACTGCGCGACGATGATGTCCGCGTGACGCATCGCCTCGATGAGATTCGCGAGTATGCGCGCACCGAACAGGTTCCGTCTCCGGCGCTCGTCAAAATAGCGAAATTAGGAATCGTATTGGACGATTGGATGGCGGCGAATGATTTGAACGCCACCGCGCTGCAATGCTGGTCTTCGATTCAGCGCAACTTTGGGATCAATGTCTGCACGTTGATGAGCATGATGAGCAACCAGCTGCTGCCGAGCGCGTGTGAGACCGATATTACCGGCGTCGCCTCAATGTACGCGTTGCAACTTGCCACTGGCTCTCCCAGCGCGCTCGTGGATTGGAACAACAACTATGGTCGCGAGCCGGACAAGTGCGTGCTGTTCCACTGCGGCAACTGGGCAAAGAGTTTCATCCCCGAAATCAAAATGGGTTACGCCGACATTCTTGCAACCACGTTAGGGCAGGAAAACACGTACGGCGCGGTGGCAGGGCGCGTGCCAGGCGGTCCAATGAGTTTCGCGCGCATCACGACGGATGACACCGCGGGCAAAATCAGAGCGTACATCGGCGATGGCGCGTTCACCGATGATCCCCTGAACACCTTTGGCAGCCGCGCAGTCGTGCACGTTCCGCAGTTGCAAAAACTATTGCAGCATATTTGCAAGAACGGCTACGAACATCATGTCGCGATGAACGCGTCCCATTCCGCCGCCATTTTGGCGGAAGCATTCGAGACGTACCTGGGTTGGGAAACCTATCATCATCAAGCATAGCAAATTTGAAAGGACACCATGACCAAACAGATCGAAAAATGGGATTACTTTGAAGTACAGTTGCAAGCGCAAACCTCCGGCAATCCGTTTTTGGACGTCACACTCGAAGCGGATTTCACGCACAACCATCGGAGCGTGCGCGTGACCGGCTTTTATGACGGCGGCGATGTTTACAAAATCCGTTTCATGCCGGACATGGAAGGTGCTTGGCGCTTTGTCACGCACAGCAATCTGGGCGCGCTCGACAACCAAAGCGGCAGTTTCGAGTGTACACCGCCGTCAAAAAATAATCACGGACCCGTGCGTGTGATCGATCAGGTTCACTTTGCTTATGCGGACGGCACACCACATCATCCGGTCGGCACGACCTGCTACGTCTGGAATCTTCAAGGTGATGCGTTGGAAGAACAGACGCTCGCCACCTTGAAAACCGCGCCCTTTAACAAAATGCGGATGTGCGTTTTCCCCAAACGCTATTCGTTCAATTTCAACGAGCCGCCGTGCTATCCGTTCGAAGGTAAAGTCAAACAGTCGTGGGACCCGGCGAACATGCGAAACCTGAGCGCGCCAGCACCCCAAGACTTTTGGGATTTCACACACTTCAACCCCGAATATTTTCGCCGTCTTGAAAAACGGATCCTCGATCTACGAGGACTGGGGATCGAAGCCGATCTCATCCTGTTCCATCCGTACGATGTCGGCGCATGGGGCTTCGACAAAATGCCCCCCGAAGTGAACGACCGCTATTTGAAATATCTCGCCGCGCGAATTTCCGCTTTTCGAAATCTCTGGTGGTCATTTGCGAACGAGTTCGACCTCATGTTCCATCTCACGCTCGCCGATTGGGACCACTATTGCCAACTCGTCCAGGATTCTGATCCCTATGATCATTTGCGCTCGATTCACAACTGCCGCGGCTTTTACGATCACGGCAAACCCTGGATCACGCATTGCAGCATCCAGAGCCACGACTTGATGCAAGTCCCGACTTGGTTGCAGCAGTACGGCAAGCCGGTCGTCGTGGACGAGTGCGGGTACGAAGGCGACATACATTTGAGTTGGGGCGATCTCTCCGCCGAGGAAATGGTTCATCGCTTTTGGCTTGGTTTTGCGGCGGGCGGTTACGTGGGACACGGCGAAACGTATGTCAACGATGCGGAAATCCTGTGGTGGGCAAAGGGCGGAACACTATGCGGCGAAAGCGTCAAGCGCATCGCGTTTTTGAGAAAGATTATCGAAGCCGTCCCCGCGCCGGGTCTTTTCCCCGCGCCGCGCCGCGCCGTCGGCGGAACCAACGCGAGCGAATGGATTGTGCCGGGCGGTCCTTCGAGTTACCAAGTCGCGTCGCATAATGGAACAAACTACTATCTCTTTTACTTTGGAATGCACCAACCGCGTTACCGCTATTTTTCGCTGCCGCCGGGTAGTTACCGCATTGATATTATTGATGCGTGGAACATGATGGTGACTCGATTTGCGGATGCCGTGAGCGGCGAGGTGCGCGTTGAGTTGCCGCGCAAGAAATACATGGCGATCCGGATTGAGAAAAATGCATAGCTCGGTCTGTCGAAAAGAAAAGACAAAATCAAAATCCAGGAAGGAGGTGAGCTCAGAACACAATTGATTCCTTCAAGCGATCCTACCGGTCCACCTGATTTTCAAGAAAGAGAAAAGGAGAAAAGAAAATGCGAAAGAGATTTTCCACATCCGCCCTGCTGATGCTTGCGTTCCTGGTTTTCGGAGTGATCGCCTCCGGTTGCCAGACGGTACCGGCAGTTGAGCCAACCAAAGCCCCCGCAGCCGCGACTCAAGCACCTGCCGCTGCAACCAAGGCGCCAGTGGCTGAGCCAACCAAAGCACCGGCGGCAACCACGGCGCCGGCAAGTCCCGCCGTGCCCGGAGCGATGACGGACGTCGGCACGCCGCGCAGCGAGACATTGATCTTTCAAACCTTCGACCGACAAACCGCCAACCCGGACCAACACAATCCACTCATGGCATACGCCCAATGGCGCGGCTTCCGCGAACTGGGCTGGGGCTATCTCTGGGAAATGGACACGGGTACCGGCAAGTCCTACAATGAACTCGCCGCGGATTTCCCCGAAGTCCTCAACAAAGAGTACACCCAATTCCGCGTCAAACTGAAACAGGGCATCTACTGGAGTGATGGCGTCGAGTTCACAGCGGACGACATCATCTATACGCTGGACACGATCTTGAACAACAAAGCCAAGATCACCAGCGGCGGTGCGAGAACCGTGTCGAACTACGTCAAAAGTTTCAAGAAGGTTGACAAGTACACCTTCGAAGTAGAAACAGTGGGACCCAAGTACGATTTCATCACCGTCTTTGGCACGTATACCTGGGGCGCAAACTTGACGATCCTCCCCAAGCACGTCTATGAAAAGCAAGCCGACGTGATAACATTCCGCAACACCAAGCCGGTCACCCTAGGTCCCTACACGTTGAAGCAATTTGATCCGAATGGTTACTGGGCATTGTGGGAACGCCGCGAGGATTGGAAACGCTCGGCGTGGGGCTGGATGGGCGAACCCAAACCCAAGTACGTCCTCTACAAAGATTTCGGTCCCGAAGAAACGCGTCTGTTGGCATTCATGCAGAATCAGTACGACGTCGATACGTTCATGGCGCCGGACAGCATCAAAGCCGCGCAACAGAAGAATCCGGCGGTCACCACCTTTGCAAAGACGATGCCGTATCACAACATGAACGATGCCTGTCCGTACGGTGTGCTCATCAATCAGCACAGAGCCCCACTCGACAAACCCGAAGTACGCTGGGCACTCGCTTTGTCGCTTGATCTGCAGAGTGTGGGTATCAACTCGATGAGTGGCGAATTCAAAGCAACACCTCTTCCAATGGCGGACACTGAAATTCTGCGACCGATCTACTTTGAACCGCTGATGCCGTGGCTCAAAGATTTTGCGCTCTCCGATGGCTACAAACCCTTCAACGCGAATTTTTCACCAGAGCTCGCCGCCCGACTTCAGAAGATGGGACAGCCCGCGTCCGCCTTGCCACAAGGCGACAAAGCAATCTCAGAAGCGTTTGGCGTGGGCTGGTGGAAGTATGATGTCGCCGAAGCTGAAAAGCTGTTGACCTCGGTCGGGTTCAAAAAGAACAGCGCGGGCGCGTGGCTACAACCCGATGGCAGTGTGTGGCAATTGGAGTTCGTCATCCCCGGCGACTGGAACAAGGTCATGCAACGCATCGGTTTCTCGATGGCGGATTCTTGAAAAAAGTTTGGCATCCAAGTGAATGCACGCCAAGTGGACAGCGCCGAGCACACGTCAGTGCAGAACAACAACAGCCAACTCCAGACCGAGTTGATGTGGACGAGTTGCATCTTTACGCCCAATTACGTGAACGCCTGGCGGACGATCAGCGCGCAATATCTCAAACCCGCCAACGACACGAACCCGATCACGGGCAACGTGTTTCGGTGGGGCAATACCAAAGCGCACGCTTTAGCGGCTGAAGCACAAACCCTGCCCACCGATTCGCCGCGCTTCCGCGAAGTTGGGCAAGAGCTCCTCAAGGAGTTCGTCAAGGACATGGCGTGGATCGGCATCATGAATATTCCGACGACGATTCCGACCAACGAGTATTACTGGACCGGTTTTCCGAAGCAAAACAACTTTTACGCGGTTCCCTACTCTTGGTGGAGTTCTACCCGGGAGATGATTGTCAACATCAAACCGACGGGAAAGAAGTAGAGTTTTGTAGACCTGACAGGTCTCTAGAGACCTGTCACACTGATTTCCCTAGAAGGGTTTGGCGGGTGTTGAATTGGCAAGTATTCTTTCTCCCACAATTTGGGGAACAGCCGCCAACCCTTCTGGTTTCTCAGCGATTTCAACTTGCAGGATCAAATCGCT
>VGOB01000152.1 GCA_016865935.1 Chloroflexota bacterium | reverse complement strand
CGGCGTCGTATGGTATAATGTCTTTGGGGTTCTCATGCGCTCCTCTTTCCTCGGTCGGATAGGATAGAGACAGTATCCATGAGAACCCTCTTTAGTCAAATCCCAAAGTGAGTTTTGCGGTATTGCCTTTTTTTGTAACTGCTCAGCCCATTGTCATGCTGAGCGAAGCGAAGCATCTCGCTAATCGCGAATTGCAAAAACCGCTCCTCAGAATGACAGCCTGAGCAGTTACCAAATTTCAATTATTTTATCGTTATTTTATGGTCAAGTGTCAAGGTTGTCCACATGTGGAAAACCTTGTGGATTTGTGGATAACCTATCCATTTTTGGGGATAATCAGACGTTTTTGGGGATAACCTTCTGTTTACCTTTCAACTTGATGCTACAAATTGTGCATTCTCCAATTGACTGGCACAATTTGTTGGGCAATCTTATCCCTCCATTTTTAAGCAGATTCGCAGTTCTATTGCCGTACCACACGCCACTCCCAACCCACCCAAGCACCCGTGTGAATTGCCGCGCTAAATCTGGAGAAACATTTATCCAACACGCCCAAATCTAGTGTACTTTCGCACACGCGTTCTTTGGTTGCACATATCCACAAGCCCTACGACTGCTAAAATAAGATCACAGAAAGAATTGATGATTCAAGTGATGACACTGAAAAAATCCTGCCGCGCGGCAGGATTTTTTTGTGCTTACTTTTTCCGCCGATAGAGCGTCAGAAATTTTTGCAGCGCCGGATCGTTCGTCCACTCGACCGGCGCGCGCTCGTACTCTTTCACGCTGTCCAACAGCGTGCCGAAAATGACGACGTATTCGGGTTGGCGCAAGATCACGTAGATCAAATCGAATTTTTCGTGACCCGGCGTGCCTTGTCCCAGCGTCGCGACTTGCAAGCGTCCGATGTGCAGATCGTTGATGCCGAACATATCCACGGCGGGCAATTCGGAAAAGTACGGCACTTGCCCCGCCGCGTCTACCGCGATCAACGTGCCGCGCGGCGCGTTCGCCTTGAGCCAGCGTCCCATCGTCACGCGCGCATTGCTCGCGCGTCCCGCGTCGAAACTGCGAATGTAGATGCCGTACTCGCCGTTGAATGACGACGCGAGAAACATCGCGCCGACCAGAAACGCGGCAGGAATCCATTCGGCGCGCGTCGCGCGGCTGGGGATGATTCGCCAAATGTCCGCCAATCCTTGCGCCACAAGCAAATAGAAAAATGGCATCAGCGGCGCGAAGAATCGTCCCACCGACCAATCGCCGCCAACGTAGACGATGTACGCGGCGTAGGGGATGATCAGCGCGATGAAATACGTTGTCCAAAATGATCGATGACCGACGACCGACGACCGCTGACCGCCGATGGCTGATGGCTGACCGCTGACGGCTGACCACACCGCGACAATCGGCGGCAGCAAGACGATCCAACTCAAGTGGACGTTGACGAACTGCGTAAGATGATTCCAGCCGCGTTCGATCTGCGCGGCGGGTCCGGACGCGGCGACTTTGGCGTGAAACGTGTTCGGCAAAAACGATTTGTAATAATACCAGCGCGCCAGCCAGTAGGGCGCGAAAATGATCGCGAATGCGAACACGCGCGCGACATCGCGCCAGGTGAAGAGCCGGCGTTCGGCGATGACGCGCCACGCGGCTTGATGCGCGACGGTGATCGCGAACACGAACAGCCCTTCCGGACGCGTCATCGCGGCGAGCGCGAAGAAGATGCCGCTGAGAGGAAGGTGACGGGAGACAGGTGACAAGTGATGTGAAACGTGAAACGTGAAACGTTCATCGTCGCTTGTCACTTGCCCCTTGTCACTTGTCTGTTCTTGGACGTACAACAGCGCGCCCGCAAAAAGCAAAAACGCGAACAGCGGCGTTTCCATTCCGCTGACCGACCACAGGACGAACGAGCCGTCTGCCGCGAGCAGAAACGCGGCAAGCCAACCGATGCCGCGCGGTGCGCCGACGATGCGCGCGAATCGCAGGACGAGCCAGATCGTCGCGAGTCCGAAGAGCGCGCCGATCAGCATACTCGCGCGTCCCACGTCCACGCCCGCGCCTTCGAGCGGAATCGTCAGCGTCGTCCAGAGAAAATTCGTAAACCCCTCGACGCGCTCGCCGGGGTTGAAGACGAGTCCCGCGCCGCGCACTGCGTTCTGCGCGTACCGAAACGAGATGTACGCGTCGTCCACCGCGTCGGTGCCGAGCGCGGTGAAGTAAAAGAATACGTGAGCGAGGAAGAGGGCAGTAAGCAGTATCCAGTATTCAGTGTTCAGTCGAAGGTGTTTCATTCTTGATCGAGGAGTCCGGACATTTGCAAGATTTCGTCAGACCAGGCGCGCGCTTGTTCGGCAAGGCGCGCGCGTTGCGCGGGATCGTTTTGCGCGTCGTTCCAAATGCGGTACCAGCGCGTCAAGCCGCGCTGGATGTCAACGAGGCGCGCCGCGTCGTCCACGCGGTCGGGCAAAAGATCAGGCGCGCTCCATTCGACGAATGCGCGGCTTTCTTCCAAGAGACTTGCGACGACATGAGCAGATTGGGGATTACCTGAGAATGAGACGATGCGCGCCAAATCTGCGGCTAGTCCTCCCAGCCGAACTGGAAGTGAGTCTTGCATATAGCGTTCGTAGATTTCATTGCGATTTCTCATTATAGGATGATTCAAGTCCTTTCGTGATCCATATCCATTCTCATTTGACGTACTTCTCTTTCGAATTTTTCTTTTTCCCCCAAATGTTCGTACGCGCGGCGCGTGGCGACGCGTCCGCGCGAGGTGCGATCCAGAAAACCGAGTTGCAGCAAATACGGCTCGTATACGTCCATAATCGTGTCCGCTTCTTCGCTGATCGACGCGGCAATCGTTTCCAAGCCGACCGGACCGCCGTCGAATTTTTCGATGATCGTCCGTAGAACTTTGCGATCGATCTCGTCCAGTCCGAGCGCGTCCACTTCAAGCAACGCAAGCGCGTCTTGCGCGACGCGCGCGGTGATCGCGCCATCCGCGCGCACTTGCGCGAAATCGCGCACGCGCCGGAGCAAGCGATTGGCGACGCGCGGCGTCCCGCGCGCGCGCGCCGCGATTTCGCGGACGCCGCCGAGATCGATCGCGACGTTCAGGATTCCGGCAGAACGATGCACGATTGTTTCCATTGCGGGCAGATCGTAAAAATCGAGCCGATAGATCGCGCCAAAGCGATCGCGCAGTGGCGCGGACATCATCGCGTAGCGCGTCGTCGCGCCGATGAGCGTAAAGCGCGGCATCTTGAGCCGGATACTGCGCGCGCTCGGTCCCTTGCCGATGATGATGTCGAGTTGGAAATCTTCCATCGCGGGGTACAACACTTCTTCGACCGGACGCGCGAGGCGATGCACTTCGTCAATGAACAGCACGTCGCCCGCGCGCAAGTTCGTCAGAATCGCGGCGAGATCGCCGGGGCGTTCGATGGCGGGACCCGAAGTCGTTTTGATCGCGACGTTCATTTCATTCGCGATGATGTTCGCCAGCGTCGTCTTGCCGAGTCCGGGTGGACCGTACAGGAGGACGTGATCAATCGCTTCGCCGCGCGCTTTGGCGGCTTGCAACAAGATCGCCAAGTTGTTTTTGATCTTGTCCTGCCCGATGTACTCTTTCAGTAACTTGGGGCGCAGCGAAAGTTCGAATTTGCCTTCGTCGTCATTCGATTTGGGGGAAATGATCCGATCAGCCATTCCAACTCCAGTCATCAACAGTCAGTTGCCAGACAAGTCCGATAACGGATTTGATTATACCCAAAATAGCGCCTAGTCACAAATGAGTTTGCAATTGACCGAACGGTTATCCTGTCGTATAATCTGACTAGCAAATCGCACCAACACGATCACTCGGATTTTTGCGAGCGCGCATCGTTTTGGTCTATCCATCCGCTTGATCCGCGTCTCGAAATTCGTTGCTCCTTGTGTGGTTCACCCGTCAGGAACGACCAATGCAATTAAAACCGAGCGCTCGAATGGAAACGCTACAGGTCCAATTGTTTGGCAGCAATTTGAACCTCACCTACGGCGAGACGCCGATCGTGATCAAATCGGCGCGCTTGCAAAGTCTCCTCGCGTATCTCCTCATTCATCGCGCCGCGCCGCAACCCCGCCAACAACTTGCCTTTACCTTTTGGCCCGACGCGACTGAAACCCAAGCCCGCAACAACTTGCGCCAAATCGTTTTCGATTTGCGCCGCGCCTTGCCCGACGCCGAATGTTTCGTCGCAATCGCCGACGCGACGCTACAGTGGCGTCCGCGCGTGCCGTTCACACTTGACGTATCGGAGTTCGAACGCGCACTGACAGCCGTCGAAACGCAAACGCGCGACGCGCGACGCGGTGGACTGGAACGCGCGGTCGGCATCTATCAAGACGATTTGCTGATCACCTGCTACGACGATTGGATCATCCCCGAACGCGAACGCCTGCGCCAACGTTTCGTGCGCGCGCTGGAAGAGCTGATCGCGTTGCTTGAAGAACAGCGCGAAGATTGTCTTGCGTTGGAGTACGCGCAGCGACTCTTGCGCTACGATCCGTTGCGCGAAGAAACGTATCGCGATCTGATGCGGCTCGCCAGTCATTGCGGCGATCGGACGGGCATCCTGCGCCACTATCGCGCGTGCGTCAACGCGCTGCAACGAGAACTCGGCGTCGAACCGAGCGCGGAGACGCGGCAAGCCTACGAGCACGCGCTGAGTCACATCGCCGCGCCTCCGATCATCGCCCCAGTCGCGCCGCGAATCGCCAAAACCAATCTGCCGTTCGCCACCAATCGCTTCATCGGGCGCACGCGAGAATTGGAACAGGTCAAACGTTTGCTCGCGACGCATCGGCTAGTGACGTTGCTCGGTCCTGGCGGCGTGGGCAAGACGCGGTTGGCATTAGCCATCGCGGCGGAAGCGAGCGCGGCGCGCGGTGTGTGGTTCATAAGTTTGGGCTTGGCGACGAATCTGGAGCAAGTGGTACGCGCGATTGCCGCGACGCTGGATGTGCGCGAAGCCGCGGGACTAGGTTTGCAGGATGCGGTGCGCGAATATCTGCGCGACAAAAATCTTTTGCTCGTGCTGGACAATTGCGAACATCTCATCGCACCGCTGCGCGACTGGGTGGATGAGTTGCTGCGCGCCGCGCCGAGTTTGCGGATTCTCGCGACGAGCCGCGCGCGTTTTAACATTCCAAGCGAAGCATCGTATCGCGTGCCGCCGCTCGCGGTGCCTGAACCGATCGCGATGCGCGCGCGGCGCGCGCTAGCCAGAGATCGTTTGAGCGAGATCGCGCAGTACGATAGCGTCCAACTTTTTTGCGATCGCGCCACCGCGATTCTCCCCACGTTCGAATTGTCCGCCGAAACCGCGCCGTTCGTCGCGGGCATCTGCCAACGCTTGGACGGATTGCCGTTGGCGATCGAACTTGCCGCCGCGCGAATGAACGTCTTGAGCGCGGAGCAAATCTATCAGCGACTCGATGCGGCGTTGAATTTGTTGACGCGCGGCAGAGCCGTCGCGTTGCCGCATCAAAAAACGCTCCAAGCGACGCTCGCCTGGAGTTGCGATCTCCTTTCTACTGAGGAGCAAATGTTGTTGCGCCGTCTGGCTGTTTTCGCGGGCAGTTTCGATCTTGACGCCATCGAACAGGTCTGCGATTTGCCCGCCGCGCGCGTCCTCGATGTGTTATCGGACTTGGTTGACAAATCGCTCGTCGAATCGCAACCGACGGGCAACGTGATGCGCTATCGTTTGCTCCAAGTCGTGCGACAATTCGCGTGGGTCAAGTTGCGCGAGGCGGGCGAAGAACAAGCGCTGCGGCGTCGTCACTGCGATTATTTTACGCAGTGGGCAGAGCGTGGCGAGCCAGAATTGCGCGGCGCAGAGCAACTCGATTGGTTCGCGCGGTTTGAGCGCGAACACGATAACTTGCGCGCGGCGATGGAATTTTGCCAACAGTCGGAGGACGCCGAAAACGGCTTGCGGCTGGCGTCGGCGCTGTGGTGGTTTTGGCGCGCGCGCGGTTACTTGAGCGAAGGGCGCGCGCGCGTCGCGCAGATGCTCGCGCTGGCATCGAACGATGCGCGCTTGCGCGCGCGCGCGTTGAACGCGGCTGGATTTCTCGCGCTGTTTCAAGGCGATTTTTCCGCCGCGCGCCAGCACGCGCAAAGCGCGCTCGCCATCGCCCAAGCGGTGGATGACAAGCAGGCAATCGCGATGGCGCTCTACATTTTGGGCGATGATGTAGTGGCGGAAAGCGTCGCGCGCGCGATCGCGCTTCGCCAACAAGGACTCGCGCTGGCGACCGAAAGCGGCGACCAGTGGATGATGGCGTTCACGCTCAACGCGCTGGGTGAACTCGAACGCCTGCGCGACGATTACGCGGCGGCGCGCGCGTGCTACGAGCGCGCGCTGCAGATTCGGCGCGAGATTCAAGACAAGCGCGGCATCGCGGTTTGTCTCACCAATCTTGGATTTGTCGCGTATCGTCAAGGCGAGACCGCGCGGGCGCGTGAATTGTTGCGCCAAGTGCTTGCCGCGCGTTGGGAACTGCACGATGTCATCGGCGTCGCGGAAACGCTCGTTGGGATGGTCGGCGTGACAGTCGAGGAAGGACGCCACGCTGCGATTCGCCGCGCCGCGCGCTGGCTGGGCAGTCTGAGCGCGGAACTGGACGATATTTGGACGCCGCTCACGGGCGCGGATCGTCGCGAGTTCGAGACGGTGACGGCGCGCGTGCGCGCATGCTTGGGCGATGCCGCGCTACAGCGCGCGTTGGAAGAGGGGCGGCGGATGTCGTTGGAGCAAGCCGTCGCCGATGCGCTGGGCACCATTCCGTTCAACACGGCGGAATGATTCAAGGTGATTTTCTGCGGGGCGACGATGTGTCGCCCTTTTTTGTTTTCTCTTCCGTCCGATTTTGGATGTAGGGGCGAGGTATTCGCCCAAGTGTGTTCGTCGTTTCAGACGGCTTGCCAATTGGAAGATGGCTTGCTATTGAAGAACATTTCGGCGAATGCCTCGCCCCTACTGAACGGTTACAACGCGAGTAACGCTTGAGTAACGCGGGATGTGATAGAGTATTGTTAGGTTGTGTGTCTTCAACAAGGCTGTGGTGCGTTAGACTTGTCAGGTTTCTAAAAACCTGACAAGTCTTCCCGAACGGTGTCGCACACGAGTTTGTTAATCGTGCGCTGGGTTCGGTCGAAGGAGAAAAAATGAGCACGCGACACTCTTGGCTCTTGCTCGCGTTGGCGTTGTCAATGCTGTTTTTGCTTGGCTGTGATTTGTCTGGGCTGATTACCTTGATTTCAGGCGGCAGCCCCGGCACCGACAGTGCCATTCCAACCACCAGTAATCCGAGCATCGTTCCACCATCCCAGCCGTCAGGTAATCTCAAATGTGATCCGCAGACACTTGGGTTCCCACTGCTGCCCGATGCGGCGAATTGTCAACACTTTGACATCATCACAACTTTTCAGACGAACCTGCCGCCCAAAGATGCCATCATCATTTACAACGAGTTGCTGGTAAAAGAAGGATGGAAACGCAAAGATGATGGCACGCTATCGGGGATTGGTTCCTGGGTCAAAGGGAACCAACAACTCAATATCCTCACGACCGTGGAAAAAGGTACCACCACCGTACAAATCCAGGCGTTGGGCGCTGCCGCGTCCGCGCCGACGAATATCGTGAGAGGCGCGACACCCGCGCCAACTATGGGGAGAGGCGTTACGCCGTTGCCCACGGCGCGGATATACGTACCCCCCAATGAAATCACCGTACTGCCAGAACCCGCGCAGCCGCAGGGCGATTTTATGTGGACAGGAATGGATGGCAAGGGGCGCATCATCAACTTTTGCGTCTATCGAAGCGAAATCTATCGAGTCCATTACATTACACAATTTTTCTGCCGCGACAAGCAGACCGGGCAGCGCTACAGCCATTGGATCAACGTCGGTCCAAGCGACCTGCCTTCTTTTCTCATTTTTTCCTATGGACGGTTCAATGTCAGCGGCGAGTACACGATTCCCGATGGTGTGTACAAAGACGTGACTTTTGGAATGTGCGGTTATCTGCACAGTTCACGCGGGCGGCTTTGGGTGTCTGCTTTTTCGGAGAACCAAGTCGTGCGCTGTGATGAAGAGGGAATGCCTGCTTTTGGGATAGATGTCATGCGAACGAATGCTGTCTGCTCTCCATAGTTCCCAGTCGAAGGAGAAGGATGAACCATCGCCCTTGGCTTGCTCCAGTCGTCGTGATCCTGATTCTGATTGGATGTCAATTTCTCTCCGTTGTGCCTACGCCTGCGCCGGGGCAGACGGGAACTGCCCTGCCGCAGAGTACTACCGTGCCAACGATCATCGTTCCCCAGGGTGTCGGTAACGCACCCGCGCCCACCGTTCCCGTGGACGTTGACAAATCACTGACGCCTGCTGCTTATGATATCGGAAAACCGACGTTGCAAGACGTGTGGGTGGATCCGATCAACGGAAACGATCGCAACAGCGGCGCCGCGCGCAATCAAGCCCTGCGCACGATTACCGCCGCGTGGAACCGCGTTCCGCAAGGAACGCTGAAGACGACCGGCTATCGCATCTGGCTCGTCGCGGGGGACTATGCCGCCGACGCGATTCCGGAATGGATGGCGGGGCGTCACGGCACATTCCAATTTCCTATCATCTTGCAAGCCGCCGATGGTCCGCGCACCGCGCGACTGCACGGCTATCTCAACAGCAACGACGTTCGCTATTTGTACCTGATCCATCTCGACATCGTCACCGACCGGGGTTATGGCGGTGGGAGCAATGTCCTCCACATCGCAGGCAGTGATCACATCTTGATTCGCGGATCGAAATTGGACGGCTTTGATGGCAAGGATCGCCAGCCGCAAGAAACACTCAAAGTCAACCAGACACAGAACCTTTACATCGAAGACAACGACCTTGCGGGCGCGTCTTGGTTCGCGCTCGATCTGGTAGCGGTTCAGTACGGTCACATTCTGAACAACCGCCTCCACAACTCGGGCGATCACTGCGCGGTGCTGAAAGGCGGCAGTGCCTATTTTCGCGTCGAGCGAAACGAGATTTACGATTGCGGCGTGAACGGTTTTATGGCAGGGCAAGGCACGGGATTCGAGTTTATGGTCGCGCCGTGGCTCCACTACGAGGCGTATGACATCAAGTTCATCAACAATGTCATTCGCGATACGACGGGGGCAGGAATGGGTGTTAACGGCGGCTATAATATTTTGATGGCATACAACACCTTGTATCGAGTTGGAAAACAGAGCCACGTGATCGAGGTCGCGCTAGGCATTCGCGGCTGCGATGGCGACCCAGCGCGTTGCAACACGAATCGCGCGGCAGGCGGTTGGGGTATGACAAAGGTTGGCGGCGAAGAACCGATTCCCAACCGGAACATCTATATCTACAACAACCTCGTCTACAATCCCGCCGGTTATCAGAGCCAATGGCAACATTTCGCTATTCGAGGGGCTGGCACTCCATCGTCAGGTTCGAACATTCCGGCGCCTGCGCGCACCGATACCAATCTACACATTCGTGGGAATCTCATTTGGAATGGTCCGCCCAGTCATCCCTTGGGCATCGAAGAGTCGAACGCGGGTTGCCAGCCCTCCCATCCGACTTGTTCGGCGGCGCAACTCCGCGCGCAGAATACCATCAACACGGTTCAACCCGCCCTTGCCGATGCAAATCGCGCCAACTTTCACCCGACGAAGGGAAGCAACGTCTTCGGTGTGGCAACCTTTGCGATTCCTGATTTTTCTTGGAGCGACGCGCCGACCAAGCCAACGGTCCCTGCCGGCGACCCGAGTAATCGCGTGCTGATGGATCGCGATGGCAAGACGCGCACTTCGTCCGGTCCGCCCGGGGCTTTTGGGCAATGAACCCATGCCAATCGCGAATGCCGCGCGCACGACGAGAATGTTAGTGGACTCCGTAGCGAAGCAAACATGCCCAATTCAGTTACGCCAAGCACTCACCCGCCGCGACACGAGTCGCACTTGTTCACGATACGCGTGTGGTTGGAAGAACGCGAAGACGGCAAAAAGGAATGGCGCGGTCAAATCCGAAACGTCACGACGGGCAACGCGCGCTATTTTCGCGATTGGTGCGCGCTGATCGCCTACCTTCAGCAAGCCACCGCCCAAAGTAGGGGCGAGGCATTCGCCCAAGTATGTTCGCCGTGTCAGACAATCTGACAATTGGAAGATGGCTTGCCATCGAAGAACATTTTGGCGAATGCCTCGCCCCTAGTGAACGATTGCGAAAAAATCTTGACGGCGGTCGGCGGTCGTCCGTCAACGGTCGTCCGCCGGCGGTCACATTCCCAAAGGAGGATTTCAAATGAAACACCCACTTTCCCTGTCACTTGCGTCTCGCTTGTTGCTGGGCGCGATGCTCGCGCTCGCCGTTTTGGGCGCGCCGTGGAACGCGCCCAGAATCGCGCGCGCCGCCGGCAACTTTGTCGTCAACAGTTCGGCGGACACTGTTTCGACGGACAGCTATTTGACTTTGCGCGAAGCGATTCGGGTCGCGAATGGGGACCTGACTGGACCCTTCACCGCTCCCGAGCGAGCACAACTAGTACCGTGTCTCATAAATAATCCGACGGTCGCTGTGCTGGAAAATGCTTGTTTTCAGGCACTTTTCGAGCGGCCATAGTCGGAAAACTTATGATACAGGGTACTAGGTGGTTGCACCTTTGACGGCGGCGGCTACATTACCGGCGGATGCGGCGCCGGCGTATTCGACAACATCAGACTTTATCGGAAATAGTGTATACTACGGGGCATGATAACTTATGCCACTTTGAAAAAGAACCCCCGCCGATTTCTCAGCATGACGAGCCTGACCGTCCCCGAGTTTGAGGCCTTGCTTCCTACCT
>VGOB01000151.1 GCA_016865935.1 Chloroflexota bacterium | reverse complement strand
GACACCTTCATGACCTTGGTCGCCACGGCCAAGAAACTGGAGGTAAGTTTTTACGCGTACATCCAAGACCGTATTTCTGGCGCGTACCGATTGCCCAAGCTCGCTGATTTGATCACGGAGCGCGCCCGGCGAGATCCACTCGATGCGTCTTGGAGTTCGCCGTAGAATTACCCCAAGTTATTGAGAAGATACGCTGGATTGATACATTCCTGATGCGCATTTCGGATACCGTGATGGCGCTTCCTAGTCTACTGCTAACCTTAATCTTGGTTACCCTGACCGAGCCCAATTTGCCCAACGTTATTCTTGCGATCAGTCTCAGTCGCTGGCCTGGCATTACACGCCTCGTGCGCGCCCAAGTCTTGTCAGTGCGCGAACGCGAATTCGTAACCGCCGCTCGCAGCGTCGGCGTACCGGCTCATTTGTTGATGACGCGCCATCTTTTGCCGAACGTTACCGCGCCGATCATCGTTTCCGCTAGTTTCGGGGTCGCGTCGGCAATCCTCGCCGAGGCGAGTTTGAGCTTTCTCGGTTTGGGAGTGCGCCCACCCACACCCACCTGGGGCGAGATGCTGAACAGCGCGCAATCCATCAGCATCTTGAGTGGAATGCCGTGGTTTTGGATTCCGCCAGGACTGATGGTCGCGATCTGTGTGCTCAGCATCAATTTTGTTGGCGATGGTCTGCGCGATGCGTTCGATCCGAGGATGCGCGTCGAGGAGAAATAAGCGCACAATGAACAAACCGACTGGCACGATTCTACTTCAAGCGGATGCGACCTATCTGCGCCATTCTGAAGCGTCCCTGATTCAGCTCGCCGATGGACGGTTGCTCTTGGCGTGGTCGCGCTTTTTCAATCAAGCCGGCGAACCGAATCGCGCAATCGAAGCCACGCCCAGTTTGCCGCAGTACATTCAGACCGATAATCTCAAAGCGCACATCGCCGGGATGTTCTCCACCGACGGCGGACATTCGTGGTCGGGCGAGCGTGTGCTGATTGAGAATAATGCGGGACTGAACGTGATGTCGCCGGCATTCGCGCGGCTTGCCGATGGCAGTGTCGCATTGATGTACAGCCATCGCGATTCGAGTTCGAGCGCGTGCCGAATGTTTTGCCGTTCAACCGATGAAGGCAAAACGTGGTCGGCGCCACAGCCGATCACTCACAGCGGTTACATTACTGCGTGCCACGATCGTTTGACCGTGCTGGCTTCGGGGCGCATCATCGCGCCGCTTCACACGACTGAGGATTGGCACGCGCATTATGCGTCCGTGCGGATCGCGCGGTCGGATGACTGCGGCAAAACCTGGCAGATCGGCGCTCCGATCCAATTGCCACGCGTGTCCGATTCGGGCGAATCGGGTTGCAACGAGCCGGGCGTAGTTCAGCGCGCGGACGGTTCGCTCTTGCTCATTCTACGAACCGCGATGGGGACGATCTATCGCGCGGAATCCAATGACGATGGTGAGACTTGGCACGATCTACGTTCGCTCGAAGTCGTCGCACCGGTTGCGCCGTCGTTGTTGCGCCGCATCCCGAACTCGAATGATCTCTTGCTGATCTGGAACTGGCACTATAACTGGAAAGAATCGCTTGGCGGAGTTCGTCGTCCGCTGGCTTGCGCCATCAGTACAGATGGAGGTAATACGTGGCCCTGGTCGCGCCGCAAGATTCTGGAAGACGACCCCGACTTTACATTCTCCTATCCCAGTTGCACCTTCGTCGGTGATAACGCAATCCTCACGTACTATGTGATGAAAGCCGATGAACCCGCTGGTGCGCGTTCGCTGAAATTGATGCGCGTTCCGATCAAATGGTTTTACGAATGAGCAACTCGACGAAATCAGCCGAACTGATTATTTTGGGTGGCACCGTTCCGGGAATTGCCGCCGCCGTGCACGCCGCCCGCGCCGGCATTGAAACGCAAATCGTGATGTACGACGATCATCTCGATGGAATGTTTGCCGCGCTCGGCGCGATTGAGACGCACTACCCCGGCGCGCGTTCGCCCTTCGTCGAAGAATTCAAACGGCGCGTGCTTGAACATTATCGCACAACGTACGGCGCTGATTCGGAACAGTATCAAGTTTGCACGACGCTCGATCCAAACAATCCGATGATTACGTTCGAGCCGTCGGTCGCCGAGCAAATCTTGAACGACATCGTCGGCGCGGAATCCAAAATCCGATTGTTAAAGCGTTGCTATCCGATTGCCGTTGAACTCGCGCGCGATGTGATCCAAACAGTTGTCGTCAAGTCTTTTGATGATGGCTCGATTCTGCGACTCGACGGTCAGGTGTTTATTGACGCGACGTACGAAGGTGACCTCGCCGCGATTGCGGGTGTGCCGTATCGGATCGGACGCGAAGCGCGCGCCGAGTACGGCGAATCGCACGCGGGGCGCATCTTTACGCGCTTTGTGCCAGGCAAATTTCCGATCGCTGCCGCGCGCGGCAAACTGAATCTGCTCCCCAAGTGGACGACGATGGGGTTGTACGCGGGGAGCACCGGCGAAGGCGACGACAACATCCAGAATTACAGTTATCGTTTGTGCGTGAGTTGCGATCTCGACAATCGGCGACTGCCGGAAAAACCGGACGGGTATGATCGGTTGAATTATTTGGGGATTGTCGAAGACCCTGAAATCACAGAAACCAAACGCTACGCCCTGCATCATCGTTTTCTGACATACAAACTGCGCGATATGATCGCGCAAGACCATGTTTTTCATGGGCACGCGTTGCCCAACCGCAAGCGGAGTTGGAACGCCACAAATTTTCCGGGCGCCGGGAAGGCGTATCCTGAAGCAACTTGGGACAAACGCCGAGAAATTGCCCAGCGTCACATTGCCCATGCTTTGGGCATTATGTACTTTTTGCAAAATGACGACGCGGTGCCGGAAGATATTCGCGCAATGGCGCGGCAGTGGGGTTTGGCAAAAGACGAATTTGTGGACAGCGACAACATTCCGTACCAAATGTACATCCGCGAAGCGCGACGGACTTACGGACGCTACACGTTCACCGAACACGATGGCGTGCTTGCGCCCGGCTTGGAACGCGCGCCAATTCACGCCGACTCGATCGCGATCACCGAATTTCCGCTCGATTCGCTTCCCTGCACGACTGACCGAATGCCAGGCACGTTGTGCGATGGACAATTCTTTCAGATGGAAATTTCGCGCCCAGGTCAAGTGCCGTATCGCATTATGTTGCCGGAGCACATTCAAAACTTACTCGTGCCAACCGCGGCTTCGGTGACGCACGTCGCGTGGGCGACGATTCGCCAAACTCCGACGCTGATTCAGCTGGGCGAAGCCGCCGGGATCGCGGCGGTGTTGGCGCACGAGACCCAGACTATGCCTGGCAAATTGCGCGTAGAACAACTTCAGCAAAAACTTGTTCGCGCGCGCTCGATGATCACGTTCTTCAACGAATTTGATATGGCGACGGACGCAGTCTGGGTGCCGGCGGTTCAATACCTTGGCGCGAAAGGTTTCTTTGCATCGTACGACGCCCGACCCAACGATCCTTTGACGCTGGCAACCGCGCGCGCGTGGGCAGAGACAGCCGCCCAATTCGCGTGCGGCAAACTGGATGCAAATGCGCAAGCGCGCAAGTTGATGAAAATTGCGGTAGAGCTAAGCCAAGTCTGCGCGCGAGAATTCATCGAAATGCTCAATCAGGAATTCGGGCGCGCCGATATTTCTCGCGACACGCTCGCAACTACTTTGACGCGTTGTGAAATCGCGGACGAAAATATTCTGACGCGCGCAGAAACGTGTCGTCTCATCTACACAATCCTCAATTCGTGAATGGAGATTCAATGCATCCCAATCGCATGAAACGTAAATTGCTCGACCAGCAACCGGTCATCGGACCGAATGTGCAACTCGATTCGCCCTGGTTGGTCGAGTTGATCGGTCAAGCCGGTTTTGATTTTGTGATGCTCGACGCGGAACACGGCATCGTCGCGCCCAATTTACCGAACTTGATTATGGCGGCGGATGCGGCAGGGATCACACCCATCGTGCGCGTGCCGACGCACGAGCGCGGCTTTTTGCTGACGCCGCTCGAAGCCGGCGCGGGCGGGCTGCAGGTGACGATGGTCAACACCGCCGAGCAAGCGCGCGCGCTCGTTTATGAAACCAAGTACACGCCGCTCGGACAACGCGGCATCTCGAACGTGACGCGCGCGGCGAACTACGGCGCGTACACGATTGACGAGTGGGTCAAGATCGCGAATCAAGAAACGATGCTCATCGTGCAAATCGAAACGGTCGAAGGTCTCCGCAATGCGCCCGACATCGCGCGCGTGCCCGGCGTGGACATGGTTTTCATCGGTCCGGGCGATTTGGCGCAGTCAATGAACTTGATTGGCAAACCGGATCGGACTGAAATGATCAGCGCGATGAAACAAGTCATCCGACAAATCCGTGACATCATTCCAGTTGGCACGACGGCATTTTCAACCGAAGAAGCGCGGATGTGGAAAGACGAGGGCGTGCTGAGTATTCTGACTTCGAGTATGTTGCCGATTCGTAAGACATTCGATACCCTATACCGCCAACTAAAGGGAGGAATAGAGTGAGCGAAACGAAAACATTTCCGATCAAAACGAAACACCAGTACGATGTGATCGTGGTGGGTGGCGGCACGACCGGCATCGCCGCGGCGATGGCTTCGGCGCGACACGGCGCACGCACCGCGATTGTCGAGAGTCTCGCGTTCCTGGGTGGCAATGCTGTGAATATTCCCGCGTGGATGGGATTTCACAACTTGCAAGGTCAGCAGGTTGTGCGCGGCATCGCGTGGGAACTGATCGAGAAACTCCGCAAGGTCGGCGGCGCGACCCAGACGTACCTCGATCCGATTACGTCGAGCGTGACTGGGACGAGCGGGAACTGGGTCAAGATCATCGCGACGCAGGAGGCCGCCGCGGCAGGTGTCGCCGTGTGGTTGCAGAGTCTCGCGGTGGATGTGCGGGTTGAACGCGTCGACGATCAGGCACACATTCACGGCGTCTATGTTTTCAATCGCGAGGGCTTGCATCTTTATGAAGGCAAAGTGATCGTGGATTGTACCGACACGGGCGAAATCGCGCGCATGGCGGGCGCAAATATGATTCGCGGCAGAGCGGGTGATCACAAGGTGCAAGTCTCGTCTTGGACAGTCACTGTCGGCAATGTGGACTTTGAGAAACTATTGGCGTACTTTGCCGCCCATCCCGACCAGATTCGTCCCTTTCCGTTGAAAGACCCTGAAGCCCTGCTCGATCAGATGCACACGGCAGAGGTCTTTGTGATGGGTTCATTCAAGCAGCTGATCCAACAAGCCAAGGCAGATGGCTTGCCCCTCCCCCGCGCGGTCTTTCCTGCCGTCGCTTTCCCCCAGGTCGGCGAGGTGATGCATGTTGCTTCACGCGTGGAAGACGTGGATCCGAATGATGCCGCCAACAACGCACGCGCGCAAATCGAAGGGATGCGCCAAACCCAAGTATGGATGACATTCCTCCAGCGCTACGTTCCTGGGTTTGAGCATTGCCGCTTGGTGACAACTCCAAGCCACCTTGGAGTCCGCGAAACGAATCACATGGAAGGCGAATACTTGGTGACCCAAGAAGATTTAATGACGGGACGCACGTTCGACGATGTGATCGCATTGGGGGGGTACCATCTCGACATCCACACACCCGATCATGCTGGTCTGGAAACCATGCATCCACCGACTTATCAGATTCCGTATCGTTGCCTGGTACCAAGGGGTGTAGATGGCTTGCTCGTTGCTGGACGCGCGATCTCCGCCACGCACGAAGCGCAATCATCCACGCGCGTTATTCCGATCAGCATGGCGCAAGGTCAGGCAGCGGGCACTGCCGCCGCGCTGGCGGTGCAGTACAAAGTCAGTCCGCGTGATGTGGACATTCACGAGTTGCAGGCAACCCTGGTTTCCGACAATTGCGAAATCGGACAGTCTCTTATACGATGAACCCACGCGAACGCGTCCTGACCGCGCTCGATCATCGAGAACCCGATCGCGTACCGATTGACATCGGCAGTTGCGGACCCACCGCGATTCACGCGACCGCGTACGCCGACTTGCTCAAATGTCTCGGCATCGCCGAGCCGATCGAACTCTGGGACGTGGTGGGGCAACTCGCCAAGCCGTCCGAAACGGTGCTGCAAAAATTAGGCGCGGACGTGCGCGGCATTCGCGTCGGCGGACCCAAGAACGGCACGCGCATCATCTCCGACGACACGTTGATCGATCAATGGGGCACGACCTGGCATCGCGCCGAGAGCGCGACCTGCTACCACATCAGCGCGTATCCGTTGCGAAACGCGACGCGCGCCGATTTGAAAACGTATCCTTTCCCCGATGGCGCCGATCCGCAGCGCGTCCAAGGTCTTGCCGAGCGCGCGCGTTTTCTGCGCGAGCAAACGCCGTACGCGGTGCTTGGCGAAGTGTCGGGACATATTCTCGAGCGCGCGCAAATGATTCGCGGGTTCGACACGTTTCTGGAAGACCTTGCCGCGCAACCCGCCTTCGCCGAAGAATTGCTCGAACGCATCTTTATCGTCGAGAACGACATCATCAGCACGTTTCTCGACGCGGTCGGCGCGCACCTGGACGTGTTCGCGTTCAAAGACGATCTCGCGATGCAATCGGGTCCCGTCATCTCGCCGCGCATGTATCGCCAGTTCATCAAGCCGTACCAGAAAAAACTGATCGAGACGATCAAACGCAAGACGCGCGCGAAAATCTGGTATCACTCCTGCGGCGCGGTCTATTACGCGATCCGCGATCTGATCGAAATCGGCGTGGACATTCTCAACCCGATTCAAGTCGCGGCGGAGGGAATGGATACCGCGCGCTTGAAGCGCGAGTTCGGCGATGCGTTGTGTTTCTGGGGCGCGATTGACACTCAACACGTTCTGCCGTTCGGCTCACCGCAAGAGGTCGAAACCGAAGTGAAAACGCGTTTGCGCGATCTCGCGCCAGGCGGCGGCTACATCCTCGCCAGCGTTCACAATATCGAAGCCGATGTGGCGGGAAAAAATATCTGCGCGATGTCAGACGCGGCGCGGCGCTGGGGCAAATATCCACTTTATCTTTCTTGAGGAGAAGTAACTGCTCAGGCTGTCATTCTGAGGAGCGGTTTTTGCGACGAAGAATCTCGCAATTCGCGATTAGCGAGATGCTTCGCTTCGCTCAGCATGACAATGGGCTGAGCAGTTACGAGGAGAATGACTTTGAAACTCGATGGCATCATCGTTCCACTCGTTACGCCTTTGCAAGCCGATGAGTCGCTCGACGAACACGGCTTGACCAAACTGCTCGAGCACGTCATTGCGGGCGGCGTGTCGGGCGTCTTCGTGCTTGGCTCCAGCGGCGAAGGTCCCGCCCTGCCCGACGAAACAAAAGAGCGACTCGTGCGCGCGACGAGCGAACAATGCCAAGGACGCGTGCCCGTGCTCGTCGGCGCGTTCGGCGTCGGCACGCGCCAAACGATTGACCTGGCGAAGCGCCTGCTCAGGCAGGGCGGCGACGCCGTCGTCGTCAACGCGCCATTTTACTTTTCGCTGAACCAGGACGAAATCGCCGCGCACGCGATCACCGTCGCGCGCGCGCTCGACGCGCCGACGATGTTCTACAATATTCCGCAGATGTCCAAAACGATCACCGAGCCAGCGACGGTGGCGCGGATGGCGGAGACGCGCGAAATCATCGCGGTCAAGGATAGTTGGGGCGATATGACTCGCTTTCAAAACTTGCTGGCGATTAAATATACCCGTCCCGACTTTGAGGTATATCAAGGCGCGGAAGGCGTCGCCGCGCTCAGCATCGCGCGCGGCGCGAACGGCGCGGTGCTGGGTCTGGCGAACGTCGCGCCGAAACTGTGCTGTGATATTTTCACTGCCGCGCGTTCGGGTGATTGGGCGCGCGCGTGGCAACTGCAAGAGCGCTTGATGGTGCTGTGGAAATTGCACACGCACGGACAGTGGCTGCCGTGCCTGAAACTCGCGTTGAATCAACTAGGAATCTGCGAACACTACACCGCTGCGCCGTTCACCACGTTGCACGCCGATGCAGAGCAAACGATTCGTACCGATTTGCAAAACGCGGGAGTGCTGGGATGAATCAAGCCGACGACCTTGCTCGGCGAATTCTCGATCGTGTCGAAGAACGGATCGATCTCGCGCACGTCGAGCAGGCACGCGCGCGTCGCCGCGCCGCGCTCGATTATGCGCCCGTGGATCGCTTGCCGCTAACGATTTATCTGCCGCTTGAAAGTGCGGACCTCGCGCCTTATCCGTACGCGGAAGCGTTCGCTGATCCAGCCAAGATGATGGTCAACGAATTGCTCGGTGGCTTTACCTCGCTGTACCGCGCGGTTGACCTGCGCGACGACGCGCCGTACTGCTTGCGTCCCAATCTCGGCACCGTCGTCATTGCCTCGATGTTTGGCGCGGAGACTCGCCTCGTCGAGAACAACCCTCCCTGGGTGACGCCGCTCGGCGATGTTCGACAGATTCGCGACATCGTCAACGCGCCACTTGCCGACGTGCGCGCGGGACTGGGACAACGCGTCGTGGATCAGTATGCGTACTATCACACCGTCGTCGCGGATTATCCACGTTGTCGCGCCGCGCTCCGCTTTACGCTCCCTGACTTGCAAGGTCCGTTCAGCACCGCCGAATTGTTGTGGGGTTCGGCGATCTATCCCGCGTTCTACGACGAGGTCGAACTCGTGCGCGCGCTGCTCGACAAGATCACGATCCAGATGCTCCGCGTTTATCGCGCGATTATCGGCTTGACGCGCGAAGGCGCGGACGACGGATACTGTCATCAGCACGCGGTGATGATCAAAGGCAACTTGTTGATTCGCGACGATTCAATGATCAACCTTTCGCCCAAAATGTACCGCGACATCGTTTTGCCGCACGATCAACGGCTGGGAGACGAACTGGGCGGCATCGGTGTGCATTTCTGCGGCAACGGGATGCACCAGGTTCAAAATCTGCTCCGCATTCCCAGCGTCCAATCGCTCGACCTGGGTCAGCCAGAGCAGAACGACGTGGACGCGCTGTACGCGCTTGCCGCGCCCAAGCGCGTCGCGCTCGTCCGCATCTCCGTGCCCAAATCGGAATTGAATGCGGCGCGGCTCAAGCAGCGCTTTCCAACGGGTGTGAACCTGGTCGCCAACGCCGAATCGGTCGCGCACGCGCACGCGTTGCTTAAGCAGTATCTCGCCTCAGAATAAGTTGCCAGAGGAAGAAGAATGACTCTCATCGGCAAAGAACGCGTCTTGACCGCGCTCGAACACAAACAACCCGACCGCGCGCCGTTCGATCTTGGCGGATCATTCGTCACGACGCTCAACGTCGCGGCGTACGCGCGCTTGCGCCGCGCGCTGGGCTTGCCGGATCGCTGGCAACTCATCCGCGAACAATCGCAAAGCGTTCTCGTAGACGAGGATGTGCGGCAAGCGCTCGGTGTTGATGTGATCGGTATTTTCGAGCGCGCGCCGGATCCCGAAAAAGAAATTCCTAGCGCAGCGGGCGTGCTGGTTTCCGAATGGGGCGTCACGTATCGCAAAGCCGCAGGATTCGGCGGGCACTATACGCTCGTCGCGTCGCCGCTCCAAAATGCCACGCTTGCCGATCTGGAGAATTATCCGTCGCCCGATCCCCTCGCGCCGCAACGCTTTGCGGGAATCGCGGAGCAGGCGGCGACATTGCGCGAGAGTCCATACGCAGTCGTCGGCAACCTGGGTTGGACGGAAATTTTCGGGATGGCGTGGTACCTGCGCGGCTTTGAAACATTTATGCTCGATCTGGCAGCGAACAAAGAAATGGCGCACGCGCTCTTGCGCCGCGTCACCGATTTTCAAAAGGCGCGCTATGCGCGCTTGCTCGAACTGGCAGGGCACGCGCTCGACGTGATTCTGGTTTGCGATGATATGGGCGGACAGGATGGCTTGTTCATTTCGCCGCGGACGTACCGCGAGATGATCAAGCCCTATCACGCGGAACTGCTCGCGCTCATCCAAACGCGCACGCGCGCGCGTGTGATGTTCCACAGTTGCGGCAGCGTCGTGCCGCTGCTCGACGATTTTATCGAAGTTGGGATGGATATTCTCAACCCCGTCCAAGTCGCCGCGCGCGGGATGGATACGGCAGAGTTGAAAAAACGATACGGCGCGCGCATTTCCTTCTGGGGCGCGATTGATACACAACGCGTCTTGCCCTTTGGTTCACCCGACGACGTGCGCGCCGAAGTGCGTCGCCGCGTCGCGGATTTGGCGACCGAGGGCGGGTATGTCATCGCGCCCGTTCACGTCATTCAAGCGGATGTCGCGGCGGAAAACGTGCGCGCGCTGGCTGATTGGCGACTGCGATAAACGCGCCGCAAATTGACTGCAGAGAACGCAGAGACGCAGAGAAAAAAACATAAACTCTGCGCTGCGGTTGGCGAATCGGCGCAAATGCTCGTCTCCGCAAATCGCGAACCCCAAAACGCGAATGGTAAGCCAGGACGGCTGGTGCAAAGTCTATTGATTTGCCAACCAACCTAACCCCCAGCCCCTTCCCTGCGAGGGAAGGGGAGCAACTTTCCCCCTTTCCTCGTAGGAAAGGGGGCAGGGGGCTGATGTCAGGACACATTTGTAATTTACGACTCCACTGAAAAAACTCGCTCGCGTACTACTTTTGGGTTAGAAAACGAGCGTGAAAAATTATCGAAAACGACATTCAGAGACCTTTTTTCAGTAGAGTCAATTTACGTAAAATTGTCTTGTTGTGGCATAATCGATGGATGACCACACCAGACGATACCATAGCCGTTCAAGAATATATCCAAGCGATGTTGCCCTGGGCTCACGGGCATCAAATTAAAGGGCTGACCGACTACGTGTTGGCGATCCTGGACCGCCCAACGGGCAATCAAGCCGCCTTGGTTCGCGGCATGGGCAACCAGGAGGCCGCTCTCAAACGTCTGACGCGATTGAACCACAACGA
>VGOB01000150.1 GCA_016865935.1 Chloroflexota bacterium | reverse complement strand
GCAATACGCGATCTGATTGTGCAGATGGATTTATAGAGTCGGCAACAGGTTTGCACAATCTTCGGATTCGACATCGCAAGCGTCGCCTGCGACGATAAGCCGAAATCCTTATTATTGATAACGTCTACTGATTACTTGAGATACGCGAGCGCTTCTCCTTGTTCCTCGTTCATCACTACTTCAAGCTGTCGCCCGTCGGCGCTGGCGGGAACGTCAATCACTTGCACGTACTCGGCGTACTCGGCGTCTTGCGGCGATAGCTCGGCAAGCGCGTTGGGCGATGCCTGGAGGAACGCGCGATTGAAGATCGTCCCGCGTTCAGCCGGAAAGAGCGGCAGAGGATAGATGCGCGCTTCGACCAGGTCTTGGAAAAAGTGCGTGCCGTACGACACATCCGGAATCCCTTCGCCGCGCGGCAGCGCGATTTCGACCAAGACGCGCGTGTTGTTGATGTCGGCGTAGCCCACCGGCAGACCCAGGTCAATGTTCGCGCTGCCCCAGCGTCCGGGGCCCATCAAGATAAACGTCTTGCCTTCCAAACGTTTGTTCAGCCGCCCGACGATGCGCGCCAATTCGTGTTTGAGCGTCGGGTCTGCCATCTGGCTGTACTTTTCCGGGTTGACGTAGACGACGTAGGCGATCTGAGACACGACGCCTTGTTGCACCAAGCCGCGCGTGAAGAAAAGCTTGTCCGCCGGCGGAATGTTCCCCGGAATTTCCGCGATCGGTCCCGATTCGTATTGCGTGTGCGGACGGCATTGTAAAAGATGCAAAACGACGCGCGGCGCGCCGGAATTCTGCGTCACAATGTCGGCGGTGAATTCGATGTCCACTGGAAATTTGTACGTCGTCTCCAAACGTTTGAGGACTGTTTTCATCAGCGGCACGAGCGGCGTCTTTTTCAACGCGCGGTCGAACGTCAGCACGAGTTTTTCCGGCGGCACCAAACGCGGATCGGCGAAGAGCGGTTGGAGAAAATCGTCCTTGTCTTCCGAGGCGAGATACGGCACGGCTGGATCGTCTGCCGATATCACGGACGCGATGGGATGCGTCACCAGCGCGTTCGCTTCCAGATCGATCACGTCCACAAAGCGCTGCGAGTGACGTTTCATCTCGAACGCGTTCGGCTCCGGGCGCAAGTTCGGATGGCTGAGCGCGACCAGGCGCGGAAAATCATTGTCGACGCGTTCAACCGCGCGCGTGCCCAAGCCCCACACCAAACGCAAAAAGCCATCCTCGCGCCGAATGTGCGGATTCCACCGACAGAGATTGCGGCTGTAGCCGACGCCCGCGAGTGCTGGATACAAATATCTGCCGTGTTGATCCCCTTGCACTTCTTGGATCAGGATCGCCATCCGCTCGTCATAGTCCACCAAGCCCATACGCTGCCGGTAGACGAGCGCGTTCGGACTGAGGACGCTCGCGTAGATTTTTTTGATCGCGGTCGCCAGGTCTTGCAGATTTTCTTCGACCGAACGTTGATTCGGCAGAAAAAAACTGTCGTACTTGCCGGCGAACGACGTGCCGAACGAATCTTCGAGCAGACTGGACGAGCGAACGATCAGCGCGCATTTTCCGATTTCGGCGAGCAGCAGATACAGCCGATTCATCGTATCGTCCGGGATGCGCGCGGCGAGATATGCTTGCAAAATGTCCGGATACTCGGCTTCGATGACCGCGTGCGATTTGTATTTTTGATCCACCGAAAACAGCAAATCGTTCTGCGTGTTGAAATCGTGCAGACCATTCGCGCCGAGATAGAACGAATTGGGAATCAGAATGTCGTGCGGAGCGAGCCCTTCCGCCGCGGCGTGTTTTTGCAACACCTTCCACGCCAGCCACATTCCCGCCGCTTTCCCGCCGATTTTTCCTTCGCCGATTTTGCGATCGCGGATGTTCACAATGTCGTTGATCGTGAAATATTCTTTTGCCACACGAATGAACGACAATTGATCGCTGACGAGCGCCTTGAGCAGGACGACGATCATTTCTTGATGATGGTGCTGCACTTCGCGGCGTTCGGCTTCCGGCAATTTTTCGTACAACTCGCCTTGCGCGATCACCATCTCAATCGGCGCGAGTTCGGGATGGAACGACAGGATCACTTTTTGATTCGGGTTGCGTTGCGCGACGACCGCCTGTACGATCGCCTTGAACGAATCGTGCGGCAAGTTGTAGGCGAAGTAAAAATCGGTCAGCGTGTCGCGCGTTTGTTGCAGACGCCGCTCCCACACGTCGGGCGGCTCTTGCGTGATCGGATCGATCAGTCCTTCCAATTCCTGCGAGCGGCGCGCTTTGGCGCGCGTTTCGTCGTCGAACGCGTCGCGCGTGATGATGCCGCGCGCGAACAGTTCCTCGCGCATCCGCGCGCGAATGATCGGCGCGAGAATCGGGTACTGGCTGAGTTCCAGAAAGAGCGTCAAGACTTTGGATTTGGTGTGGAGTTCGGGAACCACGCACTCATCTCCGTTCGGTTGATGGCGCGGGCGTCGCCGGGCGTGTGGCGGGGGCGACCAAGACCTTGTCTATGCGTTTGTCGTCCATATCCACGACTTCGAATCGCAGCCCATACACCTCAAAGTGATCGGCGGGAACCGGGATGCGCCCGAGTTGGCTCAACACAAAACCGCCCAGGGTTTGAAATTGGATTTCAGTTTCGCCGGGCAACTGGGTCAGTTTGAGAAGCTCTTTGACCTGATCGAGCGGTAGCATCCCGTCGAGCAGCCAGGAGCCATCGGCGCGCTGAACCGCTTCTAGACGCGCGGGTTCGCCCGCCAGCGGCACTTCGCCGACAATCGCCTCCAGTAGATCGTTCAGCGTGATCAACCCTTGCACGATGCCGTACTCGTCTACCGCGAGTGCGATGTGGGTGCCGGAAGTCTTGAACATTTCCAACACGCGCAGCGCGCGCATACTCTCCGGCACGAAGAGCGGCGGGCGCGCCATCGCTGCCCAGTCAATCGTCTGGCACGCCAGACTCGCGGCGAACAGATCCTTGATATGCACGACGCCGACGACATCGTCCAGATCGCCGCGCGCGACGACGAAATGCGAATGATAACTCTCGGCGACTTTGCGCTGATTGTCGGCGGGCGCGTTCGCCGGATCGATCCACACGATCTCCGGGCGCGACCTCATCAACGCGTTCACGCGCCGATCGCCCAGGCGAAAGATTTGCCCGATCAGGTCTTGCTCGGCGGCGTCGAACAGCCCGGCTTGCGTGCCTTGCTGGATCAGAATTTTGATTTCTTCTTCCGTGATCGGCGCTTCCGTTTTTCCCTGAAGGCCCAACGGTTTCAAAACCAGGTCGGTGGAAAAATTGAGCAGGCGAATGAGCGGCGCGGTCAAACGCGTCAGCGTCCGCATTGGCGCGGCAACGCGCGCGGCGACGCGTTCCGGATTGTGCAGCGCGATCCGCTTGGGCACCAGTTCGCCGAGGATGAGTGAGAGGTACGTGATCGTTAGGACGACGATGCCGAGACTGAGCGTTTCACTGTACGGCGCGAGCAGGGGGACGCCGCGCAGCGGCGCGGCAAGTTTGGCGGCGATCGTCGCGCCGCCGAACGCGCCCGCCAGAATCGTGATGAGCGTGATGCCGATCTGAACGGCGGCGAGAAAATGATTCGGCGCGTTCGCCAGTTCGAGCGCGGCGCGCGCATTGGCGTTGCCGGTGTTGGCTTGTTGCTCCAGCCGCACTTTGCGCGCCGAGACAACCGCGATCTCTGCCATCGCAAAGACGCCGTTCGCCAGAATCAGCAAGAGGATGATCAGAAATTCGAGGGTCAGTTCAAACATCTTACAACCTTGTCACCTGAATTTGTTCGATTTTGGGTCCGTCCATTTGGGTCACGGTCAATTTCAAATTGCCGACGATCAAGTGTTCGCCTTCTTTGGGAATGTGCCGGAGCGTGTACAGCACCAAGCCCGCTACCGTCGTGTAATCTTCGTCTTCCGGCAAAGCCAGGTGCAGTTGCGCGTTCGCTTCTTCCACGCGCATCTGCGCGTCGATTTGGGTCGTGCGCTCGTCAATCGTCCGGATCGGCGGCGGCTCGTGCGTGAATTCGTCTTGCAAACTCCCGACGACTTCTTCGACGAGTTCTTCCATCGTGATCATTCCCGCCGTTCCGCCGAATTCGTCAATCACAATCGCGATTTGCGCTTGTTGCGTTTGCATTTCCGCGAACAACGCGCCGATGTGCTTGGTCTCCGGGACGAACAGCACCGCGCGCACGAACGCGCCCACGGTTTGATCGAGCGCGCTGGCGCCGCGCGACGCAATCGCGCGCAGGACGTCTTTGATCGCGATGAAACCGGTGATGTTGTCAATGCTACCCGCGTAAATCGGAAAGCGCGAGTGACTGGTTTCGCTGAAGGTTTGCAAAAACTCGGCGATCGTGGTATCTTCGGCGACGGTGATCAGATCCGGGCGCGGAATCATCACTTCGCGCGCCGACTTGTCGTCGAACGCGAAAACGTTGTGGAGCATTTCTTTTTCGCGCGGCTGCAATTCGCCCGAGTCCATGCTGGCGCTGACCAGCATCTTGAGTTCTTCGACCGAGTGGACAAGTTGATGCCCCGTCGGTCGCCGCAAACCGATCAACTTGAGCAAGCCGTTGCCGGTGCCATTGAGCGCCCAGATTGCGGGGCGGAAAAGATTTTCGAACAGGATGGTGGGGCGCGCCACCCACAACGCGGTTCGTTCCGGGTACGCCAGCGCGATGGATTTGGGCGCCAACTCGCCCACGACGACGTGCAGAAAAGTGATCAGCACGAATGCTAACGCGCCCGCCGCGACGAGATGCGCGCTGGGCGCGATGATAGACTCGGGCAGAAATCCGAAGATCGGCTCGATCAAATGCGCCAGCGCGGGTTCGGCGATCCAGCCCAAGCCGAGACTGGCGATCGTGATCCCCAACTGCGTCGCGGCGATGAAACGATCCGGATCGTGAATGACGTGCTTGACCGTCTGCGCGGTCAAGTTGCCGTGCGCGATCAATTCTTCGATGCGCGTACGGCGGACACTGACCAGTGAGAACTCTGCCGCGACAAAAAATCCATTGGCAAAGAGTAGCGCGAACATCAGAACGAGTCGCGCCGACGTTATCGGAATCTCGGCATCCATAGTATACTCCTTGCGGTGATTATAACACGAAAGGCAGTCAACTAGTCAATTGGTCAATTGGTCAATTGGTCAATTGGTCAATTGGTCAACTAGTCAACTAGTCAATTGGTCAACTAGTCAATTGGTCAACTAGTCAACTAGTCAACTAGTGACGAGTCAACTGATTGTTCAATCACTAATCACCAATCACCAATCACCTATGATCAACGCCACGGCTCCCGGCAAAATCATTCTCTTTGGCGAACACGCGGTCGTCTACGCGCGCCCGGCAATTGCCGTGCCGGTCTTCCACGTGCGCGCGCAGGCGACGATTGAGCCGCGCGCCGATGCGCGCGTGGTGATCGTCGCGCGCGATTTGGCGCGCGAGTACGCGTTGGACGATGCGCCCGCCGATGATCCGCTCGCGGCGATTATTCGCGCGACGTGCGCGCGGTTGAATGTCGCGCCGCAAAATTTTTGCATCGCGATTCATTCGACGATCCCGCTGGCGAGTGGACTGGGAAGTGGTGCGGCGGTATCGGTCGCGATTGTGCGCGCGCTGGCGAAATTCTTCGGCGTCACACTGAGCGAAGTCGAAGTGTCCGCGCTGGCATACGAAACGGAAAAGCTGCATCACGGCACGCCGAGCGGAATTGACAATACGGTGATCGCGTTTGAACAACCTGTGTACTTTGTGCGCGGTCAGCCAATCGAAACGTTCCGCGTCGCGCGTCCGTTCACGCTGGCGATTGCGGATACCGGCGTCGCCGCGCCGACCAAGATCGCGGTGGGCGATGTGCGCCGCGCGTGGGAAGCGGATCGCGCGCGCTGCGAATCGCTCTTCGATCAGATCGGCGCGCTGGCGCGCGACGCGCGCGCCGCGCTGGAACGCGGGGCGGTGGACGCGCTCGGCGATCTGATGAACGCGAACCAGGTCTTGCTGCGCGCGATCGGCGTCTCGTCGCCCGAAATCGAAACGCTCGTCGGCGCGGCGTTGCGCGCGGGGGCGCGTGGCGCAAAACTTTCCGGCGCGGGGCGCGGCGGAAACGTGATCGCGTTGGCAGACGCGGTTACACAAGACGAAGTGGAGCGCGCGTTGTTGGACGCGGGCGCGCGCCGTGTGATTGTGACGCGTGTGGCGTGAGGGGCGAGGGGCGAGGAGCGGGAGGCATGAACTTTGAACCTCGAACTTTGAACCCAAAGGCGTGAAACATGAAATCTGAAACCGAATTCTACAACCATCTCGCTGAATTCTTCGATGTGATGACCGATTGGCAAAGTCGCCTCGCGGTGGAATTGCCGTTCTTGGAAGCGGTATTCGCGCGCCACGACGCGCGCTCGATCTTGGATTGCGCGTGCGGAACGGGCGGACATTCGATCGCGCTCGCCCAGCGCGGCTATCGCGTGAGCGGCGCCGACATCAGCGCGCAGATGATCGCGCGCGCGCAGACGAACGCGCAACGCGCCGGACTTGAAATTCCATTCGCCGTCGCGCGCTTTCAAGATTTGTATGCGACGTTCCACGCGCAATTCGACGCGGTGTTGTGTCTGGGAAATTCCCTGCCGCACGTTTTGACGGATGCCGCCGCGCTCGAAAGTTTGCTGAATATGCGCGTCTGTCTGCGGTCGGGCGGCGCGCTGATTTTGCACAATTTGAATTACGACAAACGCTGGAAAGAAAAACCGCGCTGGTTCGCGGTCAATTCCGGTACGCTTGAGAATCGCGAGACGCTCGTTTGGCGATTCGCGGATTATAGCGAGGAGCGAGAGGCAGGGGGCGAGGCGCAAATGACCACGAGTCACGCCTCACGCATCACGTTCAACATCGCGCTCTTCACGAAAAATGATAACGCGTGGTCGGTGGAGGTGCAGAGTACGCCGCAACGTCCGTACCGGCAAAGCGAAATCGAATTGTTGTTGCGCCGCGCCGGTTTTCGCGAGATCGCGTTCTACGGCAATTTGCAGGGCGATCCGTTCGACGCGGAGACATCGCCGGATTTGGTTGCGGTGGCAATGGTATAAAAACTGATTGGAGGCAAAATGGCACCGGCATCTTTCAAAAACTGGGTGGAGGCGCATCGCGCGCAATCGTCCGTGTTGATCGCGCTGATCGTCGTGACGCTGCTCAACTCGTTGTTGGCGGAAGCGCTCACGGTGACCGGCTTGATCGAAGAAGTGACCGGCACGGATCTCTTCGATCCCGAAGTGAACGCGCTGATTGGCTGGTTCGAGTGGAGCGTGATCGCGCTGATCGTTTTCTTCTGGCTCGCGAATTTCGTTCGCGCCGCGCGCTGGACGACGTTCGTGTACCTGGGTTACGGGACGTTCGCATTGGCGGCGAGCGCGCTGGGCTTGGTCTTTACGCTGACGGAACGCAAAACCCCTGATGCGGCATTCGATCTGCTGTGGGATGCGTTCGTCGTGTGGACGATCAACGTCATCATTTTCAGCGTTTGGTATTGGATGATCGATGGCGGCGGCGTGGACAAACGCGCGCGCGGTCACGTCGCGCGTTCCGATTTTCTCTTTCCGCAGCAGGCGAATCAGATTCCCGGTTGGGCGGAATGGAAACCCGGTTGGTTCGATTATTTGTTTCTCGCGTTCAGTCACAGCACCGCGTTCAGCGCAACCGACACGGCGGTGCTCTCGCAACGCGCCAAGACGTTGACGATGATGCAGGCGTCTATCTCTGTGACGACGCTGGCGATGATCGCCGCGCGCGCGATCAACATCATCGCGTAACGCGGCGTGAGGTTTCTTTGACAAACTCTTCTACGCGATCCGCGTACAGCAATTTGCGCGTCCTCGTGCTCAATTCGTTTTTGCGCGGTACGCACAACAGCGTCTACGGCGTGATCTTTCAACCGTTCGCGCTCTCGCTCGGCGCGTCGATGACGACGGTCGGTCTGCTCAACAGCATCGGCGGGATGAACGGAATTTTCACGACGCTCGCGCAATCGGCGGGCGGCTGGCTGGCGGATCGAATCGGGCGCAAACCGTTCGTCGTCGCGGCAAGCGCGTTCGGCGTGACCGCGTACATCTTGCTCGCGCTGGCGGGCGCGTTGAACGTGTGGACGCTGTTGCTCGGCGGGATCATCCTGTTCGGATTCTCCGCGCTTTCGCGTCCGGCGATTGCTTCGCTGACGGCGGAATCGGCGCAAGCGGGACAGCATGGCAGCGCGTTCAGTCTGACGATGGTCGCGTGGCTCGTGCCCGGGGTGCTGGCGCCGCCTGTGGGCGGCTGGCTTGCCGATCGCTTGGGGTATGGCGGGGTCTTTCCGATTTTACTCGCGTTCGAAGCCGCGTCGTTGATTCTCGTTTGGCGATTTTTGCGCGAGACGCGCGCGACGCGCGATCCGATCCGGTGGCGCGATTTCGCGCGCGCGTTCGCGCGTTCGATTGTGCCGCCGCGCGGCTTGCGCGGCTTTTTTATCGCGTGCGCCAGCGATTCGTTCGTGTGGGGAATGGGCTGGGGCTTGATCAACGGAATGTTGGTCAAGTCGTACAATTTTTCGGTCGAGCAACTTGGACTGATGGCGAGCGTGATGTCGCTGTCCTGGGCGATTATGCAAATGCCGATTGGGCGGTACGTGGATCGCCACACGCTCAAAGGGATGATGATCTTTTCCGAATCGCTCGGCATTCCGTTGATGCTGATCGGGATCACGCAGAGCCGATTTGAAATCTTCGTCGCGGCGCAATTGTTGTTCGCGCTCACCGCCGCGACCTGGGTGCCGGTCGTCAACACGTTTCTGACGCGCGCCGTACCGACGTCCGCGCGGAGCGAAGCGTTCGGGCGACTGAATATGTTTCGCGGCTTGATCGCGTTTCCCGCGTCCTGGCTCGGCGGGTTGCTGTTCGATTGGGGCGGCATCGGCGCGCCGCTGACCGCGAATTTGATCGGCAGTTGCGTCGTGATTCTGATTTTGATTTTGTTTGTGCGCGAACCGAACCGTGATGCGTGAAGCGGCGGAGACATTGACCGCCGAATCAATTCGGCGTCTCAAGCAGGTGAAAATCCGATAAATCGGATTGGCTGGTCACGTCCAACACGTTTCAACGTGTTTTCACCTCGTTGAGCCGTCGTTTTGAAACGACGGCGGGCAAGCATCCCGCGCGCGCAGGACTTTTTGATTTGTGCGCGAGGACGTGGTATAATAGCATCGTAGTTCAACGGGCTTGCTGGAAGAATCATTTTCACAGGGGGCGGTTATGGACAGCACGAGCATCGTTCTGATCGTTTTGATTATCGCGGTCGCAGTGGTCGTGGTTGTGTGGCTATTGCGTCGAAACCTCAAATCCGTTTCTGTTGAAGGCAATATGACCACAGGCAAGGTTGGGATGCGCGCTGAAGCAAAACCTGACACCAAGCCCGCCGCGCCGCAATACGGTGTTGACATTAGCCGCAACAAAAGCGGCGGCGATATGTCCATCGGCGTTGGACGGAACGGGACGCGTGTTGCCGATAATGTTGCCGACGACGATCTGAACATTCAGGTCAAGCCAGATTCCAAGAAATAACGCCGATGCCACGCAAACCGCTTGCCAACCGTAAAACCGAAATCGAACTCTTCCGCGCGATGTTGAACAACGCAACAGACACGCGGATTCTCCTTGTTCAAGCCACGATGGGCAAGGGCAAGTCTCTGCTCATTCGCTATTTACGTCATGAGTGTCCTGCTGATCGGTGCGTTGTTCACCTGGACTTTAAGGGTGCGGAAATTGGATTGGCAGGCGCATTGCACGAATTCCGCGAATTGGTTGGCGCGACGCGCTTTGCGAGATTTGATGCCGCGTATCACGCGCTTCGCGGTGTTCCCAACATCTCTGAAAATATCGCGGGTGGCACGATGGATATTTCTGTCGTGCTGAATGTGGACGAACAGACACGCAAATTTAACCTCGCGCAATTGAACTCTGCTTTCTTTGATGATTTGCGGTCGGCATGCAATAACCTGGTTGTCATTATTGACACATTTGAAAAAGCCCCGCCCGACTTGCAAACATGGATCACTGGGACATTCTTGCCGCATGTGCCGCGCCTCTCTCAACTTTGTGTTGTGGTCGCTGGGCAAAAGGTTCCCGAAGCAACCAGCGCACCCTGGGAAGATATTTGTGAGCGCCGTACACTGGACAACATTAACGACGTGGACGAATGGATGGAATACGTCCACGCGCGTCAATGGAAATTTGACCGTCCGTACATTCACGGGATTGTGGATGCGTTGAATGGATTCCCGCGCAATGTGGTCATGACGCTTGAAGCCGTAGCGCCGAGGTGGAAATAATGCCAGACGATTTCCTCACGCGCTTGCGCGCGGCGAAAACAGCCGACGAACGCGATTGGATTGTGACGGAAGACCTGCTGAATACATTGTCCCCCGACCTCCGCTCCCTCACTTGGGCGGCGGCAATCCCGCATTGGTTTGACGCCGATATTCTTGCCGCGCTCCGTCCCGAACTCAAAGACCGCGCGACGCAACTCTACGCCGACTTGCAAACCCTCCCCTTTGTCGAAGTGTTTCCTGAACGCGGACACAACATCCACGAACTGACGCGCCGTTTGATGCTGGATCATTTGTGGCGCGACAACCCCGACGAATTCCGCGCGCTCTCCGCGCGCGCCGCCGAATTTTTCGCGGGAACCGATGAAATTTCCCGCCAGGTTGAATCCATTTATCATTTGATTGTTGCCGAGCCAGAAAAAGGTGCAGATGCAGTCTGGAGTTTCGGCGCAGTCTTGAATGATGCTTTTCGCTTTGCCGAGTTGGAATCATTTGTTGCCACCTTATTTGAACAAGTGAATGCCAACCGTGCAATAGGACGCACACGTGCTCTTGCGCTGTTTTTCAAAGGTCTATCAGATCAAAAAGCATACCGCATGGCGGATAGTTTAAATGCTTTCGAACGAGCACTTGCCGACGTTGGGCAAGACCAGCAACTTCATGCGAACGTGCTTCAGGCGATGGGGGACGTTCAGCAATTCCGCGCTGACCGTGACACGGCGTTGGCGAGTTACGCGCAAGCGTTGGAATTATTCCGCGCGGTGGGCGACCGTTTGGGCGAAGTGAACGTGCTTCAGGCGAT
>VGOB01000149.1 GCA_016865935.1 Chloroflexota bacterium | reverse complement strand
TTGATCCTGCAAGTTGAAATCGCTGAGAAACCAGAAGGGTTGGCGGCTGTTCCCCAAATTGTGGGAGAAAGAATACTTGCCAATTCAACACCCGCCAAACCCTTCTAGGGAAATCAGTGTGTCAATTCCTATTATATCATTTCTAAACGGAGAGACAAGTACCGATGCTGACGATTGATGAAGCGAAAGCGTACTACGCGGCTGCGGAAAGCGCGCACGATTTCGATCACGTCTTGCGCGTGCTCGCGCTGGCGGAACGGATCGCGCGCGCCGAAAATGCGGATGCGGAGATTGTGCGCGCCGCCGTGTTGTTGCACGACATTACGCGCGCCGAGGAAGATGCCGGGCGCGGCGGCGATCACGCGGCGACCGCGGCAACGCGCGCGCGCGCGCTTTTGCTCGCGCGCGGCGTTGCGCCGGAACAAGCCGATGCCGTCGCGCACGCGATCGCCGCGCATCGTTTTCGCGGCACGACCGCGCCGCAAACGCTCGAAGCAAAAATTCTGTTCGACGCAGATAAACTCGATTCGATTGGCGCGATTGGCGTCGCGCGCGCGTACGCGATTTCCGGCGTGCTCAACCAACGCCTGTGGAGCGAGACCGCGCCGGACGCGGTCGCCACGCGCGATCAGCACAACTCGAATCATACGGCGGCGGCAGAATTCGTCGTCAAGTTGAGCAAAGTGCGCGAGCGGATTTTTACGGCAACCGCGCGTCAAATCGCAGAGGAGCGGCACGCGTTTATGGTGGAGTATTTCGCGCGCTTGGAACGCGAGGTGCGGGGGGAGATGTGAGTGGGAGCGCGGGAGCAGGGGAGAGAAGGGGAGAGGGAGAGAAGGGGAGAAGGGGAGAAGGGGAGAGAGGGAGAGTACGCCCCACACTATCCTTCATCCTTCATCTTTCATCCTTCATCCTTCATCCTTCATCCTTCATCTTTCATCCTTCATCTTTCATCCTTCATCCCTTCGTCCCCCGTCACCGGAACATCGCGCGGCAACGCAACGCCGCGCGTTCCAGGATCGCGTTTAGCGCGGTTTCATCGCGCGTAGAAATCGCGTCGGCAACATTGTCGCGATTCGTCAGCAAAGTATCGCGCATCATCGTCACGTCGCTCGCGGCAAGTGTCCACCACCGATCATCAGCGCGCGCGATCGCGCGCGTTAGTTTACCACACGCGTTGACTGCACACGCTCGCGGTGCTATCCCAGATCATTTGATTGTAGACCATCACAAAGACCCAGCCGTGAAAACGTCCTTCGTACCACAAGAGATGTTGCGGCACATTGCGATTGTGATTGGCGTAACCGTGGATGCCCGCGCCGGTCGCTTCGGCGATGGTGATGCCATCGGGACCTGGGAGGAGCAAACCGCGCGCGTCGGTGTTGACACTCAGGATCGCGGCGTTCGGCGGACGAAAAGCCCAGAGCGGTTTGAGATTATCCGGATCGTACACGGCGAGGACGAATCCTTCGAGAAAGTTTGCCGTCTGCGATCCGCCATCGCGCAACGCGTTCATTTGCCAGCCATCGCCGGGCGCGGTGCCGAACATATAACGATCCGCCGCGCCAAAAACAGAAAAGCCGGAAGCAGTCGTCGCGCCATCGCGTTCATCGTCCAACCAGATTTGCACGCGGCGATCGCGATACGTTTCGAGTTTGAACCAGCGCGCCTTGCCCGCCGGAATTTTCAGCGTCGCGCAGTTGGGCAGTTCGATGATCGTCACCGTAAACGACTCGGGACTCTCGCTTGCCAAAAGCGGACCCATCGGCGCGGGATTCTGCCTGCCCCACGCGCCACTGATGTTGATCGCGCGGCGCGGTGTGGCGCCGTCGCCGCTTTTGAAACTGGGCACGCCGCCGGGCAACGCGTACCCCAGCGGCGACAGTCCGAAGCGCGCGACGACGCCGACGCCGTCGGGAATCGTGCCGGTGATCGGCAAGCCGCCGAACGGGTCTTCGTTCGCGCCGGGCGCGTCGGCAGATGCCGGAATCGCGACGCGGCACAACGCGACGAGGAAAATGAATAACGCGATTGCTTTGAGAAACTTCATTGTTTATGCTCCGAAAATGCGACCGGCGACGGACGACCGCCGACCGTTGCCAGAATTCTTTCGCTTGATGATGCAACACGCGATTGCAATGTGACTGCATCATACACCCGTTGCGCGAGAATTGTCAAAAAGCGCGCGCGGGTTCTTACGTCTTTCTTACGTCCCCGCGCGAATTCCAATATCTTTTTAAGCGGCGCGGCATAGAATACGCGCGGATGGAATAAACGATGGCTGATCGACCGGAGTTTTTATTCGCGCACTGGGCGACGCCCGCGCTGAAAGACGCGCGCGGCGCGCGTTGGCGCGCGCTGATCGAACGGATCGCGCCGCTCGATTCAACGCATCCCGACGCGCTTGCCTTGGCGTTGACGATGGCGCGCGTGAGCAATTGCGCGACGTGCGACGCGCGGCGGTATCGCGAGCGCGGCGGCTGCGCGCAGTGCGCGCGCTGGGTGCTCACCGCGCTGAACAAGGAAAGCGAATTTACGCTGCTGGCGCGTTTCCGCGCCGCGCAAAAAGAGATCGCGCGTGCGGACGCGATTTGCCAGGAAAGACAAGCCGCGTAAAATGAAGCGCGTGAATTCTCAATCAGCATCCGAACACAGTTGGAGCGGCGAGAAATTATCCCTGCTCGCGATTTTCGCGCGCGCGGAAGACGAGTTGTTCGGTCCGGCGGGCACGCTTGCCAAGTACGCCAGCGAGGGGATCGCCGTGTCGCTCGTCGCGGCGACGCACAGCCACGCCCAAGAACCGGCGGACGAACCGATCACGCCCACGCGCGAACGCTCGTGCGCGTGCCGCGCGTCCGGCATTCGCCGCGCGTGCCTGTTCGATTTTCCGCCGAGCGAGTTGCATCGCGTCGCGCCGGAGCAAATCGAAGAGCGGTTGGTGCGCCTGATCCGCGAAGTGCGCCCGCACGTGATCGTCACGTTTGCGCCGGAGGGGATCACCCGCGCCGCCGACAATCAGGCGATCCATCACGCCGCGACTGCCGCGTTTCACCACGCGAGCGATGCGACCCAGTTCGCGCACCACTTGCGCGAGGGCTTGCGCGCGCACGCGGCGCAAAAGTTTTATCACTGCGTCTTGCCGGCGAGTCTGGTGGCGCGCTGGGGCGTGGCGGGCTTGAACGCAGTGCCGGACGATCGCATCACGACCAAACTCGACGTGGCGGCGCAGAGCGAGGCGATGAAGAACGCGCTGTATTGCCAACGGCAGCGCGCGCTCGATTTCATTCGGCGGCTCACCGAGGATCAGCGCGTCGAGTGGAACACGGAATATTACATTCTGATCGAGTCGCGCTTGCGAAGAAAATCGCGGCGCGAAAAAGATTTGTTTGCGGGCTTGCGGTAGGGGCGACCACATCGAGTCGCCCCTACTTTTTTGCGCGGCGCGTGAATGTGGTATAATTCAAGCGGAGGTGGAGGCGATGAAAGCATTGGTCAAAAAATTCGCGCAACCGGGTTTGTGGCTGGACGACGCGCCGATGCCGGAGGTGGGCGCCAACGACGTGCTGATCAAAATTCGCAAGACCGCGATTTGCGGCACCGATGTTCACATCTGGAACTGGGACGCGTGGGCGCAACGAACGATTCCAGCGCCGATGACGATCGGGCACGAGTTCGTCGGTACGGTCGCGGCGTTTGGGGGCAACGTCCACGATGTCAAGATCGGCAATGTGGTGTCCGGCGAAGGGCACATCGTTTGCGGACGCTGTCGCAATTGTCTCGCCGGGCGGCGGCACTTGTGCAAGGACACCCGGGGCGTCGGCGTGAATCGCACCGGCGCGTTCGCGGAATATCTCTGCATCCCGGTCACGAATGTCTGGCACGCCGATCCCAGGATTCCGCTCGACACACTCGCGATCTTCGATCCGTTTGGCAATGCGACACATACCGCGCTCTCGTTCCACGTTTTGGGCGAGGACGTGTTGATCACCGGCGCGGGTCCGATCGGCATTATGGCGACGGCAATCGCAAAGCACGCGGGCGCGCGCTTTGTCGTCACGACCGATCTGAATCCGTATCGGTTGGAACTCGCGAAGAAATTGGGCGCGACGATCGCGCTGAATGTCAAAGAAAAAACGATCGCGCACGCGCAAAAAGAATTGGGAATGAAAGAAGGATTCGACGTCGGCTTGGAAATGTCAGGCAATGGCGAGGCGTTCCGCGAGATGCTGGCAAATATGTGTCACGGCGGAAAAATCGCGCTGCTGGGAATTCCAACACAAGAACTGGCAATTGATTGGAACAAGGTCGTTTTCAGTATGCTAACGATCAAAGGAATTTACGGGCGCGAGATGTATGAGACGTGGTACTTGATGCAATCTATGTTGTTGAGCGGACTCGACATCAGTCCGGTGATCACGCACAAATTTCACTACACCGAATTCGAAAAAGCGTTCGAGGTGATGCGATCGGGGAATTCGGGGAAAGTGATTTTGGATTGGGAGCATTGACGGAGGACGGACGACCGATGACGGAGGACGGAGGACGGACGACCGATGACCGACGATTTCCGTCCTCCGTCGTCGGTCGCCGGTCAAGGGGTTTACAATGTCAAACAAACTACAATGGATTTCCGATGAAATGATCGCCCTGCAAGAGCAGGGTTTGAAAATCAATCTTCGCACGATTGGCTCGCCGTGCGGACCTTGGATGATCGTGGACGGTAAACGCGTGCTGAATTTTTGCACGAACAATTATCTGGGGCTGGCAAACGATCCGCGCTTGCGTGACGCCGCGAAAAAAGCGATTGACGATTGGGGCGTCGGTCCCGCCGCCGTGCGCAGTATCGCCGGGACTTTGGAATTGCACCGCGAGTTCGAGCGCCGCATCGCCGCGTTCAAAGGCGTCGAGGACGCGCTGTACGTGCAATCCGGCTTCGTCGCGAATCAAGCCGCGATCCCGCCGATGGTCGGCAAGGAGGATGTGATTTTCACCGACCGGCTGAATCACGCGAGCATCATTGACGGCTGTCGGTTATCGTCTGCAAAAATTTTGGTGTACGAGCATTGCGACGTTGCAGACGCGGAACGCGTGATCAAAGAAAACATCGGCAATTATCGCCGCGCGCTGCTGGTGACCGACGGCGTGTTTTCGATGGACGGCGACATCGCGCCGCTGGACAAATTGTACGAGGTGTGCGAAAAGTACGGCGTCATCTCGATGGTGGACGACGCGCACGGCGAAGGCGTGGTCGGGCGCGGCGGGCGCGGCATCGTCGATCACTTCAACTTGCGCGGCAAGTTCGATCTCGAAATCGGTACGCTGTCGAAAGCGTTTGGCGTGATGGGCGGGGTGATCGCCGGAAAGAAAATCGTCGTGGATTGGATTCGCCAGCGCGCGCGCCCGTTTTTGTTTTCAAGCGCGATCACTCCGGCAGACACGGCGGCGTGTCTCGCCGCGGTGGACGTGCTGGAAAAATCAACCGAACTGGTGGACGCGTTGTGGGAGAACACGCGCTATTTCAAGGACGCGATGAAGCGACTCGGGTTTGATACCGGCGTCAGCACAACGCCGATCACACCGATTATGCTCGGCGAAGCGCCGCTCGCGCAACAATTCTCGCGCGCGCTCTTCGATAACGGCGTGTTCGCAATGGCGATTGGATTCCCGACTGTCGCGAAAGGCAAAGCGCGCATCCGCGTGATGATCAGCGCGGCGCACTCGCGCGAGGATTTGGATCGCGGGTTGGAGGTGTTTGCGCGCGTGGGGCGTGAGTTGAGTGTCATCAAATAGTCAGTGTTCAGTATTCAGTATTCAGTATTCAGTGTTCAGAACTGGATACTTAAAACTGAATTCTGAATACTGAATACTCGGAGTCGAACATGTCACAACAAAAAATTCTCTACCTTTCAAAAGCGGATGTCGCGTCAACCGGCGTGACGATGAAGGAAATCATTGCCGCGCTCTTGGTCGCGTTTCGCGAACATGGCGAAGGTAAAGTCGAAATGCCGCCCAAGCCCGGCGTCCACACGCGACCGGACGCGTTCATTCACGCGATGCCGGCGTATATTCCCGCGCTTCATTCCGTCGGAATGAAATGGGTGAGCGGCTATCCCGAAAATTTCAAGCGCGGTTTGCCGTACATCACCGGCTTGATGATTCTCAACGACGACGACACCGGCATCCCGCTCGCGGTGATGGACTGCACCTGGATCACCGGAATGCGAACCGGCGCGGCGACCGCGGTCGCGGCGAAATATCTCGCGCGACCGGAATCGTCGTCAGTAGGGATCCTGGGTTGTGGCGTGCAAGGATGCACGAATCTCGAAGCGCTGAAAGTGTTGTTCCCGATCACGCGCGTCGTCGCGTACGATGTGTTGCCGGACGCGGCGGATCGTTACGCGCGCGAGACGCGCGAACGCTTCGGCGTAGACGTGACGATTGCGAAGCAACCGCGCGACGCGGTGGACGGGCTCGATCTCGTCGTGACGGCGGGACCGATCCTGCACCAGCCGCACGCGACGATCAAAGCCGGGTGGCTGAAGGAAGGCGCGTTCGCGTCGCTCGTGGATTTCGATTCGTACTGGGACGGCGCGGCGATGCGCGAGTCAGCGAAATTCTGCACGGACGACGTGCCGCAGTTGGAACATTATCGGAGCATCGGCTATTTCCAAAACATTCCGCCGATTTACGCCAGCGTCGGCGAGTTGGTTGCGGGCAAAAAGCGCGGGCGCGAAAACGCGCGCGAGCGGACGATGACGTGCAACCTGGGTCTGGCGATGGACGATATGGCAACCGCGCCCATCGTCTACCAGCGCGCGGTGGAGCGGGGGATTGGAGTGTGGTTATCGCCCTGATTGGATGGCGTCGTGAAGAATAGAGGGTGGCTACTTGATTTTTCTTGCAAGCAGAGCCAATACGTCGTCCAGATTTCGGATTGGGGATTCGTTCACGCTGGCGGAAGTGTGAACGTGGTGAGGATGCGTTTTGATTTCGGGATGATGCGCGGCATTGTCCCATCCGGCAATGATCTGATCAGATTCGTCCAGCCAATAGTAACTGTACTTGACCAGATCACCGTCTATGAAAACTTCTGACACGCGCAAATTGCTGCCGTCGGCGAGGAGCAATTTCGCCTTGTATTGTTCGACGTTTTCGCGCGCGCGATGGTCAACTGAGACAATGCCCGTAATCAGGTTGCGGTAACGCGCAAACAGTTGTTCTCTCACGCGACCGATTCCATTTGCTTGAACGCGTCCGTTGCGCGGTCGGCGCGTTCAAGCACGGCGGTCCAGAAAAACCAATCGTTGTAATCTTCGTGGGCATCAACCGTTTTCAGCGCGCGCAGTTTCTTCCGCTCGAATTCTGGCAGCGACGCGCCGTACTTGCGCTCGTAGCGGTGAATCTGCGTCAACGCCTCGTGGCGTTCTTTGGCAAGTTCATGCGCGCGTTGTTTAGCCGCCACGCGCAACGCAGAACGAAGCAAGCGTTCTTGCTCGTCACTCACAAGTGCTTGAATTGGTTTGGGGATACGCAGTTCAATTGATTCCATCGTGTCACCTTCCATTTCAGATTATAACACGGTAGAATGGTTTTAGCAACGCGCGAATTGTAACGGGTGTAATTCACTTTCGGGGGCAACTGTCGTTCTGAGCGAAGCGAAGCATCTCGCAAGTACTGGAGAGACGCTTCGCGGAGTTTACAGTGAGCGAAGCCGAACTGCCCAGCGTGACAACTTTTCCCCCAAAGTGAATTACACCCGGGCGTCACCGCGATTTGACAAAAACCGCAAAGTAGCGATAATAACTGCGTAGTGCAATGCTGTGTTAGGATGTAATCGAACGACGACGCTCCAGCCGGAATTGTGGCAGGGGCGTTTTTTGTTTGGACTTTTTTTTTCTTACTCAGTAATCTCGCGCGAAGGGAGGTGAAACAACAATGGCAGATCGCGTGATCGGTACCGTCAAATGGTTCAACGCTTCGAAAGGGTACGGCTTTATCGCGCACGAAGGCGGCAAGGACGTGTTCGTGCATTTCTCGGCGATTCAACAAACCGAGGGCTATCGTTCTTTGAACGAAGGCGAGCGGGTCGAGTTCTCGATTGAGGAGAGTCCCAAGGGTCCGCAAGCAGTGAACGTCACCAAGACGGCATAATCTTTCTTATCCGAAAGAGAAGAAGCAGCAGCCACCGCGAATTTTCGCGCGTGGCTGTTTGTTTTTTGCGTTGTTATTCAACTTGGGATAAAATACTGACGGAGGACGGAAGACCGACGACGGAACGTTCCGTCCTCCGTCGTTCGTCCTCCGTCAGGGGTTTCTATGGTCATCGGCACCGTCGCACGGCTCGACAACGTAACTCAATATTTCGGCGCGCAACTCGTCTTTGAAAAACTGGCGTGGGAAATTTATCACGACGCGCGGATCGGCTTGGTGGGACCCAACGGCGCGGGCAAATCCACGATCCTGAAAATGCTCGCGGGCAAGGACGCGCCGGAACGCGGCGGCGTCTTCATCACGCGCGGCGTCCGCGTCGGCTATTTGCCGCAAGAACCCGAATTCGATTTGACGCGCACCGTGATCGCAGAAGCGCTGGACGCGTCGCCGACGCTCGCCGCGCTCGAACGCGAACTGGAACGCTTGAACGCGCAGATGGCTGATCCGGTCGTCTACAACGACGAACGCAAGTTGCAACGCGTCCTCGATCAGCACGCGCGCGCCGTCGCCGCGTTCGAAGAAAAAGGGGGGCTCAATTTCGACAATCGCGTGCGCGCGACCCTGCGCGGCTTGGGTTTCCGCGACGCCGATTTCGATTTGCCGATGTCCGCGTTGAGCGGCGGGCAAAAAAAGTTGGTCGGACTGGCGAAACTGTTGATCGAGCAACCCGAATTGCTGTTGCTCGACGAGCCCGATAATCATCTCGATCTCAACGGCAAAACGTTTCTGGAAAAACTGATCGCCGATTACCCCGGCGCGGTCGTCATCGTTTCGCACGACCGCTATTTGCTCGACATCGTCGCGGAAGAAATCGTCGAATTGGAGGACGGCGCGCTGACGCATTACGTCGGCAACTATTCCGAGTACGCGTTCGAAAAGAAACAGCGCTTGTTGAAACAGCAACAGATGTACGAAATTCAGCAACACGAAATTGACCGCTTGCGTTTTTCGATTCGGCGGTTGATGAGTTGGAACGCCGGGCAGAGCGAAAAATTCGTACGCCGCGCGCGCTCGATGCAAAAGCGGCTGGACAAGATGGACAAGCTGGACAAGCCACGCTTGCAACGCAAAACGATCGGCGTCGCGCTCGCCGCGCAGCGGCGCGGGAGCAACAAGGTGTTGGAGATCAACGCGCTGGAAAAATCGTTTGACGGCCCTTCGGCTGGTTCAGGGCAGGCTCAGGTTTTGCGCGGACTCGATCTGATGGTGTGGCATCACGAACGCGTCGGAATGATCGGACCGAACGGCGCGGGCAAAACCGTTTTGTTTCGCTGTATCCTGGGATCGGAAACGCCGGAGCGCGGCGAAATCAAAATCGGACCCAGCACGACGATGGCGTACTACGCGCAAGAGCATCAGACGCTCGACTATGACGCGACGCTGGCGGAGGAAGTGCGCGGCGTCAAAGCGATGATCGATCGCGAATTGTACGGACTGCTCGGACGATTCTTGTTCACGCCGGAAGACGCGCAGAAAAAGATCAGCCAGTTGTCCGGCGGCGAAAAAGCGCGCGTGCAAATCGCCAAGTTGATGATGCGCGGCGCGAATTTTCTCCTGCTCGACGAGCCGACGAACAATCTCGATATTCGGTCGTCGGAAATCCTGGAAGCCGCACTCGATGGGTACGACGGGACGGTGCTGGTAATTTCACACGATCGGTATTTTTTGGACAACGTCGTGGATCGCATCGTCGAACTGGACGACGGCGTGATGACGGAATATCTCGGCAACTATACGTACTATGTGGAAGAAAAAGCGCGCCGCGCGCGCGGCGAACCGGCGTATGTGAGCGAAGACACGGAAGAGGAAGAGTACGAAATGAGAACCCGCGCGAAGAAAAACGCGCGGGGGAAATAAGTACGGTGGACGCAGTCCCTCAGGTTGGGTCGTCGCTTTACGGGCAAAGCCGGAGAGTCGGTCCGCGTCGGCTTGGAAAACTTCGGCGATTCAGATCGCGCGCGCGAGCATCATCGAGTTTGCGGAGAAGTATCAAAAACGCGCTGTCGCGCCAGCGGAGATTGACCGATGCTTGGAGGAATAGCGCGACTGCCGTGAGAGGATGAACAGTGGATGACTAGCCCCTTCTGTGGGCAGCGCAGATTTTGCAAGAGCATCCTGGGTTGGTAAAATGTCGTACTCCGACGACGATGCTATCTTTGCGGTCTGCTCTTTGGAAGATGCAGTCAAACAGTTCTTCCTCTTTGTTCTCCAGGTACCGGCAAGGCGTAGGCGTACACATCGGCGAGCTGCACCATGCTGGTCAACTGACTGTCCACGAACAAAGGAGTTTCGATGATGTTTTTCACATCGGTCCAGAGCGTGCCTGCCCGGAAGAATCTTGTCATCAATTCGGTATGTTTCTTCGCCACCGTCTCATTGTTGTCGTGAATCAGCAAGCCGAACGTCGGGAGCGGACTGTTCGTTCCGATGTTTTGAAGAAATTGCTCAAAGCGTGAGACGACCTGCTCAAACGCTTGCTCATCAACCGTGCGGCTGGTTCGCGCGGGATCGAAATGCACTTTGTCTATACATTCCGCAAAGAGTCGCGCAAAGCCCCAGTTGCAGATACATTGAGCCAGGTCTTTTGCCAATCTCCGCCGCTCAGCGAGCGTGAGATGAATGTAACTTTGGGTCAGCCGATAATTCTTGCGGGTTTGTTGGTATTGCTTGAGGTTGACGCGTTGCAGTCTGAGCAACTCGGCTTTCCGCAGACTGTCAACCTGGGATCGGCGTTGTCGGTAATCGAGCGAATCGAATCCAGGAATTCGGGTTTGTTCGAGGTACGGTCGAAGCATCCACGCGATATGGATTTCCGCGCTTTCCAAAGCATATTTCTTCTTGACGACCGCGATTTCTCGATCGCAATCTTTCCAGCGCGTTACAGGGATGGATAAGCCCGCGAGGATAAAGTGAGAGGGGGCGCATCTACCAATTGGGGGAGGGCTCGGATGCAAACAAGGCATCGAAGCGCCCATTGACCCAAGCGAGCCGTAGATGCAACAGATGATTGAAACCGTCATCGCTCCAGCGCATACCCACGCCTT
>VGOB01000148.1 GCA_016865935.1 Chloroflexota bacterium | reverse complement strand
ATCTATCCCAACTGTTCCGCCAAACCTCAACGGCGCTCGTGACCTTTTTCCACCAACTGGTGCAGGCAGTTGTCTTGATGGGACATCGTGACCGGTGCCGCTCACCAGCTTAAGTTTACGGATATGCATCCAGCCCTTGCCATCCGGCAGCGGCGGTTTGGGACCTTGCGCCAGCGCGACACTGCCGCCCACGCCCGCCGCCAGCAAGCTGACGACGAGCAATCCTGCCAGAATCCATTTCGTCTTGCTAAACATTCGAACCTCCTAACGAGAATCTGCGGAGCATCTTGCACCTTGTATCACGGATGAACGGGCGAAAAGTTTCATCTCATTTTCGATTTGTGATTTTCGATTTGAAAGATCTCCTGCCCGCACGCGGAATCGAAAATAGGCAATCGAAAATCTGAAATTACTTGGTCCAACTCGCCATTCGTTCGTTGGAGAAATTATAGTACAGTCCGGTCAGATCGGTGACATTTTTCAGCACTTGGCGCAAGCCCGATCCGTCCGGGTTGACGACGAAAAATTCCCATTTACAATTTCGATCAGACAGAAACAAAAGCTGTTTGCTATCCGGCGACCAGACCGGCGCGACGTTGTTGGCGGGACGGAACGACAACGGATCGGGTTGCGTGACCGGCTTGGCGCCCGTCGCGTCCGCGTTCATCACGTAAATGTCCCAATGATCGTGCTGGTTGACTTGAAACGCGATCTTGCTTCCGTCCGGACTCCACGCCGCCGCTTGCACTTTGGGATTGTGATTGAACATTATCCAGAGCGTATTGCTCAGCGTGTCTGTTCGCATAACCCCGTACTGCCCATCGGCATACGCGAGATAGCGACTGTCCTGGCTCCACGTCGGCGAAAAACAATGATTCGTGCAAGGCGGATCGCTGAACTCGTTGTAGAGATCGCCGTTCTGATTGATCTTGAACGCGATCATTCCCAGTTTCCAGCGCGGGTCTGCCGATTCGCCGAAACAAAACTTGCCGACGCATACGGTTCGATCTTGAAGCGTGCCGCCGGTTTGGCGCACAAACGCGATGCGCGAGCCGTCCGGACTCCACTGCGGTGACAATGCCTGGTTGACCGTGACCAACGACGTTTCGAACGATCCATCCGCGCGCGCGATGTACACGCCGGGCTTGGTCTGCCAACGCGTGTACACCAACGCGTTGCCGTCCGGCGACCACGCCGGATCGAGCGCGCCGTCGGTGATGCGTTTCAAATTCGTGCCGTCGCCGTTCACGGTGTAGATGTTGCCGCCGCTACTCGTCTGGAAGACGAGCTTGCCGGACAATGTGCCTTGCGGAATCGGTGTGGCGGGTGGCGCGGCAATGCCGAGCGTCGGCGTCGGCGTGGGATAGAGCGTGATCGTCTCGCCGCGCGCGGACAAGCGAAAGACGCTGGGCGTCGGACTGAAATTCGTGACGACGATGAAATAGCGTCCCGCGAGTGTGAACGAGCCGCTCCAATACAAATCGTATTGCGCGGTCGCCGTGCCTTCGCTCGGTTTCGTCGCGACGCCAATCGGCGTCACGCCCGTATCACGCATCCAGGTTTGCGCTTGCTCCGGCGTGTAAATCGCCAGACGCAAATACTGCGCCAGATTCGAATTCAATCCGACTTCGACTTTCGAGCGATCACCTGGGTAATCAAAGTAGAACCACAACACCGAATTGCCGCCCACCATCCGCTGATCGCCGGAGAACGTCATCGCGTCGAGCGGACCCGATCCAGTCGGACCTTGTGCGAAAATTGTTGGCACGGCAAAGAGACAAGTCAAAGCGCAAAGCAAAACGATCCATCGCGTTGTTGATTTCATTGTGTCCTCACAAACCAGTGGTTGGTGGTCAGTGGGTAGTGGGTAGAGATTGTCTGACCACCGATCACTACCCACTGACCACTATTCGTACCGCAGCGCGTCAATCGGGTGCAAGCCTGCCGCGCGGCTGGCGGGATAACTGCCAAAGAACAAGCCGACCGCCGCGGAGAACAGCACCGCGAGCATAATCGCGTCCAGTTCTACCGCCGTCTGCAATTTCGTCGTGCCGATATTGATCCCCGAAACGATCTGCGCGATCAGCGCGCCGAACAAAATGCCGATGATGCCGCCTGCCAGACTCAGCACCGTCGCTTCGGTCAGAAATTGGATCATAATATCGCGCTTGCGCGCGCCGACCGCTTTCCGCAAACCGATTTCGCGCGTGCGCTCCGTGACGGAGACGAGCATAATGTTCATAATCCCGATCCCGCCGACGACGAGCGAAATGCCGGCGATGCCGCCGAGAAAAATCGTGAACGCGTCCGTGATCTGGTTCAGCGTGTTCAAAATATCTTGCTGACTTTGGATTGTGAAATCGTCCTGGAAGATGATGCGATGGCGTTCGCGCAACACGTTGCTAATGTCTTGCACCACGGCATCCTGCACGCTCGTGTCCGTGATCTTGACGTTGATCGTCGAAACGACATTGCCGCCGCGAAAACGATTGCCGCCGATCAAGCGACTGCCCGCCGTCGTGATCGGCACGAAGATTTGCGTGTCCGCGTTCATAAACCCGGTGCCGCCCTTCGCTTCCATCACGCCGATCACGCGAAAGTTTTGCGCGTTGATGCGGACGGTTTGTCCTACCGGATCCGCCGTGTCGAACAGCGTCGTCGCGACGCCCGCGCCCAGCACGACGACGGCAGAGCGCGCCGTCACCTGGGACGCGGAGACAAATTCGCCGCTCGCGACATTCGCATTCAGCGTGTCGAGATATTCCGGCGTGACGCCCATAATCCGCCCGACCGTGTTGTTGCCCAGATACGCGAGTTGCCCCATCCCGTCAATTTGCGGCGCCACACTCACGACGTTCGGCAAACTCATCAACGCATCCGCGTCGTCCAGCGTCAATGTGGCGGCGGCTTCGTTTTGCCGGACGCCGCCGGATTGCGTGTTGCCGGGTCGGATGAACAGCAAGTTCGTGCCGATGCTGTTGATCTGCGCGGTCACCGTGTTTTGCATTCCGCGCCCAATCGAAAGCATGGTGATCACCGCCATCACGCCGATGATGATCCCCAGCATCGTCAAGCCGGAGCGCATTTTATTCGCGCCAATGCTTCGCAGCGCGATGCGAACGCTTTGCAAGATGTTCATCGTATCTCCGATTTTCGATTTTTGATTTTCGATTTTCGATTGCATCCTCACGCGCAGAGGGGCAATCGCAAATCGGCAATCGCAAATCGAAAATTCAATCGTTCACCACCACCCCATCGCGGATCCGGATCACGCGTTGCGCTTGCGCGGCGACGCCCGGATCGTGCGTGACGAGAATGACGGTCATTCCTTGTTCCTGATTGAGGCGCTTGAAAATTCCCATAATCTCCGCGCCCGATTTGGAATCGAGATTGCCGGTCGGCTCGTCGGCGAGAATGATGCTGGGCGAGTTGACGAGCGCGCGCGCAATCGCGACGCGTTGTTGCTGACCGCCGGACAATTCGTTGGGGCGATGCGTGATGCGATCCGTCAAACCTACCGCCTCCAATGCCGCCAGCGCTTTGGCGCGGCGTTCCTTGTCGCCGGCGTAAATCATCGGCAACTCGACGTTGTCGAGCGCGGTCGTGCGCGGCAACAAGTTGAACGTCTGAAACACGAATCCGATTTTTCTGTTGCGAATGATCGCCTGCTCGTCGTCCGACAATTTGGAAACGTCCGTGCCGTCCAAAATGTACAGCCCGCTCGTCGGCGTATCGAGACAACCGATGATGTTCATCAAGGTAGACTTGCCGGAACCGGACGGTCCCGTGATCGCCACCATTTCGCCGGGATGCACCTGGAGGGTCACGCCGTTCAACGCGTGCACCTGGACATCGCCCATCTGATAAATTTTTTTGACGTTCTCGATTTCGATGACTGGCATAATCGTCGTTTCATCCAGCGCAAACGAGTTAAGGTTTGGTGACGAACACGGGTCCCATCCCGGGCATATTCGTCCCGCCGCGCGTTTGCGTGGACTGGACGATCACCTGATCGCCTTCCAGCAAGCCGCCCGTAATTTCCGCGAATTGATCGTTCGTCAAACCGATCGTGACCGGCGTCTGGATACTTTGCCCTTTGTACGATACGTTGACTGTTTTCAAATTGCCCTGGCTTCGAATCGCGCGCGCCGGAACGAGCAAGACATTGTCGCGCTTTTCGACGGTGATTGCCAGGTTCGCCGTCATCCCCGGCTTGATCGCGCCATCGGGGTTGCCGACGACGGCGGTGACCGGATAATTGACCACGCCTTGCGTGATCGTCGCGACCGGACCGATCGCGCTGATCGTCGCGGTGTACGTTTTGCCGGGCAACGCGTCCAGCGTGATTTGTCCCGACTGCCCTAGTTTCACTTTTGCCACATCCACTTCGGCGATATTCACTTTGACTTGCAGGGTCGTGAGATCGACGACGATGACCGCCGTGCCGGTGCCCGCCGAATCGCCGACGCTAAAGTTGACGGCGGACACAAACCCGTCGAACGGCGCGAGCAAGCGCGCGCGATCCACGTTGCGCTGCGCTTGTTCCAGCGCGATCTGGTCCTTGTCCACGTTCGCTTGCGCGGTGCGGAGTTGCGTATCCAGATTGCGTTGCGCTTGCTCCAACGCGACGGTGTCCTTGTCAAACGCGGCTTGCGCCGATTTCAACGCGCTGTCGTTGATCGTCGCGAGCGTCATATTGTAATTGGCGAGCGCGGATTGATATTCGATGGTCGCGCTCTGCAATTGCGCCGCCTGGGTCGTCATTCCCACATCGCCGCGCCACGCGATTCGATTGTACGCGCCTTGGGCTTGCTCCAGCGCGATCGTCGCCTTGTCCAGTTGCGCTTTGGCGATGATGATTTGGTTCGAGTTTTGCGCGTTCTTATTTTTCGCGGCTTCCAACGCGGCGGTGGAACTTGCCAGATTGGATTGCGCGTTGCGGAGCGCGAACTGCAGATTCGCCTTGGTCTGATCCAAACTCGCTTGCGCGCTTGCCAGGTTCGTCTTGGCGGTCTTGAGCGCGAATTCCAAATCAATCGTGTCCAGTTCCATCAACGGCTGACCTTTTTTGACCGGCGAACCGACCTGGACGTGAACTTTGGCAACGCGTCCCGAACTCAAAAATCCGACGAGCGCTTCTTCCGGCGTCAGAATGTTGCCCGCCGCGCTCACCGTCGCGACAAGCGAGCCGCGCTGAACCGTCGCGGTTTGCACGCGCACGCTGGCGGCGGCGCTGGCAGTGGTCTGCTGATAATACCAAAACGCGGCAAGCGCGAACAGAACGAGGATGATGATACCAATGATGATAATCCGATTCTTTTTCATTATGACTCCGCAGATAACATCGCGTTTGATTATAGTCCAGTTGGCGTCGGCGTCAAAGTAGGGACCGGCAGGATGCGAATCAAATTGGCGCGAATCTGGCGCTGCGCGTTCGGCGTGCCGACGACGATGATGTGATCGCCGACCTTGAGATCGCGCGCCGTCAACTTGGGCGATTTGGCGATCCCCCGTTCGATGCGCGATTTGTTTTCGATCAAGATCGTCTGCGTCGCGCCGTCGCGCGTTTGAAGCGTCAACGTCGTTCCTTCGATTTGCACGATCTTGCCGATCGCGCCGTGTCCACTGGAGGGCAAAACCATTCGGTTGGGCGACGCGCTGGAGAGCGTAGCGCGGACGCTCCAGCGCCCCACGAAAAAGCCCGCGCCGAAAACCGTACCGAGGACGCAAATTCCGACGAGCGCGAGCAACGCGTACCGCTGCCATCGAGTTGTCTTTTTTTCTGATTCCAACATTGGATTATCTCGCTTTTGAATTAAAACTCGCTGAGAATTGGATTAAAGGATGAAGGATGAAGGCGGAAGGATGAAAACTGACGGGTTTTACGCAGCGTGATCCTGTATCAAGGCGAAGGGCTTGATATTCATCCTTCATCTTTCATCTTTCATCTTTCATCTTTCATCCTTCTGCCTTTACTTGAACTGCAACGCGCGCGGACGCAGCGAGTCAACCAATTGTTGCGCCAACACCCCGGCGGTCAACAGCGCGCACAGCGTGAGCAAGACTTCGGCGAGCGGCACCGCTTCCACGAGCGCGATCAGTGTGTTCTGCCAATCGGTCGAAAAGAGATCGGAGTACGAAGTCAGCAACGTCCAGAAATCCAAGACGCCGTTCTCTTGGAGCGCGATGCCCAATTCCAGGCAGAACCAGAGTACGAGCAGAACGGAAAAGAAAGTTGCCAGCGCGATGAACGGCGCGCGCGCGCGGCGTGTCTGCTCTTGCGTCACGCGCGCTTGAATGCGCGCGGCGAGATCGCGCGCCGGTTGTTCGCGCGGCAGCGCGCGCAGCGTAGCGCCGATCCGATTCGCTTGCGCGATTTGCGCGCGGCAGATCGCGCAGGTCGCGAGATGCGTTTCGATTTCGGCGCGGCGCACGGCGTCCGTCTCATTTTCGGTATAGCGTTCGATTTCACCAGGAGTCAAGTGCATGTCCATCATCTTCCATCTCCGAGTTGGAGACTAGAGATTTTTGCCATCCCCAGTCTCTAGTCTCTAATCTCTACTTCCCAACATCACCCGCAATTGTTGTTTCGCGCGGCGCAAATGCGTGCGGACGGTGTTGAGCGGCAAATTCAACGCCTGCGCGATTTCTTCGTACGAAAATTCTTCCACGTACCGCAAGATGATTGCGGTCTGATACGGCGCGGGCAAGTCGTCCAGCGCGGCGATCAAGCGCGCGCGTAACTCCTCCTGGACGAGGCGTTCCCATAGCGCGGGCGCGTCGTCGGCAAACGATTCGGTTACATCGTCGCGTGGATCCAAATCGGAAAAAAGCGTCGGACGCGCTTTGCGCGCGAGATCGTGACACAAGTTCACCGCGATGCGGAACAGGTATGGCTTGAACGGAATGTCCAGCCGCACGCGCTCTAGCGACGTGAGGACGCGCAGAAAAGTTTCTTGCGTGACGTTTTCGGCTTCCATCGCGTCACGCAAGAAACGGTACGCCAGATTGTAGATCGGCGTGGTGTAGCGCTCCACCAATTCGCGGAACGCGAGCGGGTTGCCTTGTTTGTATTGCGTGAGCAAAAATTCGTCGGAGGTTGCCATCGTCAATTATGCGGACTTCTCTTGATGATCACGAGTGAGACGCGGAAAAGTTTCATTCGGATCGTAGGGGCGAGGCATTGCCCAAATCAAATTTGTCAAGCAGCCAATTTGCCCATTCGTATGGCGATTGGAATTGTAGAATGATTGCGGCAATGCCTCGCCCTTACTTTCGCAACACCTGATCGAAGAAATCGGCGATGAGTTGCGTGATCTCGGCGCGCGTGGGTGACATATCGGGTTCGTCCGGAAAACAGTGCGTACCATTTTGCACGACGACCAGATGCGCGTAAACGCCGACGGCGGTGAGTTTGTCGCGCAGTTTCTCGCCTTGCGCGAGCGGGATGATGCCGTCCTGATCGCCCTGCAAAATCAGGAACGGCGGATCGTCTTTGGTCACGTGCGTCGTCGGGCTGGCGCGGACGAGCGCGGGATTGATCCCGGTCCGCGCTCCAAAGACGCGGCGCAACATATCGGCGCGCGCCGCCGCGTCGTACAACGTGATGTCGGCGGGCGCGCAGAGCGGCGCGGCGGCTTGGACGCGCGACGATTGCTCGCGATGCTCGCCGACGTTGTCCCAGCCCGCGTTCTTGTCCGTCACGCCGAGCAGCGCAACCAGGTGACCGCCTGCGCTGCATCCCCACGCGCCGATTCGATTCGGATCGAGGTTGTAACGCGCGGCATTCGCGCGCAAAAAGCGCACCGCGCATTTCACGTCTTGAATCTGCGCGGGAAATCTATGCGTCGGCGCGTGGCGATAGTTGACGACGGCAACCACATAGCCGCGCGCGACGAGCGTGGGAATATCGGCGGCAGTGTCACTGCGCGACTTGTCCCCGCCGCTCCACGATCCGCCGTGAATGTTGACGAGCGCGGGCGCGGGCGTAGCGCGCGCGGCAGGAAAATACAAATCGAGTTTGAGCGTGAGGTTGTCAATCGTGCAGTACGTGATGTCGGACTCGACGCGGTGCGCGGGCGTGGCTGCTGGGATCGGCGTGTCGGTTGCCAGTGGCGCGGGCGTTGCGGTGGGCGCGGCGCACTGCGTCGTGAATGCCAACGCGCTGGCGGCGCACCAGATCGCGATTATTCTTGGAAGCAATCCTTCGTTCCTAACTTGCCAGATTTTCGATTTCATTATATCATACGTTCCGCCAGTTGACGAAACGGCAATTACGACGCGGCTTGGACTGATCTCTGACCGCGTTTTGACTTGCCGATGATAGTCTGCGCAAGGAGAACCCATTCGACAAGATCATTGTCGCAAGGAGAAAATACAATGAGTAGTCTCGTGACACCTGCCGACCAGGGTGTTGCCGTCAAGACGGGCGGCAAAGCCAAGTTTGTGATTGGCGCGCTCTTGATTTTGGGCGCGATCGCGTACGTCACGATTTCCTCGTTTCAGACGAACGCGATTTATTATTTGAACCTCCAAGAGTTGAACGCGCAACGCGGCTCGCTGATCAATCAGCCCGTCCGCATCAACGCCCCGCTCGATAAATCGTCCGCGCAATTCGACGACAAGACGTTGACCTTGAAATTCAATTTGAAAGAGGGTAACCTCGTCTTGCCGGTCGTCTACAAAGGCGTCAAGCCCGATACGTTCGAACAAGGCGAAAGCGTCGTCGCTGAAGGCAAACTGGGACAAGACGGCACGTTTTATGCTAGTACGATCCTGGTCAAATGCCCATCCAAGTACGAGTCCGAAGTGCCTAAATAAAGGATGAAGGATGAAAGATGAAGGATGAATCAAATGCTTTTTCATCCTTCATCCTTCTGCCTTCATCCTTTGGTTTGAGGAGACCTTGTGATGTCCGAACATGCTCTCGCCGATCTCGCTTATGCCTCTCTGCTGATCAGTTTTTTTCTGACAATCTACGCGGCGGGCGCGGCGTTTTTTGCCGCGCGGCGCCAGCGCGCCGATTGGTTTGCCAGCGCGCGCAACGCGATGTTCGTCGTCGCCGGGCTGACCACGCTCGCCGTCGCGATCCTCGAATGGGCGTTGATCACGCACCAATTTCGCTTTGAGTACGTCGCCCTGCACACGAACCGCGCGCAGCCGCTCTTTTACAGCGTCGCGGCGTTGTGGGGCGGGCAGGAAGGATCGTTGTTGTTTTGGGAGTGGTTGCTTGCGCTGTTCACCGCGATTGTCCTCGTTCAAAACCGCGACAAGAATCGCGAGTTGATTCCGTACGTCATCGCCGGGCTTGCCGTGGCGCAAGGATTTTTTCTCGCGCTGATGACGCTTGCCACCGAGCCCGCGCAATCGGGTTTCATCGTTCTAACGCCGTTCACGCGCGATCCGATGAATGCGCTCGTCGGCAATCCGTTCCGTCTGCTCGATTTCACGCCGCGCGATGGACAGGGCTTGAATCCGTTGTTGCAAAATCCGGGAATGTTCATTCACCCGGTCACGCAATACCTGGGTTACGTCGGATTCACGATTCCGTTCGCGTTCGCGATGGCGGCGCTCTTCACGCGCCGGTTGAGCGATACGTGGATTCGCACGACGCGCCGCTGGACGCTCGTCGCGTGGTTGTTCCTTTCGCTCGGTCTCTTGTTTGGAATGCAGTGGGCGTATATGGAACTGGGCTGGGGCGGCTATTGGGGCTGGGATCCCGTGGAGAACGCGTCGCTGATGCCGTGGCTCACCGGCACCGCATATTTGCACAGCGTGATGATTCAGGAACGACGCGGAATGTTAAAAGTGTGGAACCTGGTTTTAGTGATGCTGACCTTCTGCCTTGCGATCCTGGGGACGTTCATCACGCGCAGCGGCGTCATCGAATCGGTGCACGCGTTCGGCGTGTCGAGTCTGGGACCTTGGTTTCTCGTGTTTCTCGGCGTCACGCTGTTGTCGTTCGTGTACTTGCTTTTCAATCGAATGAACGAATTGAAAGAAGAGAACGAACTCGATTCGTTGTTGTCGCGCGAATCGTCGTTCTTGCTGAACAACTTGATTCTTGTCGGCGCGGCGTTTGCGACGCTGTGGGGCACGATTTTTCCGATGGTGAGCGAGGCGTTCACCGGCAAAAAGGTGACCGTCGGCGCGCCGTTCTTCAATCAAGTGAACGGTCCGATTTTCTTCGCGCTGATCATCCTGATCGGCATTTGCCCGCTGATCGGCTGGCGGCGCGCGACGCCGGAGAATCTCCTGCGCAATTTCCTGCGCCCGTTCGTCGTTTCGATTTTGGTTGCGGTTGCGTTGTTTGGCTTGGGCGTGCGCGAGTGGTACGGCTTGCTCGCGTTCAGCGCGGCGTCGTTCGTGCTCGTGACGATCGGGATGGAATTTTATCGCGGCGTCCTCGCGCGAATGCAATCGGAACAAGAGAACCCGGTGATCGCGCTCGTGCGACTCGTCGCGAACAATCGGCGGCGATACGGCGGTTACATCGTGCATCTCGGCGTCGTTCTCGCGGTGATCGGCATTGCGGGCTCGACGTTTTACCAGGTCGAAACGCAGGTGAATTTGAAGCCGGGTGAGACGGCGCGGCTCAAGCACTATGCGTTGCAGTACGACGGCTTGCAAATGTATCCGGCTGAAAATCATCAAGTCATCGCCGCGCGCTTGACCGTGTTCGAAAACGGTGTGCGTGTGGGAACGCTCGCGCCGGAAAAAAATTTTTACCCCAGCCCGAATCCCGACGCGTCGCAGTGGACCACCGAGATCGCAGTACGCACCACCGCGCTCGAAGATTTGTACGTGATTCTGGCGGGCTTTGACAGCCAGGCAAATACGGCGACGCTCAAAGTGATCATCAATCCGCTCGTCGTGTGGTTGTGGATCGGTTTTGCGACGCTCGTCGCCGGGACTGTGATCGCCGCGTTGCCGGATCCGCGGGAGGCGCGTGTGACCGCGCGCGCGCGGGTGCAAGAGGTGTTGGCGCAGGCGTAGCGAGAAGCGAATTGCGAATTGCAAATTGCGAATTGCGAATTGCGAATTGCGAATTGCGAATTGCGAATTAGAAATTGCGAATTGCCTACTTGTCCGTAATTCCTAATTCCTAATTCGCCATTCCTAATTCGCCATTCCTAATATTACAACGTTACTTTAGTTGAGCATGAAGTTCCCGCAGTTTGCGTTTGCGGTGGGAAAGATAGGCCGCGCGGTTGCGTTTCTGAATCCGCTCCACCTCGTCTAACGCGGACTGCACATCAAACTT
>VGOB01000147.1 GCA_016865935.1 Chloroflexota bacterium | reverse complement strand
TCGTTGTGGTTCAATCGCGTCAGACGTTTGAGAGCGGCCTCCTGGTTGCCCATGCCGCGAACCAAGGCGGCTTGATTGCCCGTTGGGCGGTCCAGGATCGCCAACACGTAGTCGGTCAGCCCTTTAATTTGATGCCCGTGAGCCCAGGGCAACATCGCTTGGATATATTCTTGAACGGCTATGGTATCGTCTGGTGTGGTCATCCATCGATTATGCCACAACAAGACAATTTTACGTAAATTACAAATGTGTCCTGACATCAGCCGACGGACGCAATTGCCGCGACGTGACCTGGGACGAATTGTCGCGCGTCGTCGTCGAAGGCGAAGCGTTGCCCAAGTTGGAAGACGTGCTTGCGTGGGCGCGCGACGCGGACGCGTGCTTGTCGCTCGATCTCAAAACTGCGTTCATTCCTGAAGGCAGACTCACCGCCGAAGTTCTGCGCGTGATCGAACGAACGCAAACCGCAGATCGCGTGATGCTGATCGCGTGGGAACATAACGAACTTGTTCGCGCGAAAAACGCGCATCCCGAAATTCTGACGCGCGCGCTCCTGCGCGGTCGCCCTGTCAATTTACCCGAAACGATTCGCGCGTGCCGCGCCGATTGCGTCTCGCTCTCGTACGATCTGATTCGCCCTGCCGATGTGGAACAACTGCACGCGCTTGGCGTCGCCGTGATGCTCGCGGAATTGTGGCAACCCGATTTTGATTTTGTCGCGCGCGCGGGCGTAGACCTGGTGAGTTGGGGCGATCCGGCGCAAGCGCGGCGAGGTCTCGATGATGCTACACGATCCCAGTTACGTTAAAGAACAATATCGCGCCGGTGACAATCTTGCCGCGCGCGCCGCGCTGCACGAACGATTCGGCACCGCGCCGCGCCGCTGGTTCGATTGGTACTTTGATCAGCTCGATCTGCCGCGCGACGCGCGCGTGCTCGAAATCGGCTGCGGCACCGGCGCGTTGTGGCGCGAAAATCGCGCGCGGATTCCAGCGACGTGGCAATTGACGCTCACCGATTTCTCGCTTGGGATGATCGAAACGACGCGCGCCACCGGCGTTGCCGCCAATTTCGCGCAGAATGACGCGCAAGCGATTCCGTTTCGTGACGCGTCATTCGACGCGGTGATCGCGAATCATATGTTGTATCACGTGCCGGATGTGGCGCGCGCGCTCGCGGAATTTCAGCGCGTGCTGAAACCCGGCGGCAAATTGTTCGCGGCAACGAACGGCACGGATCATATGCGCGAACTCGACGAATTGGTCGCGCAGTTTCTCGGCGCCGAAAAGATTTTGCGCGAACTCACGTTTCATCGCGACAACGGCAGTGCGATCCTCGCGTCGCATTTTCCCAACGCGCGTTGGATCGAGTATCCGGACACGCTCGTCGTCACGGAAGTCGAACCGCTGATCGCGTATGCAATGTCCGGCTTCATCGGCAAGCAAATCATCGGCAGCGAACGCGAAAACGCGCTGCGCGAATTCGTTGCGGCGCGCATCGCGCGTGACGGCGCGTTTCGTATCACCAAATCAACAGGCGTGTTCATTGGCAGCACAAAGTAAATCAGCCATCAGCCGTCAGCCATCAGCCATCACCCGCCACGGCGCAATGTCCGTCGTGCTGTCCGACGATCGCCAGCAAGTTTTGTTGTTGCGGCGCGAAGTTTTTATTTTGTGGGACTTGCCCGGCGGCGCAATCGAAAAAGGCGAAAGCCCGGCGGAGGCGGCGGTGCGCGAAACGCGCGAGGAATCCGGGTACGACATCGCGCTCGATCATTTCGTCGGACGCTACCTCTGTCAATCCATTTACAGCGCCGGCGATCAGTTGACGCACGTCTTTCGCGCGCGCGTCGTCGGCGGCAAAGCGAAACATTTCGGCTTGGAGACAACCGGCTTGCGCTGGTTTCCGATCCACGCGTTGCCGCGCGGCGTCGAACCGCTGCAACGCCAAATGATCGCGGACGCGCTGGCGGATTTGCCGGAACCGGTCGAGCGGCGAATTGATTTCGCGCGATGGAAATTGTACCCGGCGCGCGTCGTTTTCTTTTTTATGCGGATTCGGAACATCACGGCGTGGCACATTTTGAAATGGTGGCGAAAGAAGAGGGGGTGAGGGGGAGACAGGGAGAGTGAGAGAAATTTCTCCCCCTCTCCCCCTCTCCCGCGCTCCCCCTCGTTCAAAAAAAGAGGAAGCGAAGAAATGAAACTGCGCGGACGCGTTTGGAAATACGGCGACGACGTCAATACCGATGTGATTTTTCCCGGCAAGTACACCTACACGATCACCGATCCGAAAGAGCAAGCGCAACACGCGCTCGAGGACTTGGATCCGAATTTTGCGACCCAGGTTCAGCCAGGCGATATTATCGTCGCGGGAAAAAATTGGGGCAACGGATCGTCGCGCGAACAGGCGGCGACCTGCCTGAAATATTCCGGCGTCACCGCGCTGATCGCGAAATCGTTTGCGCGGATTCACTTTCGCAATCTCGTGAACAACGGACTCGCGCCGATTGTTTGCGCGCGCGCGGTGGATGCGATTCAAAACGGCGAGACGATTCAGATCGATCTCGACGCGCACACGATTCACTGCGCGGCAGGCGCGTTCGATTTTCCGCCGCTCTCGCCAACCTTGTTCACGATCATCGAAACCGGCGGCTTGATTCCGATGCTGCGGCGCAAACTTGGCACGGAGCATCTACCGATGCCAGCCGTAAAGGATGAAGGATGAAGGCGGAAGGATGAAGGCGGCAATGTTCTTTTCATCCTTCATCCCTCATCCTTCATCCTTCGCCAAAATGGACATTTCGACGAAGGGATGATATGTACCGGATTGCTTGGCTGCCCGGCGACGGGATTGGGATTGATGTAATGAACGCGGCGCGCGCGGTGCTCGACGCGCTAAAACTGGACGCACAGTACATGCCCGCCGACATCGGTTGGGAATTTTGGTGTAACGAGGGCGACGCGCTGCCGCAACGCACGATCGATCTGTTGCGCGCGTCGCACTGCGCGTTCTTTGGCGCGATCACCTCCAAACCGAAAGAAGAAGCGGACGCGGAACTCGCGCCGCATTTGCGCGACAAGGGTTTTGTGTACCGCAGTCCGATTGTGCGCTTGCGCCAACTGTTCGATCTGTACATGAACTTACGTCCGTGCAAAGCGTACGCCGGCAATCCGTTGAATTATCGCGACGACATCAACCTCGTCATCTTCCGCGAGAACACCGAAGGATTGTACGCCGGAGTCGAATTTCATCCGGTGCCCGAGAACGTGCGCCGCGCGCTCGAAGAATCGTCCGGCGCGATGCGCGCGTTCAAAGCGATCGCGTCGGATGACATCGCGATCACCGCGCGCATCATCACCCGGCGCGGCGCGGAACGGATCGTCCGCCGCGCGTTCGAGTACGCGCAGAAAAATAATTATCCAACCGTTACGCTCGTCGAAAAGCCGAACGTGCTGCGCGAGACGAGCGGCTTGATGACGCGCGTCGCGCGCCAGGTCGCGCGCGCTTTTCCGCGCATCGAATTGTGGGAAGCGAACATTGACGCGATGATGATGTGGCTGTTGAAAAATCCGCAGCAGTACGGCATCCTCGTGACCAGCAATCTTTTCGGCGATGTCGTCTCCGATTTGTGCGCGCAACTCGTCGGCGGGCTGGGCTTTGCAGCCAGCGGCAACATCGGCGATCAGTTCGCGGTGTTCGAGCCGACGCACGGCTCCGCGCCGAAATACGCCGGACAAAACAAGGTCAATCCGCTGGCGACGATTCTCGCGGCGAAATTGATGCTGGACTGGCTCGGCGAAACGGAAAAAGCGACGCGGCTTGAAAACGCGATTGCGACCGTGATCGCGGAAGGACGCGTGCGGACGTACGATCTGGGCGGCACAAGTACGACGATGGAAATGGCAGAGGCGGTCGCGCGAAAACTTTGACGGATGACAGAAGACCGATGACCGAGAAGATGGCTCCATCGTCCGTCCTTCGTCATCCGTCCGTTTGCAAATATAATCAACGCCCGCTATAATTTGACTATGACAATCACCAGCGAACAACAAGCCGCCGTCGCGAAAATGCTCGTGCACGCGGCAAAACGACGAGAGGTAACCGTGCGCGTGATCGGCGGCGTCGCCGTCTACGCCGTGTGTCCCAGCATCGCGACGCGTCCCAAATTACAGCGCGCGATTTTGGACGTAGACTTGGTCGCGGCGCGCGGCGATTGGAACGCGCTGGAAGGAATTTTTGCGGAGAATGGTCTGGCGTTGCGCGCGAAAGAAAAGGAGAGTTGGTTTTTTGAAAAAGATGGACTGACGGTCGAATTGTGCGATCCGAATTTTGGTTTTGCCGATTTCACGCGGCGGCTCGCGCTTGCCGCGCCCACCCTGCCCTTGACCGATTTGTTACTGATCAAACTAGCGCGCCGACCGTTTGAAGAGCGCGATGTTCAAGATGCGATCGCGCTGCTGCTCGATCATCCCGTCGCCAGCAAACACGCCGTCGAACAGATTGACGGCGCGCACATCGCGCAACTTGGCGCACGCGATTGGAAATTGTTCCACGCGATCTACGACAACACGCTGACGCTGGAACAAGTTCTGGACAAATATCTCGAGCCGGAGGAGGCGCGGTTGGTCTGGCGCCGCGTCGAAGCGCTCCAGAGCGAATTGGATCGCGCGCCGAAATCGCTGGGGTGGATGATCAATCAGTTCTTGCGGAAACCGACCCAGGTGCCGCGATAAAAATCGTAGGGGCGACCCACACAGGGTCGCCCCTACCGTTATGCGATCTTTTTGCGCCGCGTCGTCGCCTGACATTCCAACTGCGGCGTCTGGGTATAGCGCGCGGCTTTCAAATCGGCGCGCACTTTTTTCAGCAGTTCCGCGCGCGTCAGTTTGTTTTGGCTGGCGCGCACTTGTTTGCAGAAAAAGTACGTGAACGCGCCGTGCCACGCGCCGGACAGATGCGCGTCCGCGCTCGTTTGATCCGCGCGGCAACCCGCCCACAAGATGTGGCGCGGGGTTTTTGCTTTGCCGAACGATTTGTAAAAGCCGCCGGGACTGCGCGCGTCGATCAGATCGAACGAGGTGAGCGAGGGCGGCGGCAGATAACGCGGCTTGCGGTCGAACAGAAAATCAATCGCTTTCAAGCCGGTGCCGCTGTGGCACGTATCGAGGTAGACTTCGAGCAAAGTCGTCTTGGGTAACCGAACGAACAGATCGTGCAGTTCGTCGTCGAGGAGGATGTGATCGGGATCCCAGTGATCCCCTTTCACCGCGAGATCGTACGGACAAAACGCTTCGTATTTGTCGGATTCGTCGCCGCTCGTGTCCGGCGTTTGCGTGCCGTGCGATGAAAGCGAAAAGACGAGATGATCGAATTTCCCGGCGCGCGCGCCTTGCACCATCGCGTTCAGATGCGCGACGATGTTCGCCTTGGTCGCCTGCGAATCGGTGAGCGTGACGATGTTCTGGCGCGCAAAGCCAAAGCAATCGGTCAGCAATGCCGCCAGATCGTTCACGTCGTTGACGCAGCCGTTGAGTCCGTTGTTCGGAAAGTTTTTGAATTTGTTGATGCCGACGCACAATGCTTTGCGTGCCATAGCTCTCCTTTGGGTGATTGGGTGATTGGGTGATTGGTCAGCGATCAGTTGACTAGAAAATGGGAGTGCCGCCTCTGATCCGCGCTGATGCAGAAGCGGCACGTCGCCAAACTGGATTGGTCTTTCCGCAGACGCCGTCGGAAAGAGCCAATCTATCGAAAAGGAGGAGAAGAAGAGCAGACGCCGCGCAAACAAAAAACCACAGGGGAAGACTGTGGTTTTCAATGCGCGCCGATCTGCGCCACAGACTTGTCCCCTTCAATGCCGACGAAGTTAGCTGACGGGTTAGAGATGAAGGATCCTCTTCTCGCGATGCGAGATTCACCCCTTGAGTTGGTTCCTCCGCTCTCTCGTGTTTCGAGAGATTAGGCAGACAGTTCTTTGCTTGTCTAGCGTCAATATACCACGATTGGGCGCGCGTGTCAAGCGCGATTTTGTAGGAAATTTGGGCTAGCGCGACGCGTCAAGTCGTTTTTGACTTTTCTTCTATCCGTGCTATACTTTTCAAGGTCGCCAGTCCAGCATCTATTGCGGAACAGGATGAAAACAATTTCTCAGCCCGGTCTACCATTTGCGGAATTGAATAGTCTACAAGACTCTGTTCAAGTGATCGCATCTGTGCCTGATAACGGCTCGAACAAACTCGCGCAAAACGACCACGCCTTCCACGATTGGTATCGTTTCGTGCTTTCCTTTCCGCCGCATCTCGTTCGCAAATACATTCATGATTTTGGGCTGTCGCACGAACATACCATCCTCGATCCATTTTGCGGAACGGGAACCACGGTGGTTGAAGCAAAACTGAACGGCATCAAATCTTTCGGGCTCGAGGCAAACCCAGTCGCCCACTTTGCCAGTTCCGTAAAAGTGGATTGGACAATTGATCCAAATTTGCTCGCTGAAGAATCGGTCGAAATCGCCAATTCCGCTTTGCAGATTTTGCGCTCGCAAGGAATTGATGATAGTCAACCGTTTGAGCGAAAGCCTCAAACCTCCACGCTCAAAACTCTAGGCGCGGAGGCGCACAGACTCTTACTCACTAATTCGATCAGCCCGCTACCTCTACACAAGACGCTCGTCCTGTTGGAATGTTTGCAACGACATCACAATGAGGCATACTACCGTCACGCCTTGTTGGCGTTAGCCAACGCGTTAGTCTACAAAATCAGCAACCTTCGTTTTGGTCCAGAGGTAGGGGTAGGAAGCATCAAAGGCGACTTTCCTGTCATCGCCGCGTGGCTTTCCGAAATAGAAAAAATTACACGCGATTTGCGGCAAGTACGTGGGGGCTCGTTCTCAGAAGCGGGAGTATATCTTGCCGACGCGCGCGAAATTGGGCAAATTATTCCGCCCCGCTCGGTAGATGGCGTGATTACTTCGCCTCCGTACCCGAACGAAAAAGATTATACCAGAACGACTCGGCTTGAGTCCGTCATCCTTGGATTCATCAACACCAAAACCGATTTGCGCGAATTGAAAAAGCGACTGGTGCGTTCAAATACGCGCGGCGTCTATAAAGGTGATAACGACGATCGCTGGATCGCAGAACACGCCAAAATCCAACAACTCGCACACGCAATTGAGCAACGCCGGATCGAGTTGCAAAAAGATTCCGGCTTTGAAAAATTGTACGGCACCGTGACCAAGCTATATTTCGGCGGAATGGCGCGCCATTTGGCAGAATTGCGCCAAGTGCTTCGCCCGGGCGCGCAATTGGCGTATGTCGTAGGAGATCAAGCGTCTTACCTGCGCGTAATGATCCGGACAGGTAATCTGCTCGCCGAAATTGCGGAAGCGCTCGGGTACGAAGTTGTGCGGATTGATCTGTTCCGCACGCGCTTGGCGACTGCGACGAAAGAGCAGTTGCGTGAGGAAGTTGTTGTGCTGAGATGGAAAGGCGGAGGAGAATAACAAGATGCCAGAATTGAATCGGTACTCTCGAATCATTCAAGAGATTTTCTCAAAGCGTTACAAAGCAGGTGCTACTGAAATTCCTTTTGAAAGATCGGATATTGAGCGCGCGGCGCAAAAACTGAAAATCAAATTACCGAAAAATCTTGGCGACGTCCTCTATTCGTTTCGATACCGTACACCCCTACCTGATAGTATCATTCACAAAGCATCCAAGGGATCCGAATGGATCATTCGTCCCGCCGGGCGTGCGCGGTACCGGTTGGAACTTGTTGTCAAGACGGGTATTGTTCCTTCAAGGATGTTGGCAGAAACAAAAATCCCCGATGCTACTCCCGGTGTGATTATCAAGTATTCCTTGAATGATGAACAAGCGTTGTTAGCCAAGGTGCGCTACAACAGACTCATTGATATTTTCACGAGCCTGACCTGCTATTCGCTCCAGAATCATTTGAGAACAACTGTACCTCACATCGGTCAAGTTGAAACGGATGAAATCTACATCGGGATAGACAAGCGCGGCGTTCATTTCGTTCTGCCCGTCCAAGCAAAAGGCGAATCAGAACGCCTGGGTATTGTTCAGATCGAACAAGATTTCGCCGTGGGCGCAACAAAATTTCCGAATCTGATTTGCCGGCCGATCGCCGCACAATTCATGGCTGACGATCTGATCGCGTTATTTGAGTTTGAGCAAACAGAAGACGGAGTTCGTATTTCAGCCGAAAAGCATTACAAACTCGTGCGCCCGGAAGAACTAACGCCCGAAGAGTTGGAAACGTACAAAATTCGTAGCGATGAATAAGCGTGGAGATAAATTCATCCAACATGAAAACTAGAAATCCCTTCAAACAAATGCGTGAACCCGTCAACGGACTCACCCATTATTTCGCCGCGCTCGCCGCAATCGGCGGCGTGATCGTCTTGCTGGTACTCAGTCGCGCGGATTCTGAGAAGCAGGAATCGCTTCTGGTTTACGGCGCGAGTTTGGTCTTGATGCTGACCGCAAGCGCGGCGTACCATCTCATCAAAGGTTCTCCCCGGCGGATGCAGTTTCTCCGCAAGATCGATCACTCGGCAATCTTCATTCTGATCGCCGGAACGTATACGCCCGTGTGCGTCAACTTGATGACAGGGTTTTGGCAGTGGGGGATGCTCGCTATCGTCTGGGTGATTGCGACCTGCGGAACCATTTCCAAAATCTTTTGGATCAACGCGCCGCGCTGGTTTACGGCGGTCGTGTACATCGCGATGGGCTGGCTCGCGTTGGTGGGATTCCAAGAGATTATCGCGGTGTTGCCGATTGGCGCGATCATTCTCCTTGTGCTCGGCGGAATCGTTTTTACGCTGGGCGCGCTGGTGTACATCACCAAGACGATGAATTTCTTTCCCGGCGTCTTCGGCTTTCATGAAGTGTGGCACATTTTCGTCATCGTCGGCTGTCTGTGCCATTTCATGCTGATGGCGTTCTATGTCGCGCCCGCGTCGCCGGTCTAGTCCAAACGAGAAGCATAACTCTCATCGCTCGAGGTTCCCATGTTCTCCCTTTCGTTCATTCAACAATCACCCAGCGCCTCGCTCTCGATAATGCTTTTGATGGTCTTGGCGCTCACCCTACTCCTCGCGCTCATTTTCCTGACCGCCGCGCTCCGCATCATTCCAGAATACCAGCGCCTCATCGTCTTTCGGCTGGGGCGGTTCGTCAAAGTCGTCGGTCCTGGGCTGGTGATTCTTTTGCCGTTCATTGACGCTGCCGCGCGCGTGGACTTGCGAGAAAAGACCGCGCAGCACGCCGAACCGGCGACAACGCAGGACAATCAACACGTCGTCGTACACTGGCTGTGGAGTTACCAAGTCGCCGACGCCGCCAAGGCGGTGCTCAACGTCGAGAACCTCGACGTGACGGCGCAAGAACGCGCGAACAGCGCGCTCCGTTCGATCATCGGCGGGATGACGCTGAACGATGTGATGTTCCGGCGGGAAGAGATTCGCGCGGCACTGCAAGCGCGCTTGCGCGAGATGACGGACGCGTGGGGCGTCCAAGTGCGGCAAGTCGAGATTCACGCGATCAAGCGCAACTGAAAAGACCCGTCAGGTTTTGCAAAACCTGACGGGTCTGCTCTTCGCGCGCTACGCCTTGACGACGTAGGTACCGGCGATCTTGTCATGCCAGCCCTGTTTGTTCGCGTCGAACAGAATCCAGAGAAATCCCAGATAGACGAACACGATGCTGACAAAATAGCCGATGAGGCGCATCACGGCTTTGCCGATAGTCATTGCCGAGCCATCGGTGGGGACGATCTTGATCTTCATGATGGACTTGCCGGGGGTCTGGCCGGTAGCGCCCCAGAAATAGACGTAGTAGCCAAAGCCCACGACGAATCCAACTAGACTGCCAAGGAGCACCAACGTATCGCTGCCGAGCATGCCAAAGACAGCGCCAATGATCCCGACAACGATGCCTACAATGATCGCGTCGATGATGTACGCGACAAAGCGTGGAACGAAACCGACTTTTTCCATTTTTGCCTCCGAGAGAAAAGTGAAATGACTTTGCGCGCGCCGCGTGACTGATCGTCAACCGAGGGGTGACGCGCGCACGCTTTCATAGCGCCGGCTTGCGTTGCCTTCGCCGGTAATTGCAAATCTGTTGTAACGATTCATATGTGACACACTGTTGCAAGCGTGTCGCACATTGTTTGCGCTGCCCTGCGGCTGGACTATCGAAGGATGAGCGGCAGATAGAGATAGTTTGTTCCCGGCGGCGCGGGCGTCGTCCAGCCAATGTCCTTCATCACGCCTATCGAAACATTGCCGATATTATGCTTCGACTGTCCCGGAGCGATGGCATAGACCATCAACTCGGTCGCGCTGAACGGGACATAGTCGAGGTGCGATATGCTGGAACCGCCGCTCCAGGTTGTGGGCGCATACAATTTGGGATAGTTGGTACCGCCGCCGTTCGCCGCGGTCGCGTTGGTACCTCTGAAGAAGAGATTATCGCCGACGAGTTGATCTCCCAGCGCGAAAGAGGGATTTGCATAACTGGTGAGCAGGAATTGCCCAGAGCCATTGTAGACAAAGCGGTCATAGGGCATAGGGAAAATCGTGCCCATGCCCCAGCTCCCTGTGCCGCTGCTGTAGGAGAAAGAGGGAAGGAAGCCCATGCCGTGAATAATCTCGTGCAGGGCAACGCTGACAAAATCCGTCTGGGTCCCCGGGTTGCCATCGGTGCCGAAGTACCAATCAATGGTGTTGCCATAAGCGTTTTGGATTTCAGGGTTCGCAGGATCCAAGTCACTGGCGGCGAGCGCATTCGCCAGCGCGTCGGCATACCATGTGTCTGGAACTCCGCCCGTAAAGTGTATGCCCGAGAGTTTGTAGTCCGCCGCTCCCCCGCGTCCAAGAACTCCAGTCGGCAGTGCGCCCCAACACGCGTCAATCGTGGTGGTCACCGCTGAGTTGAAGCGCGAGCCAGCGAGTTGGGCGGCGTAGTTGAAAGCCGTTTTCGCTTGATCAGGAAAAGTCAAACAAGTGACTTCGCTAGGGGTACCACTCCATAATTTCTGTCCCGCCAGCAAGTAGTTCACGACGATGTTTGCCGCGCTGGGCGCGCGCCGCCGTGGATTGAAATCGGCGGGTGGTGGGAGACGGATAGGGCGCGGGTCGTTAATCAAGCGCATCTCCAGCGGTTGGAAATTCGGGGCGGGTTGGGCTGCGGCAGGCGCGGCAGAGATCGTGCTTGCACCGGAGAATGAGCAGGCAAGCCCGATGACGATGCCCACGACGAACAACGAGATGACGATCTGGTGTAGATTCTTCATGCTTTTTTCCTTTGTGAAATGTCACA
>VGOB01000146.1 GCA_016865935.1 Chloroflexota bacterium | reverse complement strand
CGTTTTGCATCAAGTCCAATCGCAAACGTCAACCGTCGAAGCACTGATGCGAGATCGTGGAAGCGCGCCAGCCACATTGCCGTTGATCACCCAACGCGCTTTCGCCTGGCTCAAGTTTCTGAGTGTGCCTGACAATTTCGCCTTGCACCGCCGCGCGCTCCAAGTTGCAAAGCCGATCACGCGGGAGTTCGAGCAAACCAGCCAAGCGAGCGGCAACCCATTGACCACGTGGTTCGAGTTCTACAACATCCCCACGGTGTACCGTGCGCGCCACGGGGCTGGGCAGATTCGGATTACCGCGAGCGAGGGATTGATTTGCGCGCCCGAACTCGTGTTGCGCGCCGTCGTGCAAGCGACGACAACGCGGCAACATCAACAGACGGATTTGCTACGCACATTCGCCGCCAGTGAAGATTGTAGCGAGATTCTGGCTGCGCTCGAATCGTTCACCGTCGCGCTGGAGACTAATCCGCGTGGCGCGTATCACAACCTTGACCAGGTGTTTGCGCGGGTAAACGCGGCATACTTCGACGGGAAGGTTGCCAAGCCACGGTTGGCGTGGAACAAGACGCCGACCTATCGTAGATTGGGGCACTATCAGCCCGCGACGAATACGATCACGCTGAGTCTCACGCTCGACAGCGCCGCCGTGCCGTCGTGGGTGATCGACCTTGTGATGTACCACGAAATGTTGCACCAGGTAATGGGCGCGCACGTCGTCAACGGTCAACGCTACTCACACACTCCCGCGTTTCGAACCGCCGAGAAACGTTTTCGCGAATATGCCCAAGCCAAGCGAATTTTAGACGGTCTCATCCCAAACCTATCGCTCGGATTAGAATCGCGGTAATGTCGAGTGGTTCATGCCGCGTGGGATGTCTTATGGTTTCCTTCTGCTTGTGATTCTGAAACAATTACGCTGACATAATCCCCGTCTCCACGCCCTCGCTTGAATTTGCCCAATCCCCTCCTCCGTGCTATAAATTCACCCCACAACCTTCTGGAATTCCCGCGCACCGCTGCGGGACACGACTGATGGAGAAGACCGTGATCGAACCGGCACGAATCGCCGCGAGCGGCAAACTCAAAACCAACGTCAAGATCGTCAAGAATAATATCGATGCTTGGAACGAGCAACACCAGCTCGGACTGACTGATTTGCGCGAGAAAGCGAGCGCGGCGACATGGCACCTCGTCAACTGCGTCGTTGCCGTTCGCAAACTGGAAGACGATACGACTGAAATCTTGTTAGTCGTTGCGCGGCGCCAATCCGCCTACCGCTGGGACCTGGGTTTTTATCCCGAAGATTCGGCGCGCGCAAGTTGGAATCGAATCCTGCAGCTACTGCCGCGCGAAATGTGGGTGACCCCGATGCTTCTTCTCGATTCGGCTTGTTCGCGATTCTTCCGCGGTATCGCGGAACTGGCGGAATCCGATCCCAGAATGAGCGAACTTGCGCGCTTGGTGCGAATCAGCGAGTGCGCTCAAGTCCAGTATGGCGTTGACGCATCTGGCCGCGCCACGGCGGGGGCGATTGCATTCGTCCACAAGCAGATCGCGCAAGCCAAAGAATTCAAGCGCGAGCAGGATGCGCTCGCGGACCTCACACCAGAAGAACTCGCCAATCGATTTTGGCAAGTGCAACGGGCGAACAAACCGCCCGGCAAGACCATCCGCCGCCGATCTACCGTGACTCTCAATCCGCCGCCAACCGCACCTCCGTTGAAAGAAGGCGAACTTCCCGATGTCGAGACGATGAAACAATACTATCCCTCCTATAATCCTGAAACCGCCAAAGAGATTCTGAATGTGCTCTCCGAAGCGCGGAAAGAATGGGAACGGGTTGGCGGGCGTTGGGGACCAGGAGTGATTGCCCAAAAAATGATGATCAAAAAGGGTACGGTCAGCCACTATTTGTCGGCTTTCCGTATGGCGGGGCTCCGCAAGTGGGGGAGCATCAAATTGCCCTAACCTCACAAAACCCCTCAAACTCCTCACGTTTCTCATCCAACTAAAGCTTGATTCACTTCTGCTTCTTGCCGTATGCTATGCGGCAAGAAGTTTTGTTTTTTTGAACCAACCTTTTTGTCTTGGAGGTCACCTATGCCACGCATCACCGTGCTATTGAATCGCGATGAAGAACAGGCGCTGATCCGACTTGCGCTCGCAGACCTGCGCGTGCCGAACGTCGAGGCGCGGTTTCTGCTGCGCGAAGAACTGATGCGCCGCGGCGCGCTGAAGCCAACTCTCGCGCCCGCCGATGCCGAATCACCGGCGACAACGCCGTTGAATGGCGCGGCGGCGCAGGATGTCGCGGCAGCGAGCGGAGGAGACTGAAGCGCGATGCCATGGCACCGATTGTCGGCGCGCTACCTGCGCGTTCTCGACGCGTTGCGCGTCCATGCCTGCTTGTCCTGCGAGCAACTCCAGATGTTGCTCGGCGGATGTGGGCGCACGCTTCAAGTCTATCTGACACAATTACGCCGGTGGAATTTCATCTGTTTCATCCCGGCGCGCCATCCGAATATCCCCGCGCGTTCACTCTGGGTGCTGACCACGAAAGGGCTCGCGGCATTAGCAGACCACGCCCATCTCCCGCTGGCTGTGTATCTGGCGAAATATCGCTACAGCCGCGCTCGGCTCGAATGGTTGATGTTGCGGCTGGAGCGTGTGTACCACATCCGCAACTTCTTGTTTCGACTCCAACGGATGCGTTGGGAATGGACGCTCCAAACCTGGGACGTTGAAGTCGAAGCGCGGTTCTCGACGGAGGATGACCCAGGTACATATTATCCCGCGCATCTGCCTGGCATCGCGCGGTTGAAAAACTCACAAGGACGATGGGTGACGCTTGCGCTTGAATACGATGCGAATCTGATGCCGGTCAAAGGCGAACGCGCGCGGCTCGAACAGTTCATCCGCTTGATCACGCTCCCTGATTTCAATGATCCTGACAAGTACCTCTTTCCGATTTGGGTCATCGTTGCTGCCAACCGCGAACGCGAGCGCGAGTATCACGATCTCTTGCTGCATCTGGGGAAGCGAACGGGTCTCTTGCCCTGGACGTTCTTCATCACGCGCGAGCACCTGGCGACCTTCTATACCGACCCAACGTCAGAGGTCTGGAATACTGATTCGGCATGGGGTGATGGATGCGTCTCTTTTCTGGATCAAATCATCGGAGCGGAAAAGCAAACGAATCTCATTGCTTGGCAAGCCTTACCCACCCATCAAAGTGTGAATGAGAAACAACTTGAACTCGAATCACTGGCGTTCGGCGTTTCGCTCACGCATTCCCGCCGCGACCTTGCCGCGCTCACGCTCTCGCTCTATGCGCTCGACAAAAAAGTGCTGACCTGGATCGCCGATCATCCGCTCCTCGACGCGATCGAACTCGCGTCCATCGCGCAGATGCCGGCGCGGAGTATTCGGCGGAGCATCACGCGCTTGCAGCAATGGGGCTTAATCGACGCGTACGCTCAACGCCGCGCAAACCGCGTCAGGTGCTATGTGTTGTCGGAGAAAGGCGTCTGGCTTCTCACCGCTTGGGCAGGACTCGGCACCGCGATCAAAACGTACGCGCATCTGCGCGGCTGGGAGCAGGGCTTTGGCGGACTCATCAAACATTGGGAGCACACGCGTTTGGAGAATCGAATCTATTTGCACTTCTTGCGCGAGGCACGCGCGCGCGGGCATAGACTCATCACCTGGCATTCGGAATTGGAATCCCAACTCTATGCGGAAAAGGTCAGACTCGCGCCGCATCGTCGCTGGCATCCCTCAGTTGAACGGGGAATGGAAAGAAGCGAGATGGTCGGCGGCGACTTTCTCCCAGCGCTCGAAGCGTACGGGCAGAATATGGCGCGATTTCTGCCCGATGGGAGCGGCGTGTATGACTCGGGCGACCACTACTACATCATCGCCGTCGAGGTGGATCGCTCGAAAGCGAGTATGCGGAAGATGAAAGGCAAGTTGGATTATTACGCCTACGCGCGCGATCGTCGCGACGATGTGACCTGGCGCATCCTGTTTGTGACGACCGGTTGGCGGCGCGCGCGGCATCTCGCCGACCTGGTTTTGCAGGACGCGTTCGCGGCGTTCGCAGAATCCTCGACGCAGCACTTGCGCGGCGACGCGCTCGTCGCCGAACTCAAACGGCAAGGTAAGTTTGACTGGTGGCAGGAACAAATCTTGCCGATTTACATCACGACGATAGACGCGCTGAACGAGCATGGTATCGCGGGCAAGATTTGGATGACGGCGTGGAACGCGATTGACCCGCAGAACGATTCGACCGTGTATTGCCTGGAATGTTTCGAGCCGAAGGTATGATGAACGCAAGTCCGTTCGGACGGGCGTTCCGAAACAGTGAAGTGAATGTGTGCCGGTTGGGAATGGATTGGGAGGAAGAACAGACCAAAGCCAGAGTCAAAAGAAACAAGAGGTTGAGAACAGAGTAGATAACAGATTCAAAGAACAAGAAAGATTGAGACGTACATATCAAGAGAGAACAGACGGGAAGATGAATACCGCTGGGAATAACCGGGAAGTATGAATCAGCCAGGTATAGGCGGAGAGAATCTACACCGAGTTGAATAGGAGAGAGCATTGAGCAGGGAAGAGATGGTACAGATAGTTATATGGTCGCAGTTGGCACGCCCGAAAAATCCCGCGCTTGGCTCACGATTTCAGGCACGATTTTGAAATGGGGCTGAGCCGACGATGGACACACCGATACCGCGTTTTTGGGACACAAATCGGCAAACGGCGCGGTCACAGTGATGTTGGAAAAACGAACGCGCCGTCCGACGCATGATGTGCGCCCGCCGCAATGAGGTTGAAATTGGCACGCAGAATTGCAGGAGAAGCATCGTAGCGAATCATTAACGATCTGATCAATCACCAACCGAATACCTTGCCCATTGCCAGCGGTGCAAATCCGACCGGAACCAAGGCAAAGTGAGGGAATGGGCGAGGCGATTGCGCCAATATTCCGATTGTGATAGAATTGCGGCCAAGGAAAACCCTCGCGACGTTCTAGCGTCCGAGGGCGTGACCGAGGCGTCAGCAGAACGCGTCGGCGATGGAGAGTATACGATGATCGCCCGTTCTGTGCAAGCGCGCACGGCGGGCGATTTTGATTGGGGAGGTAGGAATGAAATCAGTACGTACGCTTTCGCCATTTGAAGGGACGCTTTTCGCCTTCATCATGTTTTTCGCAAGTCTGATTGTCGCGTTCGCCAATTTTTACATCAATGACAAGATCATCGCTGGCTGGCTTGTGTCTATCATTTTGGCATTGCTATTCATATACGCGCGCTTGGCACAACAAAAATCTATGGCAATCGCCGATGATTCTCTGGATATCGCGCGTTCGTGTTTGGAGGAATCAAAGCGGCTGTTGGTTTGTCTAGACGAACAGAATTTGGCGGCGCGTCAGGCAAGCCAAATCGCGCACAACGTACAAGCGAAAATCGCAGACGACGAAATGCGCGCATCCATTCTGCGCGCATTTGAATCGCTCGCACAAAACAGCGCTGCCACGGACGCCACGCTGCAACGTTCAACCGGAAAATTAGAACAACTCAACGCGGCATTTGAACGCCAAAAACAAGAACAAGGTATCATAGATAAACCGAGCAAAAACGCATCGCTTGACGAATGGTTTGAGTTTTATCACAAGTGCCAGACCCAAAAAATCCGCTTTACGTTGAAGGATCTGGCGAAAGAAGCAGGTTATGAACACGGCTACGTTCGCCAAATGCACTCGCGTTATCTAGTGGAACACGCGCACGAACAAAACAACGAACAATAAAGGAACAGAAAAGTAACACTTGTTCGTTGAGCAAGTTCATTACAAGGTTTATACTGCGAGCAAACTGCAAATGCGAGTTTGCTCGTTTTGTTTTTCTCGGAGGTGATGATGAACAGAGAACGAATTTTCGGCTTTCGCGTGAATGACGATGATCGGCGCATTCTCGCCGCGTTGGCGGAGCGGCTACAACGTACGGAAAGTGACGCGTTGCGTTGGCTCATTCGCAACGCCGCGCGCGAATTGGCAATTGAGATCACACGCAAGCAACCACGCGCGCCGCAACCGAACGCGGTCGCTGCGTAGAGGGGAAAAAGATGTTATCAAGAAATTTGCTGCGTTGGGCAAGTGCGGCACAGGATAGAGATTGAGGTGTAACTTGACCCGATCGTTAATCAGTCTGCCAGACAACGAAGCCGAGGCATCAGCACGAACCGCGTATGCAGAACTGCGCGACCCGCGCACCCAAGCCGCGCCGATTATTCGCGCGGAGCTGGAACGGCGGGGACTTTTGCCCCGTATGCAAGAACCAGTTGCCCATCAAGCAGAAGAGGTGCCAAAGCATGCAACTTGATCCAATGCCGTCGGAAATTCCTGATGACGCTTCTTTCCGACTTGCACGTTGCTATCGGCTCATCGAGTTGATCGCGCGGCGAGCGCGAAAACAAGCGGCGAAAGAAAAAGAATCGCTGTCCAGTGTGGAGCTGGACAGCGAAAATGCGGCACAGGCGAGCATTCCTTTGCCTGGAGATATTATCTCCGAATCGGCTTCGCCTGTCAAACGCGTTTTGAGGAAGGCGAAGTCAAATGATTGACACTACTCAATTGATTGAAGCGCTGCGTTGCACGCGAGCGCACTGCGTCTGTCAGAAAAATGGCTCGGGCAAGCATACGCTTCACTGTCCTGCTCACGATGATGAACATCCATCGCTTTCACTCAAGACAAGTGATGGCAAGGTCCTGGTTCATTGCAACGCGGGATGTACGCAAGAAGCCGTGATTGAGGCACTGCGACTCAGGGGACTATGGAATGGCAAAGATCTATCGGTCAAGACTGAAACAGCGCAACGGTCTCTCGCACCAGGTGTAACGCTGGCTGCGCTAGCAGATGCAAAGAAATTGCCGATCGAGTATCTCCGTTCGCGTGGCTTGTCCGACTGCAAATACCAAGGCGTTTGCGCGGTCAAGATGCCGTACCCCGATCCAGAAGGAAACCTGACGGCAGTGCGTTTTCGAGTCGGCTTGGGCAAAGAAGGGGTTCGATTCAAGTGGCGACGCGGCGACCATCCGTTGCTCTACGGTCTGGATCGAATCGCGATCTTTCGCCGAGGGGGCTGGGTACTACTGGTCGAAGGGGAATCCGATTGTTGGACTCTATGGCAGTACAAGATTCCCGCACTCGGAATCCCGGGCAAGTCTACTTGGCGTGCAGAATGGGCAGAATTCCTTGAAGGCATTGAGGTCTATCTTTGGCAGGAACCTGACGCCGCCGATTTGGGAATCAACATTGCCAGAGCGATACCCAACCTGCGCGTCATTGCCGCACCTGATGGCATCAAAGACCCGAGCGAAGCGCACATGCAGGGGCAAGATGTTGTTGCTCTGATTGAGCAACTCAAGAAAGAAGCGGTTGCCGCCGATGGTATTCTCAAACAACAAGCCCATCAGCGCATCAGCGAGTTCGCCCAGCAAGCCACGGTTGTTCTACAGTCGCCTGATCCGATAGTGCTCGTGCGTGAGGCAATCCAGAAAATCGGATACGGTGGTGAGATCAAACCAGCACTCATCACTTATTTGGCAGCCACTTCGCGTCTGGTTGATGTTCGTCCAGGTGCAATGCTGGTGCACTTGATTCTGTTGGGAACGCCCTCGGCAGGCAAGTCCTGGACGATCAAAGTCGTGACTCGTCTGCTGCCGCCAGAAGCATATCACGTTATTGATGCTGGATCGCCCCGGGCGCTTGTCTATGACAAAAGCGACCTTCGACATAGGATGGTCATCTTTGGCGAAGCCGATAGTCTGCCAACTGGCGAAGATAATCCCGCCGCCAGCGCGATCCGCAATCTATTGCAGGACAATCAACTGAAATACAAGGTCGTCATTCGCGATCCTGCGACAGGTGATTTCACGGTTCGTGAAGTTGATAAACCAGGTCCGACGGTGTTGGTAACAACCGCAGTCCGCAAATTGGGCGAGCAGTTGATGACTCGCCTCTTTTCGTTGGAGATGGCGGACGATAGAGATCAAGTGCTGGCAGCGCTTCAGACCCAGGCGACTGCAGAAGAGGATGGAATTACCGAACCTGATGTAGCGTTGGTTGCCTTTCAAGCATACTTGCAAGCGAGAGCCCCCTGGGATGTACACATTCCTTTTGCCAAGAGTTTGGCTGGAGAGATTGGCAAATCAATTTCGGCACCAAGAATCTTGCGCGATTTTTCTCGCTTACTCGCACTGATCAAAGCCACAGCAATCCTGCGACACAACCATCGCAAAGTTGATGGCAAGGGCAGACTCATCGCCGAGATCGATGATTACGCCACCATCCGAGACCTGGTCAACGACATGTATGCCGACTCGATCAGTGGCGCCAGCAAGGGAATTCGCGAGGTAGTTGACGCAGTTGGTCGTCTGAACGCCGAGAAGAAGACTGATAAGATCACGGTGACATTGGTTGCCGAAACACTGGGGATCAGCAAATCGTCGGTATCCAGACGCGTCAAAGGAGCCAGATCGGGTGGGTGGCTGGTCAATGCCGAGACCCGCAATGGCTTTCCTGCGATTCTTGATTTGGGTGAACCCCTGCCCCCTCGCGAAGGATTGCCTACTCCCGAAATGATCGCAGACCATTGCACCGTTTCGCGCCAAACCGATGAGGCTGTTACCCCTATGTGTGACCGGGAGGTGATCGAACTATGACTATCGAAGACTTGATCGCAGAGTTGCAGAATCGCGGTGTCATTTTGAAAGTCAATGGCGACCGACTCTTGGTGGATGCGCCCGCTGGCGTATTATCGCCAGAAATCAGAGATTCCTTGCGTGTGCAGAAATCAATGATAGTTGATTTGTTGCGTTCCAGACAAAATTTTGAACGCACTGGCGATAGGCGGGCGTTGTGTGCAAAACGCGATGCGCTCAGTGTGAAATGGAACGAAGCGTTCGATACACTTGAAACGATGAAGCAAGACTCGCCAGAGTACGAAGAATCGTTCGCCGAATGGGAAAAAGTCGACCAAGAATACAGGCAGACCTGCGATCAGATTGACTATGCCGAATTGAATGAGCGGATTCGACGGCAAGCCAAAGTCAGGAACGATATTTCCTAATCGGCTTCCACAGGAAGGTATCTGAAGATGATTGACCACGATCAGATGATTCAAATCCTGAAGAGCAAGGTGAAAGAAGTTGGTTCACAGAAAATACTCGCACATCAGATGGGTGTATCTCAACAGTATCTGAGCGACGTACTCAAGAGGAAAAGAATGCCTAATCATAAGATTCTGGAGGCATTGGGATTGAGACCGGTGCAGTACTATGTCCGGATCTATCCAGCCAGCAAGTCTGATGCAGAGAAAGAGTAGAGAATATAGTGGATAGTCGCAGCAGTTCTCCGTTGAAGAGCGGAGATTGAGTGTGAATTTGGAAAGTGCGACGAACCTGCCCGAATGCAAAGTGGCAAGAAGGTAGAATCCAAAGTGGCAAGATGGGTGAACCCAAAGTGGCAAGAAGCGCAGGCGTAAATCGGCAAAAAGGAGCGGGGATGAAAGTGTTTCGATCATGGACATACGCTCTGCGGAACGAGTAACCAAGACAGGGAGTAAGGCGAACGAGGTGAGATATGCAAACTATGGCGAAACCGTGCAAGGCAAAAACCAAGAATGGCAAGCGCTGCGGTGGCTATGCGGTCGCGGGGAGTGACTTTTGTTTCACCCACGATCCTGCGCGAGCGCGCGAACGTGCCGCTGCGCGCAAGCGTGGCGGGATGGCTCAGGCGATTCCTAAAGTCGCGGGCGAGTGGACCAAGAAGATCGAAAGCATCGGCGATTTGATCGAGTTGCTGAACCTGGTGATCTTGGACACGTGGCAACAAGAAAACACCGCGGCGCGCTCTAGAGCATTGCTGGCTGCGATTGATACGGGTGCCAAGTGTCTGACCGCCGGAGAATTCGAAGCGCGCCTGGCTGCTCTCGAAACGATTTTGAAGAATCGCGAGGTGAAGCCATGAATGCTAAGGTACTCGAAAAGCACTATGCCAGACTCACGCCGCGTGAACGCGCAATTCTGACCCTGAATGCCTTTGGGCGCAAAGACGAACGCGAGGTTACTCGGCTGATTGATGCGGCACCGCGCGTGACGTTGGATGCGCCCGATTGTGGGCGGGAATTGCAGCGGCTCGCGCATGCAATCGAATGTCACGCTCTGGCGCAAGCAGAGCAAGCGGCGACGTTGTTTTTCTTCACGTCACTTGGCGATAGGACTAGGAACAAGCATCCTGACCTCGACAACCTGTGCACGATAGAGATGGTGGCGTACAACATCGTCACGCGTGCGGATGGGTGGCGCGTGTTTTGCGGCGAGTTAGGGTTAGACCCTGCAGGCGCATTGCGAATCACAGGTGCGGATACCCTATTGTCGGAAATGGCGGAGTCCATCGCGCGGGCAATCACCACCGACTTGGACTCCCTGCGCGCAAAAATGTGTGAACAGACTCGGCAGGCCGAAGCCAAACTGAGGACGCCAGAAGAAGTCGCGGCCGAGTATCGGCAATTCCTGGGGATTGTGCGTCATCCCCGGTGAACGCCACAACAGAAGGACGCCATGAATAACCTGAAAAAGCGCATTGAGCGAATCGAGGAACAGTTGCACCCTGATCCCGAAGCAATCGATTGGCGTGAACGAATCCGGCGCAATATGCGCGGCGAGTACGTCCCACCCGAGTCGCGCGATTGGCGTACGGGCAAGAGCCCAGAAGAAATCGAGGCAGTTGAACGGATTGCCTTCCAAGTCACTGAGATGGAAAAGGGTGGCGCATCGGCGGATGAAATCATCTCGCGCATTGAGGGATTTTGTCGAGAGCAAACGCGAGCGGGCTGACGATTGCCTTGGCGGAACGCGTCGTCGGACGCGATGCACTTTTAGAATCACATACACTTGCACTGCACTGCAGGCTTTGCAGTGCGGATGTTGCGCGGCACAGCGATTCGGTGTAGAATCGGATCGCATCAAACATTGGGAGCGATGATGCTATGAGCGATTGGATTAGCACAAGCGAAGCGTCAAATTTGAGTGGCTATCATGCCGAACACATTCGCAAATTGATTCGGGAAAAAAGAGTCAAGGCGCGCAAATTTCTTACTCTGTGGCTTGTCAGTCGCAAGAGTCTGTTGGAGTATTTGAAAGAGCAAACGGTGACACACGGCGAGAAACGAGGACGCCCAAAGAGTTGACATCTTGGCAAAATGTGATATACTTATTGTAGCACACAATAATTGAATCGCTAGAGCGTGCCGCGCAGTGTTGAGACCACTGACACGGCACTAACCCAACTCACCGAACCAGCCGGCGAGCGGGCTGACGCCATTCTATCACGAAAAGGCGCAATCCGCAATATCGCGGCATTGCGCCTTTTTGTTTTACCAAATGCGATGCCCTGACCCTGTTCGCCGGTGAGAACCGAAAAGAGGTGATGCCGTCCAAGAATCAAAACGAACCGCGCGATCTGATTGACCGAACTTTGATTCTCACGAAAGGGGCAAGTAATGAAAAAGCAAATTGACGCGACGAGCGCAGCGTTTACGACCTTTGGCGTTGGCGTCGTCAAAGGCAATCCGAAAAAGGCATCATTTCAATAAGTAGGGGGAGCCGCCTGCGGTTGCCACGATGCACCCAATTGACGCTGCGCAGCTTGCTGGGTAATCAGGTCTGCCAGACTGGGCATTTGCATTTTTCCCGACACGCGATCAT
>VGOB01000145.1 GCA_016865935.1 Chloroflexota bacterium | reverse complement strand
GAGGTGGAGCGGATTCAGAAACGGAACCGCGCGGCCTATCTTTCCCACCGCAAACGCAAACTGCGGGAACTTCATGCCCAACTAAAGTAACGTTGTAATACTAAGGTGCCTTGAAAAATGCTTGTCTCAACCTTCTAACCAGGTTGATTTACCCCTAGGGGCTCTGAAGCGCAATTGGCAAGAGAGGACAAGAACATGTACGAAGAAAAGTTCAACGAACGTCTAGAAAAACAGAAGGTCTTCTTTAGTCGTAAGGAACCTGGAGATATCCTTATTTATTACCGAAGATCGGGTGCTCTGGATGGTGTCGGATTTCCCCCCTATTTCCAAGTGTTTGTTATGGAGAAGTTGTCGCAGACCCGGGTCGAGGCACTTTGCAATGATAGAGAGAGCGAGAAGCTGGTCTGCAACTTTCTTGAGATCTTCAGGGAATCGTACAAAGATTTTTATGAAATTGATCACGATGCTTTGCCAACGATTGAAGTCTTTTTTGGCATTGGCGGTTTCACTGCCGCGATGAGCGGAGGGGAGGCAAAGATTGCTGGTGGCACATCGTGGTGCGAGCCTGGGTGGGATAGCTGGGATGAAATCAGAAAACTCAAGTTTAATCCGCATAGCGTCTGGGTGCAATTTGCTTCGATCATGTATAGAGCCCTTCTGAAATACAGGGAAGGCGACTTTTTGCTCTCACCTTTTTCACATCGATCTCCTTTGGACTCGGCTACAGGTCTTAGGGGGCCTACTGAACTCTTCTTTGATATGCACGATCGTCCGGCGGACGTAAGGTGGCTTCTCAACTGGTGCACAGAATGGAGCATTAGCTTGGATAATTACCTCAGTGAAAACGCCGGTACGCCAGGAGTGGCAAGAGGTGTGTGGGGGACCTATCTCCCCAACCGAACCGTCTTTGTCAACGGCGATCCCGTGGATTTGATTAGTCGCCAGTTGGAGCCGGTATTCAATCGGCCCTACAATGAAAAATTATTTGAAGCTCTCGGCGGAGGCTTCTTCCACCATCACGCGATAGGTCTGCATCAAGTGGATCAGGTCGCTTTGACGAAAGACCTAGTCATCCATGAACTCTACGATGACCCCGGTGTTCCCAGCGTTGCCGAGGTCATCATTAATGATAAGAAAATGAGAGACAAGATTCTGGAAGCCTCGCTGAAAGTGCCCATTATGCTGGATGACTTTCCGTTTGAATTGCTTGACCCACTCCTGCCTTTTCTCGCGGAAGGCAGGTTCATCTTGAGACCCCGGATCCAGCGGGAAGATCGAGACGCTTTTGCGAACATAACTCATCGCATACGGAAATCCAGCAAGATCTGACCAAATTCAGAGCAAAGTATTTGCTGGAACATACAAACTACACCTGAGGAGGTATTTTATGGAACAGATGGATGCAGTATTAGGACGAGTACTCGTCCCATTGATTACGCCGTTTCGCGAGGATGGTGCAGTCGATTATGACCGACTCGCGGAATTGGCGCAGATGGTCGTGGAGCGCAAATTTTGTGATTCGATCATTGTGGGCGGCACGACGGGTGAGTTCATTTCATTGACCTTTGAAGAGCGAAAGCAACTATTCCGTACCGTGCGCGATGCCGTTGGGAAGCGTGTACCCATTATCGCGGGTGCGGGCGCAGCGTACACGCAGCACGCCGTGGATCTCGCACGCGAAGCGGAGGAGCTGGGCTATACTGCCACAATGGTTGTTACGCCTTATTATCTCAAGCCAACCCAGGCTGGGATTTATCAACATTTCAAAATGGTAGCCGAATCAACCAAGTTACCCATTTTGCTCTACAACATTCCGCTATTCACAGGATCGAATATTGATCCGGAAACACTGGGGGAATTGACGAAGCTCCCGAATGTCAAGGGTATCAAGGAAGAAGCCGGCATCAATCCGACTCAAGCGTCTGACTATGCACTCGTTGCGCCAAAGGATTTCGTCGTCTACTGTGGCGATGATACGATGGTGCTTCAAGTTCTCACGCAAGGTGGCGTTGGCGTGGTCAGCGGTGGTTCGATGATTATCGGCGACCGCATGAAAAAAATGATTGACTGTTATTTCAAGGGCAATGTGGTTGAGGCACAGAATCTTCAAATTCAACTGTACGAGTTCTTCCATGCCTTCAACCAAAATGGTCGGGTCAACCCAATTCCGCTTGTGCGCGCTGCCATTGATATGACCTGGCGCGATGTCGGTGCACCCAGATTACCGTTGCTACCGGCAACCGAAACTGAGAAAGCGGAACTCAAGCGTATCCTTCTCAAGATGGGAGTCTTGTAAAAGAAGAGGATCTGTCCAACACAGAACCAGAAAGGTGGGATATTCGCTGGAGAATTACGGTTCATCGTCCATGTCATCTTTAACCCAAGCCAAGTGGCTAGCGACCACATGTGAAACGACACAGCGTGCGATCAACTCAAAATCATCAAAAGAGAGGATCAGATGAAAACTCGATTATGCGTACTATTGGGCCTGGTGTTGATTCTCGGAATCATTGTTGCCTGTGCCCCAGCCCCAACAGCAACACCCATTCCACCTACAGCCGTACCTAAGGCAACCACGGCTCCAACACAGGCACCGCCGCCGACCACGGTACCTACCCAGGTATCTCAGGCGACAGCAGTTCCAACCAAAGCGGCGCAACCCACCATTCCGCCAACCCAAGTACCAGCAGCTTTCAATTGGAAAAAGTACTCGGGCACTACCATTCGTGTGCTCCTGGCTAACATGGGCTACGTGGATTATCTCAAGCCCAAGCTTAGTGAATTCGAGAGCCTGACCGGCATCAAGGTCACCTTCGAGAACTTCGTCGAAGACCAACTCCGCCAAAAGCTTACGATTGAGTTAGCCGCCGGCGGTACGTCCGTTGATGTGTTCGGCTCAATGACTATCCAAGAGGGTTTGAAATACGAGAAGGCGGGATGGTATACGCCGCTCGAAAAATATGTCGAAGACAAAAACCTCACCAATCCTGATTTCGATTTCGCCGACTTTTCGAAAGGCGCGATCAAGATCTCGCAAGTCAACGGCAAACTGGTTGGGATCCCGCTTTACTCGGACGCTGGGCTGTTCTTTTACAACAAGGAACTGCTCAAGAAATGCGGTGCTGATGTGCCCAAGACTTTCGAGGCACTAGAAGCGGCGGCAGCGAAATGCCATGATCCCAAGAATGGCGTTTTCGGCTGGGTAAATCGTGGCAAGGGTGCTGCAGCCACTTCTGTCTTCTCCAGCTTCTTGTACGGAATGGGAGGGCAGTGGGTGGACAGTAGCGGCAAACCAACCCTCAATACTCCCCAAGCTATCAAAGCGTTCCAATACTGGGGTGATATGTTGAGCAAGTATGGACCACCCGGCTCAGAAAACAATTCTTGGCCACAAGCATTACAGTTCTTCAGCACCAACAAAGCGGTCTTCTGGGCTGAAAGCGGGCAGGTTGCCGCGACCCTCCTGGATCCGAAGCAGTCCCAAGTGGTTGACAAAGTTGGCTTTGCCCAGATACCCGGGGGACAGCCGTATGCCTACGGATGGATTCTGAGCATTCCTCCTTCATCAAAGAACAAAGAAGCCGCATGGTACTTTATCCAATGGGCAACCAATAAAGAGCATGAGTTGGCTGTTCTGAAAAACGGGGTTCCCGCCTCACGCAATTCGGCGTGGAACAACCCTCAATTCAAAGCTAATGACCCGCACCCTGAACTGACCCAGGAAATGATCAAGGCTTTGGATACAGCGATGCCCTATATGAACCCTCCCATTATCCCGGTTCAAGAATTCCGAGATGCTGTCGGAGAAGTCATTGTGACAGCGATCAGCGGAGGCAATGTCAAGGCAGCTGCGGATAAAGCGCAACAAGACGCCGTGAAGTTACTCGCCGGTCAATAACTAAACGCGACTTTTGTCTGGAAGCATGACATGGAATTCAAGCCACCAGCCATGCTTCCAGACTTGAACGACTGGATGTCAACAAAAGCGAGTGGAACGATGAACCAATCGGTTGTAAAAGTCTCTCCTTTCAGCCAATTTTTCCGCAACTCGACTCGTATGGTGCGCACGCGCAATGCCTCGTTCGTTGCAATGATGATTCCCGCTGTCTTGATCATCATCCTGATGATGGTTTTCCCTGTCCTGTTCACTGCCTATATCAGTCTGCACGATTGGTCTGCTGCAACAGTCAAGTCTCCTCAGTGGGTCGCTTTTGCGAACTATGAGCAATTATTGTTCAGCGATGCTCGCTTTCACTCAGCCTTTTTACGGACGATTTACCTTACTGCAATCGCGACCGGCTTGGAAACCATCTTGGGAACTGCCTTGGCGTTACTCTTTCATCGAGAGTTTGTTGGACGCGGGTTGTGGCGCACGCTACTCTTGCTACCCATGGTCACGACACCCGTAGCCATGTCGTTGATTTGGTTGCTCATCTTGGATCCTTCGGCTGGGGTCGTAAACTGGGGACTACGGGCATTGGGGTTACCTCTGGGAACCTGGCTCAATAAGACCGCCACCGTGCTACCCTCTCTAGCCATGATTGACATCTGGCAGTGGTCGCCCTTGGTCATGATTATGGTGCTCGCAGGTCTTTCCATGTTGCCCACTGAACCCTTTGAGGCCGCCGCGATTGATGGAGCCACACCCTGGCAAACATTCTGGAAAATCACATTACCCATGCTGAGACCCTACATTGTTATCGCTGTTCTATTTCGTCTAATCGACAGCCTGAAAACGTTCGATATCATCTTTGCCACAACCCAAGGCGGACCTGGAACCGCCTCCGAAACTTTGAACTTGTACGCGTACACAACAGCCTTCACTTACTTTCGTCTGGGATATGCTTCCGCTATCCTCGTACTATTCTTTGCACTCATTCTGGCGGTGAGCCTGGTGTTAATTCGCTTAAGGAGAGAACCGTGGTAACCCATCCATCAGGGCGTCGGTTGCGAGCAAGACTGGGATCATTCTTACAATACGTTTTGGTTATTGCCATTGTGCTGGTGTTCTCTTTCCCAATCCTTTGGATGTTGCTGATGTCATTCAAGACTCAGGTTCAGAATTTGGCATTTCCCCCTGTGATCATTTTCACACCGACCTTGGAGAATTACCAGAACGCCTTTGTCCAAAATCCATTCCTGAAATTCTCCATCAACAGTTTCGTAGTTGCGGCTGGCTCCACTTTACTAGGTCTTCTTGTGGGGGCTCCTATGGCTTACGCGGTTGCCCACTTCAAGCGCCAAGATATGGCATTCTTTATCCTGCTGGCACGGATTCTGCCCGGCATCAGCTATCTCGTGCCTTGGTTCATCATCTTCAACACACTCCAATTGATTGGTTCGTACGTGGCATTGATTCTGACTCATTTGACTGTTGGCTTGCCTATCATTACGTGGATGCTGATTGGCGCTTTTGAGGATGTTCCCAGCGAACTTGAAGACGCCGCTCTGATTGACGGGTGCGGAGTCTTTGCCACTTTCCGAATGATTGCGTTGCCACTGACCACACCTGTTATGATTTCGGCATCTATCATCGCGTTCATCTTTTCCTGGAACAATTTTCTGTTCTCGTTGATTATTGCTGGTCCAGATACCCAACCACTCCCTGTGGCGATCTTCCAATTCCTCTCCTACATGAATATCAATTGGGGAGGATTAGCGGCTGCTGCCACCCTCGTGACCACACCGACGATGATCATCACGTTGGTTGCACAACGATACATCGTTTCGGGTTTTTCACTCGGCGCGGTGAAGGGATAGTGAAAGATTCCGTTGGAGCGATACGATCGGACGGAGCATAAAGGTTTCCGAATTCAACTATTGAGGAGTGTAGATTGATGAATTCAAAGGAGCGCGTTCTAAAAGCGCTGAACCATTGCCCAACAGATCGGGTTCCCATCGCGTTGTGTTTTGGCTGGTGGCTTCCTCAAGTTGAACAATCGCTCAGGGAGTTTTTTTATCTCCGCGCCGCCAGTACGCTCAACTCGGTCTTTAATTTTGATTTTTACTGGGTTGAGCCAGTGTACCGCGGCCCGGCTTTGGTCAAAGCGCCGGATGGACATCGCTTGGGGATTTTCGGTACCCCCGAATATTCAGACACGTACAGTCAGGAATTCTGGCGTCCACTAGCCTCTGCCACAAGCACTGCAGAAATCGAAAATTATCCGTGGCCGCAAATTGATTGGCTTGATGTCTCCAGTGTGACTCATTTTGCGAATCTGTACCAAGAATACGCAATTGTTGCGCCCAATAACTGGTCCCCAATCTTTTGTCAGATGGCCGATCTCTGTGGCTATGAAACCGCGTTGGCAAATCTCATTACCGAACCCAAACTCACGAAAGCTCTCATTGAAAAGATCAGTGAATGGAACTGTGCTCGTTGGCAAAAGGTACTGAATGCAGCACCGGGGCTCATCGACATCGCCTATGTGGGTGACGATGTGGCGAGCCAAACAGGAATGCTCTTCCGCCCCGAACTGTGGAGACGCTACTTCAAATCGGTATACGCAAAACAATTCCAGATCGCCAAGTCGCGGGGCGTTAAAGTGATGTTCCATATCTGCGGTGCCTGCCGAGACATTGTCCCGGATCTGATTGATATTGGCTTGGACATTTTGATGCCGTTGCAGTTGTCAGCCAAAGGCATGGACCCGGTGGAATTGAAACGCGAGTTTGGGAACCACCTTACATTCTGGGGTGGTGTGGATGTCCAAAATTTCTTGCCGTACGCCAGTCCTGATGAAGTACGTCAAGAAGTTCGTCGTTTGATTGACATCTTGGGTCAAGATGGTGGTTATGTGTTGTCCAGTTCCCATAATTTCCAACCCGATACGCCGGTGGAGAACATTGTTGCAATGTATGATGAAGCGGCCCGCTATTACCCCTACTAGTACCCTGTCTCACAAGTTTTCCGACCATGGCATCACGAAAAGTGCCTCAAAATAGGTATCTTTCAGCAAATCGACCGTCGGATTACTTATGAGACACGGTACTAGGCATCTGAGTGACACCCAATAAGGAGAAAATCCGATGAAAACAGTTTATCTCGTCGCCAGCGGCGATCTGCGCCCGTCGGCGAATCAAGATTGTTGGGCGGCGCAAGAGGCAATGGAAAAGCAAGTCATCGCGGCGGTCAAGTGCGAAGGTTGGAAAGTGAAACGTGCGCACCCGTACGATCCGCAAGCGAAGCACGGCTTTCTCGATTCGCAAAAGCGCGGCATCGAGGTGTTTCGCAGTATTCCGGCGGACGCGCCACTCATCGTCGCTGAAGCGGTGTGGCAGTACACGCATCACGTCTTGCCCGGACTGATGACGCATCGCGGGCCCATTCTCACCGTCGCGAATTGGAGCGGACAGTGGCCCGGTCTAGTCGGGATGCTCAACCTCAACGGCTCGCTCACCAAAGCCGGAGTGAAATATTCGACCCTCTGGAGCGAAAACTTCGACGATGCGTTCTTCATCAAGGGATTGCAGAAATGGCTCAAAACCGGCAGGGTCGTGCACGACACGTCGCACGTCCGCGCGTTCGACGATGTAAAAATTCCGGCGAGCGCAAGAGTCGGCGTCAAGTTCGCCAAAGAATTCCGCTCGAACAAAGCGATCATGGGCATTTTCGACGAAGGGTGCATGGGGATGTACAACGCGCTCATCCAGGACGAACTGCTCAATGCGGTTGGCGTTTATAAGGAACGCTTAAGCCAGTCCGCGCTCTTTGCCAAAATGCGAACTGTCTCTGACCAGGATGCCCGCGCGGTGTACGATTGGCTTCGGCACAAAGGAATGAAATTCGATCTCGGCAAAGACGAAAAAACAGAACTGACTGAAGCGCAAGTCTTGTTGCAGTGCAAGATGTATATCGCCGCCGTTCGTATCGCCGCCGAATTTGGATGCGACACGATTGGCATTCAGTATCAGCAAGGTCTGAAAGACGTGACGCCCGCGTCCGATTTGGCTGAAGGGCTACTCAACAACGTGGATCGTCCGCCGGTCTACGACGAAACGACGCGCCGGGAATTGTTTGCGGGCAAAGCGGTTCCGCATTTCAACGAGGTGGACGAGTGCGCCGGACTCGACGCCCTCATCACGAATCGCCTCTGGAATATTTTGGGGTTCGCGCCCGAAACGACTTTGCATGATGTGCGCTGGGGACGCCGGGTGGGTAATCAATTCGTGTGGATTCTCGAAATCTCCGGCGCGGTGCCGCCCGCGCATCTCGTCGGCGGGTACGCCGGAGCAGTTGGTGAACGCCAACCCGCGATGTATTTTCCGCTCGGCGGCAGCACGATCAAAGGAATCAGCAAGCCGGGCGCGATTGTGTGGAGCCGCGTCTTCGTCGCAAACAATCGGCTCAACTGCGACATCGGTTTGGGCGAAGCGATCAGCGTGCCGAAAGAAATCGCGGAAGATAACTGGAAGCAGACGACGGAACAGTGGCCGATGATGCACCTGGTTATGCACGGCATCACGCGCAATCAGTTTATGGCGCGGCACAAAGCGAATCACATCCAGGTTGTCTACGCGCCGACCGAGGCGGATGCGCGTCGTGCGTTGTTCGCTAAAGCCGCGGCGATGAATGAGTTGGGGATTTGCGTTTCGTTGTGTGGAAAAATCTAGCGACGAATGACCAAAGACGGAGGACGTAGGCGATTGCTTCGTCTTTCGTCCGTCGTCTTTCAGCAGAGGTTTCAATGACCAAATTCGCCATCGGTCTTGACTTTGGTACAGAATCCGGACGCGCGCTCGTCGTGAATGTCGCTACGGGTGAGGTGGTTGGGAGCGCGGCGCATCGTTACGCGGACGGCGTGATTGACGCGCATTTGCCCGGCGCTGCAACTAAACTTGAGCCGGACACCGCGCTGCAAAATCCAAACGATTACATCGAGACATTGAAACACGCGATCCCGGAAGCGTTGCAGCAAGGCGGCATCCGTGCGGACGATGTGATTGGAATCGGCGTGGATTTTACTGCATGCACGATTTTGCCAACGCGAGCCGATGGCACATCGCTCTGCCTGCTGAACGAATTCAGATCGAATCCGCACGCCTGGGTGAAATTGTGGAAGCATCACGCCGCGCAACCGGAAGCGGATCGCATCAACGCGCTGGCGCGTGAACGAAACGAACCTTGGCTCGCGGTGTACGGCGGCATCGTGTCGTCGGAATGGTATCACAGCAAGACACTAGAAATTCTGAACGACGCGCCGGAGATTTTCGACGCGGCAGACAAGATCGTCGAGGCGGGCGATTGGATCGTCTGGCAAATGACCGGCGCGCTAAAGCGCAACACGTGTGCGGCGGGATACAAAGGTCTGTGGATCAAGGGTGCTGGTTTTCCCAGTAATGATTTTTTGGGCGCGCTCGATCCGCGCTTGGATCGTTTGAACGAAACGAAACTTGCGGGTGAAATCGTCGCACCCGGTACGCGCGTTGGTTTACTCACCGAACGCGCCGCGCAATGGATGAACCTGAAACCAGGAATCGCAGCCGCCGCCGCAACGATTGACGCGCACGCGGCTGTGCCCGGCGCGGGCGTCACTGAACCGGGACGAATGGTGTTGATTCTCGGCACGTCCACGTGCCATATGATTTTAGATCGCGCACAACACCTCGTTCCCGGCATCAGCGGCGTCGTCGCGGATGGCATCTTGCCGGGACTGTTTGGTTACGAAGCGGGACAGGTCGGCGTCGGCGATATTTTCGAATGGTTCATCGAACACAACCTTGCCGCGCTGTACAACCATCGCGCGAAAGAACGCGGCATCAGCGCGTATCAACTTTTGGAAGAAGAAGCCGCGCAACTCAAACCGGGTGAATCGGGATTGCTCGCGCTCGATTGGTGGAACGGTTGTCGCACGCCGCTCGTGGATGCAAATCTCAGCGGAGTGATCTTGGGAATGACACTGAGCACACGCGCGCCGGAGGTTTATCGCGCGCTGATCGAAGCTACGGCGTTCGGCACGCAGATCATCGTCGAGACATTCGAGCAGAATGGCGTCAAGGTTGATGAACTCGTCGCGTGCGGCGGGCTTGCCGAGCGCAACAAATTGCTCTTACAGATTTATGCCGATGTGACCGGACGTGAGTTTGTGGAAGCCGGGTCGGGACATACTAGCGCGCTGGGCGCAGCGATGCTGGGCGCGTACGCGGCCGGGCGTGCGGCGGGCGGATTCGATTCCCTTACCGATGCGGCGTCGCGAATGTTCCCGGCGCAACGTGTGGCGTACAAACCGAACACACAAAATCACGCGACGTACCAAAAACTTTTTGCCGAGTATCGCCAATTGCACGCGTACTTTGGGCGCGGCGCGAACGACGTGATGAAACGCCTGCGCGAAATCCGGAGGCAGGTGTAGGCAAGGAGATAGCGGTGCTGAAAACAAAGTTGCTTCATCCCGAGATCTTGAGCGTGCTCGCCACGGCTGGACATGGCTCGCGGGTGCTGATCGCGGATGGCAACTATCCGTTTGCAACCGGCAGTCACGCGTCCGCTCGGCGCGTTTACTTGAATCTCGCGCCGGGAATTGTTTCGTCAACGGATGTGTTGCACACGCTGCTCCAAGTCATCCCGATTGAAATGGCGGCAGGGATGCTGCCCGAGTCAGGTGAGGAGCCGGCGATCTTTGATGAATTTCGCAGCCTCTTGCCGAAGCAAGTCGCACTCGAATCATTAGGGCGCGCCGAATTTTATGAAGCTGTCCGGGATCAAAACACTGCGCTCGTCATTGCGACTGGTGAGCAGCGCGCGTTTGCGAACCTTCTGCTGACCATTGGGGTGGCCAATCCGAGTGCAACTGGCTGAGCCGGTTGCGAAGACCCATGCCCGTTCCACCAGCCTTCCAGGTGATGGTCAAACCGCGCAGCGCAATCTGCAATTTGGTTTGCTGTCCTGGCTGATTATTCCGTCCATCCTCATAATTCCTATCAGAACCCTTCAACGAGCATATTGGATAGTTTGGATAAGGTAAGCAGCCTGAACAGGCAGGCGTCTCCTTGGATTTCGCCTACCCCAGTATCTCTCGTGTCTTGAACAGAAGAGCCATTGGGCATATCGCCAAGCGTTGACTTGACGAATATGAGGAAGCGCAGCGTTCTTGTACGTTCGCTGCAAATTGACAACCGAGGAACAGTATCCTACAATCGGGATCGCCCCAAACGACCAGGGCGATCCCGATTGTTTCGTTTCAGGATTCGTCGGGAAGACTACAGTTGCCGGAGGGTTGAAGAACAAGATGCCTTTGTCTACCGAACACACAGATGTACGCGATTTTCTGGTTTACCTTCGGCTGAAGAACCTTGCGCCGCGCACCATCAACGAATATCAGTGGGTGCTCAAGGATCTATTTCGTCACTGTCCACCTGATTTGACTACACCGCCAGAGGTGACCTTCACCCACCTGCGAGATTATGTGGCTGGCTTGCAGGCGCGGGGACTGGCGGCGAAAACAGTCAGCGATCGCGTGATCGTTGTGAAACGATTCTTTGGCTATTTACTTGCCGTTGGACGACTGACCTCCGACCCATCCCAGCGTCTGCCCATTCCAAAAGTTGGCAAACGCTTGCCCAAGGCATTGACGCTTGCCGAGATGCAGGCATTCTTCTCTACCCTGTCTCGTGATTCACGATCAGCCCGGCGTGATCGCGTCCTTTTTGAACTGAGTATATCCCACTTGGCGTGAAATCATGTGGCAGCAGGACGCAGATACCGCCGCCACAGGAACAGCTTGAGATGATTCACTCGACCATGATCGGTCTTGAAACCTTGACGCACTTTCTCAATACGA
>VGOB01000144.1 GCA_016865935.1 Chloroflexota bacterium | reverse complement strand
TAGACGAGGTGGAGCGGATTCAGAAACGGAACCGCGCGGCCTATCTTTCCCACCGCAAACGCAAACTGCGGGAACTTCATGCCCAACTAAAGTAACGTTGTAATACTAGTCGCAGTGTCCAAATATCGGAATACTTCCGACGGACTAGAGATCAACGCATCCGCTGGATTAGCAACATCGCCAATTTCGCGCTGGTCATCACGCGAGCACAACGGACAAATCTCAATTTCGATCCACATTATACTCCCAGTTATCTAGGATGTCAATAGATTTTTGGTTAAGATCAGGTTAACATTATGGTTGTATTTTTCGCGCCACCTTGCTATAATGAAGCCATAATAGCAAGTCCTTTGGACAAAAGACGATGATTACCGCCGGCATTGACAGTGGCATCAAAACAACCAAGGTCGTGATCCTAAACGACGACAAAATTATCGCGCAGCGACTCGTTCTCACCGGCTGGGAGCCCCAGCAAGCCGGAGAGAGCGCGCTGACTGCCGCGCTTGCCGACGCGCGCTTGTCGCGCGCCGACCTCGCGCGCCTCGTCGCGACCGGCGCGGGGCGGCAGGCGTTTCCACTCGCGCAATCCAATGTCACCGAGATCACCGCCGACGCGCGCGCGCTCGCGTTTTTGCATCCGACTGTTCGCACTGTGATTGACGTCGGCGCGGAAGAAGCGCGCGCGCTCAAATGCGCCAATGGGCGCGTGCTCGATTTTGCGGTGAACGAAAAATGCGCGGCGGGTGCGGGCATCTTTCTCGAAACGATGGCGCGCACGCTCGAAGTGACCTTGGACGAGATGAGCGCGCTCGCGTTGCAAGCAACCGGCACGGCGACTTTGAATTCGCAATGCGCCGTGTTCGCGGAATCGGAAGTCGTTTCGCTGATTCACGCGCAAACGCCGATCGCGGAAATCGTTCGCGCGGCGCACGACGCGATCGCGGGACGCGTCGCGTCGCTCGCGCGGCGCGTCGGCGGCGAGCCAGAGATCGCGCTCGTCGGCGGGATCGCGCGCAACGTCGGTTTCATTGACGCGCTCGCACGCGAATTGGGAATGGAAATCATCGTGCCGCGCGATCCGGAATTCATCGGCGCGCTCGGCGCGGCGTTGATGGCGGGCGACCCCGTGTCATTGCGAGGAGCATCCTGAGCGAAGCGACGGTTTTTGTCGCGGAGTCGAAGGATGCGACGAAGCAATCTCCACATCGCGGCTTGGGGATTGCTTCGGCGGACTGCGCCTCGCAATGACAGATGGAAAATATGCCTCAAGAATTTTGGCGCTGGAAAGAATACAATTGGCACGCGCCTGACATTGCGTGGCGCAATGCCAAAATCATCACGGCGGGTGTGGACGTGGGTTCGGTCAGCACGCAAGCCGTCGTGATGGTGGATGGCAAATTGTTCGCGTACGCAAATCGGCGCACCGGATCGAGCAGTCCCGACAGCGCGCGCCGCGCGATGGACTGCGCGCTCGAAGAGACCGATCTCGCGCTCGACAAGATTCATTACGTCGTCGGTACGGGGTACGGGCGTGTCAATGTTCCGTTCGCGCACAAGACGATGACCGAAATCGCGTGTCACGCGCGTGGCGCGAATTTTCTCTACGGCGCGTCGGTGCGAACCGTGTTGGATATGGGCGGGCAGGATTGCAAGGCGATCAAAATCGACGCGCAGGGCAAGGTCGTCAATTTTTTGATGAACGACAAATGCGCGGCGGGCACGGGGCGCGGGCTGGAAGTGATCGCCGATTTACTCCAAGTGCCCATCGAAGAAATGGGCGAGTTGTCGCTGCGCGTCGAGAAAGAACCCGAGCCGGTGTCGAGCACGTGCGTCGTCTTCGCAAAATCAGAAGCGCTCGGTCTATTGCGAAAGGGCTGGAAGAAAAACGATGTGCTCGCGGCGTACTCGCGCGCGATGGCGCATCGCGTCGCCGCGTTGCTCAAGCGCATCGGCATCGAAAAAGAATTCGTGATTACCGGCGGGATCGCAAAAAATAGCGGCATCGTCACGCGATTAGAAAAAGAGTTGGGGATTGTCGCGCGTAAACCTGATTTCGATACGCAGATCGCGGGCGCAGTTGGAGCGGCGCTGATTGCAAAAAAGATGAAAGATGAGAGATGAAAGATGAAAAATAAGATCGGCTATCTCTGTACTTATGTGCCGGAAGAAATCATCCACGCGGCGGGATTTTTGCCGGTGCGGATCGCGCCAAGCACGACGCCGCCGACGCGCGCGGACGCGCATTTGCAAAGTTACACTTGCTGTCTCGCGCGCAGTTGCCTCGATCAAGCGCTCGCGGGCAGACTGAACGATCTCGCGGGCGTCGTCTTCGCGCACACGTGCGATACGATGCAAGGTCTGGCGGATATTTGGCGCGAATCGTTTCCAAATCTGTTCGTCGAAACGGTCGTCGGTCCGGTCGCGCTGAACAGTCCGCACGCGCAAAAATATCTCGTCGCCGAATTGCGCCGCTTTGTCGCCGCGCTCGAACAACATTTCGACGTGCGCGTCACGGAGGACGCGCTGCGCGCCAGCATCCGGATCTACAACACGCGCCGCCGCGCGCTCGCCGATTTTTACGCGCGCCGCGCGGAGTTTAGCGCGGTTCAGTGGTTCAATGTGATGAACAAGGCGTTGACAACTCCACCCGAAGCGATCAGTGATCGGCGGTCAGCAACCAGCAATCAGCAATCGGCAATCGAAAATCAAAAATCAAAAATCGGCGTTGTTCTCGTCGGCGCGACGATTGACGAACCGACCTTGCCGCAAATTCTTGATGATCTCGGCGCGCGCATCGTCGCGGACGATTTCTGCAACGGCGCGCGGTATTTCGATACGCTCGTCGCGGAAGAGGGCGATCCCATCGAAGCGATTGCGGCGCGCGAACTGACGCGCGCGACCTGCCCGTGCAAACATCGCGCGCTGGATGATCGCGCCGAGCGGCTGCTGAAACTTGTGAAAGACAATCGCGCGGACGGCGTCATTTTTTATCACAAGAAATTCTGCGATCCGCACGCGTGGGATTATCCACCGCTTGCCGCCGCGCTCGATCGCGAAAAGATTCCGCACCTGCTGCTCGAAGTCGAACAAGTCGCGCCGGTCGGACAAACGCGCGTGCGCGTGGAAGCATTCCTGGAAATGTTATCGGAAGGATAAACCGCAGAGAACGCGGAGAGCGCAGAAGAATATTTCGAGGTTTTCTCTGCGTCCTCTGCGTCTCTGCGGTCAAGAGGGCTTATGAGCGAGAGACGATACAAAAAACTAAAGACCGCGCCGCAACTCAAGAAACTTTTGGAACAACATTACCTCGCGGCGAAATATTTCCACCTCGGCAAGCCGATTGCGTGGGTGACGAGCGGCGCGCCGGTCGAGATTGTGCGTGCGCTCGATATTTTTCCGGTTTATCCTGAAAACTATGGCGCGCTGTGCGGCGCGCGCGGCGCATCGGCGGCGATGTGCCAGGTTGCTGAGGCGCGCGTCTATTCGCCCGATTTGTGCGCGTACGCGCGCAGCAGCGTCGGAATGATGAGCGACGCGAAACACGCGCCGCTTGGCGGGCTGCCGCGTCCCGATCTGCTGATCACGTGCGGCAACATTTGCGGCACGGTGCTCAAGTGGTACGAAGCCGCCGCGCGGCATTACCACGCGCCGCTCTTCATTCTTGATACGCCATTCATTCACGCCGACGACGGCGAGCCGACCGCGCACGCGATTGCGTATGTCGCCGCGCAACTCGAAGAGCTGATCGCGTTTCTGGAAAAGCAGACGCGGCGCAAACTCTCGAAAGAAAAATTGCTGGCGACTGCGATGCTGTCGAGCGAAGCAGTCTCGCTCTGGTGTGACGTGCGCGAATTTTGCCGCGCGCGTCCATCGCCGCTCAACGCGCCCGATCTCTTTTTGAATATGGCGCCGATTGTCACGCTGCGCGGCACGAAAGAGTGCGCGCAATTTTATCGCGCGCTGAAAGAGGAAATCGCCGAGCGCGTCGCGCGACAAGTGAGCGCGCTGCCGGAAGAAAAGTATCGGTTGGTGTGGGACAATATCGCGATCTGGCATCACCTCTATCGTTTCTACAACCACTTTGTGGATTACGGCGCGTGTTTCGTCACCGACACGTACACCGGCGGCTGGGCGATGCGGATGAATGATCAAGGCGATCCGATCCACGCGTTCGCGCGCACGTACACCCAGGTGTTTCTCAACCAAAGTTTGCGCGTGCGCGTGCGCGATATGGCGGACTTGATCACGCGCTTCGACGTGGATGGATTCGTGATGCACTCGAATCGGTCGTGCAAGCCGTACTCGGTGGGACAGTACGACATCCGCCGGATCGTCACGGAGCAGACGGGAAAACCTGGCTTGGTGATCGAAGCGGATCACAGCGATCCGCGTTCGTACGACGATGAGACGATTCGCGCGCGGATTCAGACGTTTATGGAGGGACTGCGATAAATGAAAGACCAGGTTTCGCAAAGAAACCTGGTCTTTTTGATTTACTTGCGCGGCGGTTGCGGCACGCTTGGCACGCTGGGGAGCGACCGCGCCGATTGTTCCAGCGCGCCTAAACTGCTTTTCACTTTGGGCGCTTCGCCGCGCGCGAGTTGCTTGGTCAGCGTGTTGATCGAGTTGGCGAGCGTTTGCCCTTGCGCGCCGCCGAACTGATTCAACCCGGCAACCGCGTTCGCGCCCGCGACGCTGATGGATTGCAATTCCGTCTTGTTGATCTTGTTGTCGCCGAGCGCAGCGCGCACCGTCTCGATGTACGTGTTGACGCTTTGCGAGGTGCCGCGCAGATCAGTTGGCGCGCTCGTCGGCTTGGTGGCGAGCGCGGCGGTCGCGCGTTTGTTGAGATCGGACTGCACGGTCGCATTCCAATTCTTAGTTTTGCCTTGCGCGCTGGCGGCGGCTTGACTCGCCTTGGTTGCGTTCGATTGCAACTGCGCGATCGCGCCGGGTGTGACCGTCTGTCCTTGCGCCAAGGTCGTGCTGATCTGCGCGAGCGATTGCGCCATCGAGTTCATACTCGTCGCCATCGCATTCAAATCTTGTTCGATCGCTTTGAGGACGTTCAACGTTTCGGTGGCGAGGTCGTAATACAAATCGTAGTACGCGTACGTCAACGCGAGCGCCTGATTGATTTCGGATTGCGACAGCGTGACGGCGGCTTGCAGCGCGGCGACTTCTTGCGGCGTCAGCGTGCCGTCGGCGGCGTAGGTCGCGGTTTGCATCGTCGTCGCGTTCGTCGCGGCAATCGCTTCGTTGACCGCCTGATCGATCAGCGCGGCGATCTCTTCTTCCGTCATTGTCACCGCGTTGACAGTAGGCGCGGGTGTCGCGGCTTTGGTCGCGGTCGCGGCAGTTGGCGCGCCGGGCGTTGCTTTGGACTGGGTCGGCGTGGGTTGCGCAGCCGTCGTCGCCTGGACGGCGGCGTTGATCGTCGCCTGGACGGCGGCGTTGATCGTCGCCTGCGCGTCCGGGGTGGGTTGCGCGCTCGCGCAACCCAGGAGCGCGGACACAATCAGCAAACAGGCAAGACCAAAAATGATTCGTGATGTTTTCATAGCAAACCTCCAACAAATTCGTTTGCCTTGATTGTAACAGCAAATTGCATTTTGCCAATAGTACCGCCGGTCACCACCCGGGTATAGTATTCCTCTACAAAAACTATCACAACCGCGAGGATTTTTTGGACACAGATGAACACAGACAAACACAGATAAAGAAAAAAATCAGTGTTCTTCAGTGTTGGTCAGTGTCCAATGAGTTTGGTTGCGGCTTTGCCGCGTTATGACTTGCGTCACGAAAAAACCTGACCGCTGCACAGACCGGTCAGGTTTGGATTTGACTGTTGACTGGAGTTACGCCGGACTTGGCGCAGGCATTGGCGCGAGACGCGGCGACTCGGGTTCGTCGCGCGGGCGCGTCTGTGGCTCCGGCTTGGGCGCCGGTTTCGTTGGCCGCGGCGGCGCAGGCAGGTCGGAAAACATCGCCTCGAATTCCGGACCTTCGATCGTTTCCTCCCGAATCAACCGATCCGCCAACGCGTCCAATTTCGCGCGATACTGCGTCAAGATTTCTTTCGCTTTGCCGTATGCCGTGCTGATGATTTGCTTGACTTCTTGATCGATCTGTTGCGCCACTTCTTCGCTGTAATTGCGTTGCTCCGAAATTTCGCGACCCAGGAACACCAACTCTTCGCGATTGCCGAACGTGCGCGGACCCAACTTTTCGCTCATCCCGTACCGCGTCACCATCGCGCGCGCGGTGTCGGTTACGCGTTCCAGATCGTTCGCCGCGCCGGTCGTCACGTCGCCAAAGACGATCTCTTCCGCCACGCGTCCGCCCAGCAACCCGGCGAGATCGTCCATAAATTTCACGCGGCGTCCCAAGTAACGATCATCGTCCGGCAAGTGCATCGTATAGCCCATCGCCATACCGCGCGAAATGATCGAAACTTTGTGCACCGGATCACAGTTCGGCAGCATCCGCAAAACGATCGCGTGCCCCGCTTCGTGGTACGCGACGATCTTTTTTTCGTCTTCGCCGATCAGCCGACTCCGGCGTTCCGGACCGACGATCACTTTTTCGATGGACTCTTTCAATTCCGTCGTCGTGATCTCTTTCTTGTTGCGCCGCGCCGCCAGAATCGCCGCCTCGTTCACCAGGTTCTCGATGTCTGCGCCGGAGAAACCGGGCGTCTGCTTGGCGATCAATTCCAGATTGGTATCTTTGGCGATCGGCTTGCCCTTGACGTGCACGCCCAAAATTTGTTTACGGCCGTTCATATCCGGGCGATCCAAGATCACGCGGCGATCGAAACGTCCCGGGCGCATCAATGCCGGATCGAGAATGTCCGGGCGATTCGTCGCCGCGACGATGATGACTTTGGTGTCCGTGTCAAAGCCGTCCATCTCGACGAGAATCTGGTTGAGCGTTTGTTCGCGTTCGTCGTGCGAGCCGCCCAAGCCCGCGCCGCGATGCCGCCCGACCGCGTCCACTTCATCTACGAAGACGATGCACGGCGAATTGCGCTTGGCTTGCTCGAACAGATCGCGCACGCGCGACGCGCCGACGCCGACGAACATCTCGACGAACTCGGAGCCGCTGATCGAAAAGAACGGCACGTTCGCTTCGCCCGCGACGGCGCGCGCGAGCAAGGTCTTGCCGGTGCCCGGCGGTCCCACCACCAGCACGCCTTTCGGGATGCGCGCGCCGAGCGAGGTGAACTTGTCCGGCTCTTTCAAAAATTCGACGACTTCGGCGAGTTCGGCTTTGGCTTCATCCACGCCCGCCACGTCCGCGAACGTCACCGTCGGCTTGTCGCTGGAAAACATCCGCGCGCGCGACTTGCCGAACGACATCGCCTGGTTGTTGCCGCTCTGCGCCTGGCGCATCAAAAAGAAAAACAACGCGCCGAGAAAAACCAAAGGCAAGATGTACGGCGCGAGCGCGAGCAGACTTTCCCACTGCGTTGGCTGTTCGTACACGATGTCCACCGCCAGAACTTTTTCGGCGGGGACTCCCAAATTCTTGAGCGTTTCTTCCACACTCACATCGCGATTCGACTTGAGCGCGGTTTCTTGCGGACCGCCCTCTTTGTATGTAACCGTCAGCGTGGTGCCGCTCACCGATATTTTCTTGACGGCGCCGGCTTGGACGCTCTGCGCGAGTTTGCTGATTGGAATCGCCGTGGGTTGTTTGGGCTGTTGCGTGACTTGGAAAAACAGCGCGGAGACCGCGACCAAAATCAGCAGATAGATCAGCCCGTTCCGCATCCACTGATTCTGATTGTTCGAATTCATTTTATCTTTCACTTGTACCTTCCAACGGCGCGCGTTCCCCCGCGCGCCACGTTCGTATTATACACGAATTCCGTCGAAACGGAAAGTCAATTTTTGGATTCTTACGTTTTCTTTATCTGCAACGCCCGCCTGTCATTTCGACGAGCGTTGTCCGTGAGGAGAAATCTCGTTCTTGGGACACAGATTTCTCGCTGCGCTACCCAGAAACTTGAGGTTCGTAGTATGCGCTTCAGCGCAAGAGGGGCGGCGATGAATCGCCCACTACGAACGCGCGCGCGCGTTTCTGACTGCAAACACGCTTTGCGCGCGCGGCGGTATGCGTGCAGCGTCTCGAAATGACGAGTGGGTTAGTCGCTTTGATCGAGAAAGCGCAGCAGCAATTCATTGACCTTGTCCGGGTACTCGTACTGGGGAATGTGTCCCGCGTTTTCGACGATCACCAACTTGGCGTTGGGCAACGCGCGTGTGTGATACGCGCCGTGCCGCACCGGCACCGCGCGATCCTTCTCGCCCCACACGATCAGCGTCGGCGCGGTGACGCGCGCCAAGTCCTGCGGCAGATCGCTTCCGTGCGGCGAGCCGAGCATCGCGACGAGCGCGTCGGCGGTGCCGCGCACGCGCATCGGGCGCGTCCGCCGCGCCAACTCTTCCGGATCGAAATGCGCCGGATCGCCGAGCGCGTCGCGCAGTGCGCGTTCGCGCGCGCGCCGATGCGTCATCGTCCAGCCGATCAGCGCGCGCGGCACGAACGGCAGATGCTGTGCCATTTTCAGTTCCGGGCGAAATTGCAACAGGTACGTCGCCGGAGCGATCAGCACGAGTTTTTCGACGCGCGCTGGAAAATCGTGCGCGAATTCCAGCGCGATTGCGCCCCCGAGCGAATGTCCGACGATGCTCGCGCGCGCGATGCCTTGCGCGTCCATAAAATCGCGCAGCGCGCGCGCGAACATTTTCATCGAGTACGTCGGCGTGGTCACGCGCGACGAAAAGCCAAAGCCGATCAGATCGATGGCCCAGACGCGGCGCGTGTGCGCGAGTGCGTCAATGTTCGCGCGCCACTGCTCGCTTGAATCCATCAAGCCGTGAATCAAGATGACGGCTGACGGCTGACCGCTGACTGCTGGCGATTGCCCGACCGTGGCAGAATCGCGCTTGATGTAATGCATCCGCGTTCCGTCGCGCAGCGTGACGAAATCGCCGTCCGCCGCGTCGTCCTGGGTCAGCGTTTCCCACTTGTCCACGCGGCGGTTGCCGAGCGAAACGAGCGCGGCGGTTGTCGCTGCCAGCCCTGCCGCCGCGCCAAGTATCACTCCCAGAAGGGTTTTCGCCTTCACAGATCATCCTCGATTTTTGGTAACTGCTCAAGCTGTCATTCTGAGGAGCGGTTTTTGCGACGAACGCTTTGCGTCTCGCAATTCGCGATTAGCGAGATGCTTCGCTTCGCTCAGCATGACAATGGGCTGAGCAGTTACGATTTTTGTTCGATTTCTTGATTGCGTTGAATGTTTCCACTTTGGATTCGGGCGTCTTTGAAATCGCTACACGTGCGTAATCAGAGTCAATCGAAATATTTCCGCACAAACATTCATCGCAGCCCTCGCCCTTGAGAACGTAATAACCGCAAATTGGACATTTCAAGTAATGGCAACGCCACATGCCATCCTTCGGACCTGTGGAGACAAGTTCCAGAGTATATGCTCGAAGTAATTGTTCTTGATTCGTAATGTTCGGCATAACTTTACGGCACCATTCCCAACTTGTCCGCCAACTCGCGCACGCGGTCCGCCGCGCCAAAAACGTGCGGCGGATTGTGCGCCGACAAGATGACATCGAAATTCAATTTCGAAATCATCCGGATACTCGCGCGCGCGGTAGGCACATCCGCCGTGAAAATGTGCGGCGTCTCGCGAAATTCGCCCGGCGTCGCCTGCAACAAATCGCCGCTGAACAAATAGCCGTCGCGCAACAGGCAAATGTGCCCCGGCGTATGCCCCGGCGTGTGAATGACGGTGAAACTGCCGACGCGATCATTGTCGTTCAACCGCTGATCCACCTCGACGCCTTGCGCGTGCCGCGTAAAACCGGAATGCATCAGCGCGTACATCACGCGCCCCGAAAAATGGCGCGGCGGGCGGCGTTGGCGTTTGCCGGAAATGTAATCCGCGTCACGCTGATGCGCGTACACTTGCGCGCCGGTGCGCCGTTTCAACTCCCACAAACTGCCGACGTGATCGAAATGATGATGCGTGACGATGATGCGCTTGACGTGCAACGACTGCACGCCGATATTCGCCAGCGCGCTGATGATCTTGTCCGCTTTGCCCGGCAGTCCTGCGTCGATCAGCGTGGCTTCCGGCGCGACGTAATAGACGCGCGCCGCGCCCGCATTCTCGATGCAGTAGACCCCGGTGTGATCGCCAACCTGAAAGATCATTTCTGATTTTCGATTTTTGATTTTCGATTTGCGAGGAGATAATCAAAAATCGCAAATCGAAAATCGAAAATTACTCGATTCCCGTGAACAAATCGGTTTCCACGCCCGGCGGGACGACGACGCGCGATTCCGCGCGAATCAGCGTTTCCATCGCGAGCCCGGCGCGGCGAATGTCTTGCGGAATTTTGCCCCAAATGCTGTTGGGATTCATCTGCGACGCGTGACAGTGCAGCGCGCTCAACTTCAAATCCACGAATTCCGCCACGTCAATCTGGGTCGTGATCGCTTCATCCGGCGTCGCGCGCTTTAAGAATTCCTGGATCGGCACGGGCAAGTCCAAGCCCGCAAGTTTGGCAAGGTGCGCGTACTTTTCAAACCGCTGGCGCGGAAACGCGCCCCAATACAACTTGGAAACCGTCCAGGGTTGCAAACCTTCGCGCGCGATCTGTTCCGGATACGCGCGCGCATCGCCCGCGACGAAATACGCGATCAGCGCGGCTTGGTGAATGCGGATGTGATCGGGATGACCGTACCCGCCGTTCGGATCGAACGTAGTCATCACTTGCGGTTGATGGCGGCGGATCAGGCGCGTCAACTTTTCCGCGACCTCGAACAGATTCGCCTGCCACAACGCGCGCGGATCGTGATTTTCCGGCGCGCCGCTCATCCCGGAATCGCGATAATCGAGAAAGTAAACATTGCGGATGCCGATTTTTTCCGCCGCGCAACGCAATTCATCTTCGCGCACCTGTCCCAGGTTTTCCATTGTCGCGTTCACGCCCGGCGCGATTTCTCCGGCTTCGCCGCGCGTCGCGCAAACGAGCGTCACTTCTGCGCCGGCGTTGGCGTACTTGCGCATCAAGCCGCTCACGCCTTGTTCGTCGTCGGGATGCGCGTACGCGCCGAGCAATCGTTGATGTGTCATTGGAGCACCTTGTGTCATTGCGAGGAGCGTCTTCCGCGACGAAGCAATCTCCTCGTCGCGATTTGGAGATTGCTGCGCCCCTTTGGGGCTCGCAATGACAACAGCAAATCATCCTGTCTTGGTTTGCGCGCTGGTGAGAAACAGCCACATCGCCAGCGCGAGCACGAGCGCGCCCAGCAGTCCGGCGATGAACACTTCGACGATCGCGCCGAGAAAGCGCGCGGCGAGAGACACGCCAAGCACCGCGAAGAGCGCCGGCAAGCCGAGCGCGCGCAGCGCCCGGATCGTCGCGCCGAGCGCGGACCCGCGCGGGCGCGTCAGCTCGTTCGCGCGCGCGCCGAGCGCGATCCAGAGAAACAAGCCCGCCACGAGTCCGCACGCCAGTCCGATCAACCACACTTCGATCAGGATGCGCCGCAGCGCTTCCGCGAACGACAGCGCGAGTAAGACGACGCCGAAAAATCCGATGACGGGCGCAATGTCCCAGCGCACACTCGTGCGGCGCGCGCCGCCGCGCGCGCGCGGCAGAAAAAGTTGAATGACGTAGGTGACGACGATCAGAATGACCAGCGTCGCGACGATTTGTGACCACATTCTTCGACTCCGCGCGGGACTAGGTCAACCTGCGAATACTCGGCACGCGCCAGAGCAAAAAGAGACTGAACGCCAGCGCAATCGCGCCGCCGAACGCCGCGCCCACCGGAATGCCAAAGCGCTGCGCGATCGCGCCGGCGATCAACGCGCCAATCGGGAAAAAGCCCATAAAGACGAGCGTATGCA
>VGOB01000143.1 GCA_016865935.1 Chloroflexota bacterium | reverse complement strand
CGTCCCCTCCTGGCTTCTGGACGCAAGAAGTCAGTTGGTTTTTTGCGCCCAGGATCTGTGCGGTGCTACACAACGCTCGTTGGTTCAATCTCATGCTCGCACAACCCGCGAGGATTCTTCACCGCTGTTTGCATGTTCTCCTGCTTGCGGTTCAGAAATTTCATACACTGGTCAAGCGCCGTAGTCACGACAGCAAGTTTCTCATCGGTCGTCCAGGCTTGAAAGAGTGCCTGCTTGTCAATCAGCGCTTGTTTGCGGGAGTCCAACGGGCCGCTGTCGAAAGCCGTGGGCAATTCCTCCAAAGCCTGTTGGTAGGCGGCGGGAGTGGGCGCTTCCAACACCCGCAGAAAGGCGGCGCGGATCTGCGCTTCTGCTTCAGGCAAGAGGGGCTGCCCCGCTTTCTCGCGCTGGCGTTTGAAAGTGGCGAGATGCTCTCCCAGTTTCAACATCGCATGGAGATGGCACTCCTCTATCGTGAGACCCGGAAAAGCCGCCCGCAAGGCGTTCTGCGCCGGATCCCAGCCATCGACCGTGGCGCCCGTGAGGTGTGTCAGTCGCTCGCTGATTGCTTTGAAACGTTCCAAACTGTCCTGGAGGGCATCTTCCGAAACGCTTTGAATATAGTCAATCCACCAAATCAAGGCTTCTTTGGGCGCATAAACGATAGGCACGTAGGCCTTTTCACCGCTTTGGGTCACATGTTTCTCGTCTTCAATGATATGGGTGGGTGGTTCGACTCCCAAAGCCAGGTTCAACTGTGCCGGCGATAATTGACCGAGCCATTGCACCAGTCCCCACAAAGCCCGAGGCGAGATGGCCGTGGGACTCGTTGCTTCAAGGGCGGTCCACGTTCCGGCCTGTTGCGTATCCATGCCCAAGGCTTGGCTGACGCCCGCCATACGATAGCTGTCTTCGGTGATGAAGAGCAAGGTCGCCAGTTTCTCAAGCGCATCCGTATCGTAACGCTTGTAGCGCACCACAAACGAAGGCAGGATGGTAAAGACGACCGCACACTCCAAACAGCGCACCCGCCAGATGGAGATCGGTGATTGGGTACCATCAAAGTGCTTGAGCGTCCGGGTGTAGGTCTGATGGTGGGTGAAGTGCAAGTGGCGGGGGCATCCTTCCGCGTGTCCGTCGGCCAAAGGTCCCCAGTCCAGACTATCCGCCGTCTCGACACGCTGAATCAGGGTTTGGATCCAGTCAGGTGCTGAGAAATTCGCCTGATACTCGGATAGGGTGTTGCCTAGATGCAGAATGACCGTACGGTTGTTCTTGACGCATCGCCTAACATTGGCTATAATTAGCCAAGATTGGCTAATCGGAGGTAGCGATGAAAAATACCCCAACCGTGCGCGTCGTCAGCGCGACGGAAGCAAAAAACAAGTTCGGCGAAATCATCAAGCACGCGTACGCGGCGGATGAACATCTCATCGTGGAGAAAAGCGGCATCCCCGTCGTCGCGATTATTCCGATGGCGGATTATCAGCAGTTGGCAAGCGCGCGCGCTACTTTGCCAGAGGTAGCGCAGAAAGTTGACGAAGCGAGTCGCCGCGCGCAAGCTCGCCGTGATCTTGCTGAATTTCTCGAACAAGTGCACGCGGAAATGCCTCAGGTGGATGAGGACGAAGAAGAAGCCGAAAAATTTATTCAAAGCGTAGTAGATGAGGTGCGTGCTGAACGCGCCAAGAAAATGTTAGCAGAATCGCGCGCGAAGTATTCGACACGCGTTCACCGCCGTCCCAAAACGCGAGCGAGAAAATGAAAGCCGTACTCGACACTAACGTGCTTGTCAGCGCGTTTCTGAGGGACAAAGGCAAGTCTGCGCAAATACTCTCGCAGAATTCGAGATTTGAATTGTTGATTTGCGAAGAAATAGTGGCGGAATTGACCGATGTTTTGAATCGTCCCGGAATTCGGAGAAAAGAAACTTACCTTGAACATCGCGTACACGAATACTTAGAACGACTGCGGGCAAGCGGCACCTGGGTCACGATTGCTGAGATTGAAAACCTCATCCCCCACGATCCGCCCGACAACACCGTACTCGCTTGCGCGGTCGAAGGTGGCGCGAAATATCTCGTCTCGGGCAACAAGCATCTACTCGATCTCAAACAGCATCGCCGCGTCAAAATCGTAACGCCTGCACAGTTCTTGGAAATCCTCAAATCCACGTGACCAATCTGAAATCATAAATCTGAAATCTGCAATGGAGTCTTATGAATCCACTCAACCGTGACGAAATTTGGCAATTGCTCTGCCAGTACACTGAAAGCGACCTCCTTCGCAAGCACTGTCTCGCCGTGGAAGCCGCGATGAAATGGTACGCGCGCAAATTCGGTGAGGACGAAAACTTGTGGGGCAACATCGGACTCGTGCACGACTTTGCGTACGAAAAATTTCCCGACCAGCATCCGCAAAAGGACGGCGAGATTTTGCGCGAACTTGGTTTTCCTGACGAATGGGTACGCGCGATCTGGTCGCACGGCGACGCGCTCGATGTTCCGCGCGTGACGCCGCTGGAGAAAACGCTGTACGCGGTGGACGAACTGACGGGGCTTGTCATCGCGGTTGCGCTCGTGCGCCCGTCGAAGAAACTCGCGGACATGGATGTTTCGTCGGTGAAGAAAAAGTGGAAGGACAAAGCGTTCGCGCGCGGCGTCAATCGCGAGGAGATTGCGAAAGGCGCAGACGCGCTCGGCGTGCCGCTGGACGAGCACATTGGGAATGTCATCGAGGCACTGCGGCCTATCTCAGAGCAATTGGGTGTATAGCCAAAGGATGAAGGATGAAAGATGAAGGATGAAAAATTCATCTTTCATCTTTTATCTTTCATCTTTTCCCCTTTATCTTTCATCTTTCCGCCTTGCGTACCGTGCCGTACCGCCACCATCTCCGCGATGATCGCGAGCGCGATTTCTTCTGGCGTGCGCGCACCCAGGTTCAAGCCAATCGGTCCGTGAACGCGCGACAGAAATTCTTCTGGCACTCCTTGCGCGCGCAGTTGCGCGAAATGTTGCGCGCGCGTCGCGCGCGAGCCCATCGCGCCGATATAGCGCGGCGGCGTCATCTGCGACAGCGCGGCAAGCGCGGGCAGATCGAACTTGGGGTCGTGCGTGAGAATCGCGATGTACGTGGACGCGTCGATCTTGATTCGCGCGAGCGCGTCTTGGGGCCATTCGACGATGATTTCGTCGGCAGTCGGAAAACGTTCGCGACTCGCAAAACGCGCGCGCCCGTCCACAATCGTCACGTGGAAACCGAGTGCTTGCGCGAATTGCGTGAGCGGAATCGCGGTATGCACGCCGCCGATGATGACGAGGTTCGGTTTCGGCGCGAACACGTCAATGAAAATTTCCGCGTCACCGTAAACGCGATTCTCTGGCGATTCGCGCTGCATCGCGTTCTGCGCGTCGCGCGCGACATCGGTGTTCAACGCCGCGTCACCCAGATCGCCCGACGCGCGATCATCGGCATACACGATCATCTTCGCGCCGACGTTCGCGCCGTTGACAATGGTTGCTGTCGCGCATAATTCATCCGATTCTATCGCGCGCGTGATCGTGTCCAGCCAATCCTCCGCTCCAACTTTGAACTTTGAACCTTGAACTTCTAACCAGACCTCAATCATCCCCCCGCACGATAATCCCACCTCCCACGCGGTTTCGTTCGCGATGCCGTACTTGAGCAACTTGGGCTTGCCCGTTTTGATGACGCGCTGTGCTTCTTCGATCACCGCGCCTTCTACACAGCCGCCGCTGACGCTGCCCGCAAATTCACCGCGCGCGTTGACGATCATCTTCGCGCCGATGGGACGCGGCGTCGCGCCGCCCGTTTTCACGACGGTGGCAAGCGCAATCGCGTCGCCGCGCGCGCGCCACGCGTCAATCGTTGCAATCAAATCGCGCATTGTGCTCCTTCGGAGAGAGGGAAGAGATGAAAGATGATAGAGGAAAGAAAATCACCACTCATCTATCATCTTTCATCTCTCATCTTTGTTCCAATTATACGCGCGTCACGGGTCTTGCGCAACGCCGCGCGCAAAGGTATAATGCCGCGCGGAGGAGGCGAAATGGCAAACCCAGAATCGGTAGACGAGATCAGATCAAAATTGGAAACCGAACGCGCGAAACTACGCGCCGCGATTGCGGACACGCCGCGCGACGCGATGCTTCGTCCGTTCGGCGATGGCGGCTGGTCCATCAAAGACATTCTCGCGCATATCGCGATGGCGGAACAAGTGAACGTGCAATTCGCCAAGCTGATGGTGGCGAAAGAGGCGCCGTTGCAATTGCGCGAGTTCGCCGCTGCGTATCCGGACTTTCCCGGCGAATTCGAACTCGACAAGTTCAACGCGTGGATGACGGAACGCTGGCGCGTCAAATCGCTGGAGGAAATTCTTGCCGCGTTGAACGACGCGCGCGCAGACACGCTCGCCTGGCTGGCAACACTCACGCCCGCGCAACTCGAACGCACCGGCGAGCATGCGGTCTGGGGCAAGCAATCGGTGCGCGGGATGCTGCGGATTCTGGTGATCCACGACAAGTTTCATCGCGGCGACATCGAGAAACGGAAAAAGTAGAGCGGCAAAAAATAAAACGAGGACTTGCAGTACAAGTCCTCGTCGCGTGATGTGCCGTCGGTTAGAGATAGCACTTGGGGATGCGCAGCCACTGTCCGGCGTAGATCCAGTTCAGGTTGTAGATGCCGTTAAAGCGCGCCAGCGTCCACGCGTCCGTGCCCAGGCGCCAGGCGATTCCACTCATCGTGTCGCCATATCGGACTTGGTACATACAGCGATAAATCGGACCTGGCATCGGTTGTGGAGCCGGACGCGGGGTGGGACACAAACCGGGCCACGGGCAAGGTGGATTCGGCGGATACCAACAGCCGTGGCAGGGGATGTACAGCACTTGTCCCGCGTAAATGTGGTTGGGATTCCAAATCCCATTCGCGCGCGCAATCGCCCAAGTGCTGACGTGGTACCGCCAAGCGATGCCGTCCAGCGTGTCACCGTATCGGACGACATAGTACGACACCGGCGCCGCAGCGGACGCTGGCGTCGGATTCGCAGCCGTGAGCACCAAGACCGCGAAGAGCGCGGCAACCGCACAAACGATTAACTTACGCATTCTTCTTCCTCCTTTGGCAATGCCGGTTCTCATCTCCGTGAGAGCCGGTGAATCTGGGTGATCAGCCCGATGAACCGTCTTATGTACCGCCATTATACACCAAAACCGTTTTTTTCTCAATCCCCTCTCTAGTCCCAGACTTGACTCCGAACACTTGTTCTGTTATAATCCAATCACATCAAGTCGCGCCGTGACGCGCCGGACATTCCGTCAAATTTTTCTGCCACTCGTCCGAATGTTCTCTTCTCCGGCGGCTCGATTTTCGGGCTTGCGTTTTGCGCCTACTTGATGTAAACTAGCGATATGATTCGTGGTAAAGTGGCAGCCAAGGAGACTCGTATGCCAAGCGAAACCGGTAAAGCCAAAGCGCTCGAAACCGCTCTCGCCTCCCTCAAAAAACGATACGGCGAAGGGGCGATTATGAAACTCGGCGAAACGACCAGTCTGAAAATTGACGCCATTCCTACTGGCTCGATCTCGCTCGATCTCGCGCTCGGAATCGGCGGAATTCCGCGCGGACGCGTGACCGAAATCTACGGACCCGAAGCATCGGGCAAGACGACGATTTGCCAGCACATCATCGCCGAAGCCCAAAAACTGGGCGGTGTCGCCGCGTTCATTGACGTGGAACACGCGCTCGATCCGCTCTATGCCGCCAAGTGCGGCGTCAACACCAGCGAACTCCTCATCTCGCAACCCGATACCGGCGAGCAGGCGCTCGAAATCGCGGAGGCGCTCGTGCGTTCCGGCGCAGTCGATCTCGTCGTGATTGACTCGGTTGCCGCGCTGGTGCCGCGCGCCGAAATCGAAGGCGAGATGGGCGATTCGCATATGGGCTTGCAAGCGCGCTTGATGAGCCAGGCGCTCCGCAAACTTTCCGGCGCGATCAAAAAATCGAATACCGCGGTGATCTTCACGAATCAGTTGCGCCAAAAAATCGGCGTGATGTTCGGCAATCCGGAAACGACGACCGGCGGAATGGCGCTCAAGTTCTACGCGTCAGTGCGTTTGGACGTGCGTCCGGTCGACGCGATCAAAAGCGGCGAGGATGTGATCGGCAATCGGACGCGCGCGCGCGTCAAGAAAAACAAGGTCGCGCCGCCGTTCCGCAAAGCCGAGTTCGACATTTTGCACAACGAAGGCATTTCGCGCGAAGGGGATGTGCTCGACCTGGGTGTCGAGATGAACATCATTGACAAAAAGGGCGCGTTCTATTCGGTCGAAGGCACGCGGCTGGGTCAAGGGCGCGAAAATGCGCGCGAGTATTTGAAACAAAATTCTGAAATGATGGAACGTCTGTACGCGGCGATTCGCGACAAGGCGGGCTTGCACGGCGCAGTCCCCAAGAGTCTGGAAGACGCGCGCGACAAAGACGATGACGAAGACGACGAGGACGACGACGACAAAGAGTAAGACCAGGTGACGCGATGCGCTCGCTGTGGCGGGCGCATCGCCGTACTTGCCGCGTTCGCACAAATGTTCGGCGCGGCGTTCCCACGACATTCGATCTTAGACGGCGGCACTCGGCGCGCGAGCGCTGAGTGAAACGCCGGGCATTCGATTCCGTACACGCGCAAATGGATTCAACCGTCAGCACGTTTGTCCAGGTGCCACGCGCGGCGCGACAACCTCGCCCGCGATGGTTTTTGATTTGGTGCGGCAAAACATTGTTTTGGCATCCGCCCGAGTGAGTTATTCCATTTTGTTGAGCACGCGCCATCAACGCGTCGGCATCTGTTCGCCCGACGCGATGGATTAGATTCGGAAAATCGAACGCCCGGCTTGCCGCCGGAACGACGCGCACACACGCGCGCGTCGTGCGAATCGCTGTGGGAAACTCCTGCGGCGATTTTTGTTTTTGGCTTGTCATTGCGAGCGTTTTCTGCGAAGCAATCTCCAAATCACAACGTGGGGATTGCTTCGGACAAAAAACGTCCTCGCAATGACAGAGGGCAAAAATGTCCGGACGAATCACGGCACTCGAACCGCAAGTCAAACACGCGCAGCGGTTCAATCTCTACGTGGACGATCAATTCGCGTTCGGCGTCTCCGCGCTGATCGCGGCGCGCTTGCGCGTGGGGCAAACGCTCTCTAATGACGAGCTCGCCAAGATCGCGCGCGAGGAAAATTTCGAGACCGCGCGCGAAAAGGCGTTGCGATTTTTGGAGCCGCGCCCGCGCAGCGCGTCCGAAGTGCGCCAGCACCTGATCAAGAAAAAAATCGCGGCGGAGGTGATCGATCAGGTGATCGCGCGATTGACGGACGCCGGTTTGCTGGACGATACCGCGTTCGCCAAATACTGGGTCGAGAATCGCGAGCAGTTCAAGCCGCGCGCCGCGCGCGCGCTGCGATTCGAGTTAAAGCGCAAAGGATTGGGCAACGCCGAGATCGCGGAGGCGGTCGGCGAGATTGACGAGAGCGAAAGCGCGTACCGCGCCGCGCGAGCGCGCGCGCCGCGCTGGCACAGTTTGGAACGCCGCGAATTTTCGGACAAGTTGACCGCGTTTCTCGTGCGCCGCGGCTTTGGATACTCGGTGGCGAAGGACGCCGCCCAACGCGCGTGGGACGATCTCCACGCGACGGATTCTGAGGTGGAGACGCCTCACTAAATACTGGAGGATGAGCTGTATGGAAAGTATGCGAACGTTCATTGAATTGATTCTGATTTTCAGCGCGGCGGTGATCGCCTTTGTCGTCGGGTATTGGATGCAACGCCGTTTTGCGAGCGCGCAAATCAAAGCGCAAATCGCCGAAGCGCAAAAGACGCTCGCCGAAGCGCACGCGCGCGCGAAAGATATCGTCCTGAAAGCTAGAGACGAGACGATCAAGTATCGCGATGAACTGGAAAACGATCTGAAAAAGAAACGCCAGGACTTGCAACGCGAAGATGAACGACTGCGCCATCGCCGCGAGGCGTTCGACCGGCGGCAAGAATCACAAGAACAGCGCGAAAAGAAACTGGAACGCAAGGAAAAAGACCTGGATCGGATCCGCGAGAGTTTGCAGCAAAACGAAGCCAGGCAATTGCAAGAGTTGCAACGCATCTCTGGCTTGAGCACCGAAGACGCCAAAGCGATCTTACTGCAACAAGTCGAAAAAACGACGCGCCAAGACGCCGCGCGCTTGATCCGCGAAATCGAACAGCACGCGCGCGAGGAAGGCGAAAATCGCGCGCGCGAAATCATCACGACCGCAATCGAGCGCGTCGCCTCCGATCAAGTCGCCGAGACGACCGTCTCGCTCGTGCCGCTGCCGAACGACGAAATGAAGGGGCGCATCATCGGGCGGCAGGGGCGGAACATCCGTGCGATTGAAGTCGCCACCGGCGTCGATCTGGTGGTTGACGACACACCCGAAGCCGTGATATTATCCAGTCACAATCCGGTGCGGCGCGAAGTGGCGCGGCTCGCCTTGAATAAATTGATCAACGACGGGCGCATCCATCCGGGGCGCATCGAAAAAATCGTCGAAAAGGCGGAAGAAGAAGTCAACGCGCAAATCGTCGAATCCGGCGAGCAAGCCGCGCTGGAAGTGGGCGTGACCGGTTTGCATCCCGAAATCACCAAACTACTGGGACAGTTGCGCTTTCGCACGTCGTACGGGCAAAACGTGCTGGCACATTCGGTCGAGACCGCGCATCTGGCGGGTATGATGGCGGCGGAATTGAAAGCGAACGTCGGCGTCACCAAAGCCGGCGCGTTGTTGCACGATCTCGGCAAAGCCGTCTCGCACGAGGTTGGCGGCGCGCACGCCTTGACCGGCGCGGACATCGCGCGCAAGTACGGCATCCCGGAACCGGTCTGCAACATCATCTCGGCGCATCACGGCGAAGACGAGTCGCAGTCGCTAGAAGCGGTGCTGGTGATCGCGGCGGACGCGATCAGCGGCGCGCGCCCCGGCGCGCGGCGCGAATCGCTGGAACAGTACTTGAAACGCGTCGAGGCGCTGGAGCAGATGGCGAACGCGTTCCAGGGCGTGCAGCAATCGTACGCGATCCAAGCCGGACGCGAGATTCGGATCATCGTCAAGCCGGAAGAAATTGACGACCTGGGTTCGATCAACTTGAGCAAGCAAATCGCGCGCAAGGTGGAAGACAATCTGGAATATCCCGGTCAAATCAAGGTGACGGTGATCCGGGAAATGCGCTCCGTCGAGTACGCGAAATAAATCCGCGTGCGCCGCGCCGCGGCGGCGCACGCGCCGCAATATTTTTCCGATCCCTGTTTCTCGATCTGGGGACATCATCCGACTCCATTCAATTCGTTGACTCACACCACACGATTACGCGCGGGCGCGCGAGCGGCTGCGCGTGCGGATGCTGACACGCGAGAGAATCGTCATGGGAGTCTAACATTTTCTCGCGGGGTGGCGTCACTGGAGGGATCCCATGGTAGACACGATCAAGGTCTCAGCCAAATCACGTTCGACGGCGGTCGCAGGCGCGATTGCCGGAGTGATCCGCGAGCACAAGCACGCCGAAGTGCAGGCGATTGGCGCGGGCGCGGTCAATCAGGCGATCAAAGCCATCGCGATCGCGCGCGGTTATCTGGAACGCGACGGCTTGGACATTGCTTGCGTTCCCCTTTTCGTCGAAGTGGACGTTAGCGGCGAGGAGCGCACGGCGGTCAAATTCCTGGTGGATGTGCGCGGCACGTTCACGCCCAAAGTGGAAGCGCCGTCTGCGCCTGAATCCGCACAAGCGTAAAGTCAATGCGTGACGCGCGGTTTGGGTAAATGCTTTGCCAATTTCTGATCGCGACACCGAGTGCGGAAACAAAGCCGCACTCGGGTGTCAGATTGGCATTGGCGCACATACGGCTACCGCGTGGGGGAGAAAAGTATGACTATTCAGGCAATTCGTCTGAATCTGCCGGATAATTTGTTGCGCCGCTTGACCGAGACGGCGGAGGCAACGCAACAATCGGTAGACGATGTGTTGCTCCAAACGATTCGCGCGGGTCTCCCGCCCAATCTGGAACGCGTCCCTCAACGTTTTCACGCCGATTTGCGCTGGTTGAATCGCCTCGACGATGATACTCTGCGCCGCGTCGCGGCGAGCGAATTGGACGCCGATAAAACAGTTGAGTACGAGACGCTGTTGGAGCAAAATCAGCGCGCGCAGTTGACTGGCGATCAAAACGTCCGGTTGAATGTTCTGCGCGAAGAAGCCGACTTGATGATGTTCCGGCGCGCGTATGCGTTCGCGTTGTTAAAGTGGCGCGGCAATCCGAATTCAGAATCAGTGGTCCCCTGATGAATCCAAAGATTCCACCTGAACTGCGCCGCCAAGTATCACAAGACGCGCAATATCGTTGCGGCTATTGTCGCACGAGCCAACGCGTCGTGGGCGGACCGATGGTAGTGGATCACCTGATTCCTGTCTCGCGCGGCGGTCCCACGACCCGCGAGAATTTATGGTTGGCGTGCCGCCGCTGCAATGAGTTCAAGGGCGCGCGCACAGAGGCGGTGGACGAACAAACCGGCGAGGCGGTGAAATTATTCAATCCACGGACCCAATCCTGGTCTGTGCATTTCGCGTGGAGTTCCGATGGAACCGAAATCATCGGTTTGACGGCAATCGGGCGCGCCACCGTGCTTGCGCTGCGGTTGAACAATCCGGAAATTGTCGCCGCCCGCGCGCTGTGGCTCCACGCTGGTTGGCATCCAGCGGATGGATAGAGAAATTAAAATTCGATGAATGAATCATCCGCGCGTGTGGACTTGCACGCGCATTCAACCGCGTCCGACGGCGAGTTGACTCCGGCGGCGCTGGTGCAGTACGCGCGCGAACGCGGCTTGTCCGCGCTCGCGCTGACCGATCACGACACGGTAGACGGACTCGACGCGGCGATTGACGCCGCGCGCGATCACGCGCTCGAACTGGTGCCCGGCGTGGAACTCTCGTGCGATGTGCCGCAAAACGAAGTGCACGTCCTGGGCTATTTCATTGATTGGCGCGACGCGAATTTTTTGGCGATGCTTGCCAAATTTCGCGAGGGGCGGTTTGGGCGCGCCGAGAAAATGACGAAGAAACTGACCACGCTCGGCGCGCCGATTTCGTTCGAGCGCGTCAAGCAGATTGCCGGAGACGCGTCGATCGGACGACCGCACGTCGCGCAAGCGCTCGTCCAAGCCGGACACGTCGCGACGATTACGGAAGCGTTTGATCGCTTTATCGGACGGACGGGACCTGCCTACGTCGAACGCTTTCGCTTGAATCCGGAAGACGCGGTCGCGTTGATCCTACGCGCGGGTGGCGTGCCGGTGCTCGCGCACCCGCGCGAGGTGACGGGCTGGATCGAGCCGCTGGTCAAAGTGGGGCTGATCGGTTTGGAGGCGATGTACGGAATGTACGACGAAGCGACGCGCGCACATCTCGTCCAACTGGCGCGGCAGTACGATCTGATCGTGACCGGCGGCAGCGATTTCCACGGCTTGAATCGAATGGCGTACTTGAACGACTTGGGCGAAGTGGACGTGTCGCTCCAAGTCGTGGAGCAATTGCGGGAGAGAGCGACGCACTAAATCAGAATCCTGGTTTCTTGGAGAAACCAGGATTCTTCATTTTACCGGCAATTATTCGTGAACGTCGCTTGATTCGAAAAGAGTTCGTTCGGCGTGATGACGTGGATGCGTTGCCAGCCACTGCGGAGCGAACTGGGAACGCCGCTCCACTGATCGGTAATGATCTGCGATCCCGCCGCCGTAAACGCGAGCGATTGCGTGGGTTTGTTCGTACCATCACTCCGTTCCCAGCGATACGTGACGGTGCCCGGTCCGTTCATCGTGATCGTACCGGTGAAGACGAACGTCGCCGGGCACGCGCCCGAGTACGTGACCGGTGTGACGTTCAGAATCGCGCTCGTGACGATGCCGGGCGACGGCGTTGCAGTCGGCGTATTCGTCGGCGTATGGGTTGGCGTTGCGGTTGGCGTATGCGTCGGCGTCGGTGTATTCGTCAACGTTGGTGTGTTCGTCGGCGTTTGGGTGGGCGTGTTCGTCGGCGTGCTCGTCGGCGTGCTCGTCGGCGTCGGCGTCGAGCCGATCAAGGTGCGAACCAGG
>VGOB01000142.1 GCA_016865935.1 Chloroflexota bacterium | reverse complement strand
AAACAAACCCGTAGCGATGCGGTGATCGCCTGTGCCGTGGGGGCTAGAGCGTAACGACAAATCTGTGCCGTGTCGGATCTCGGGCATAATTATAATCCTGGGTCGAAATTTCGCCAAACTACAGTAACTTACTCCTCACCTTGCAGCGATATGCAGAAGCTGAAGTTGCATACCGCAAAGCGATTGCACTTGACCCTAAAGACAGTATCGCCTATGACGGCTTGGGAATCCTACTACGAGAAGAGGGGCGTCTTAATGACGCTGAAACCGCTCACCGCACAGCTATCAAATTGGACCCGGACAACAGTGCCGCCTATACCAATCTCGGCTACTTATTGCGAAGCAGTAACCGCCTTGCTGAGGCTGTTCCAGTCTTTCAAAAATCACAGAGGTTAGAAACAAATTTCAATTCATTACTCTGCCTAGCTGGCATTCATAAGCAACTTGGCAACCTGAGAGGCTCGATAAAATACGCCTCAGAAGCAAGCAGACTCATTCCTGTTGGTGATTGGTATAACATCGCCCGCCTTGAGTCCATACGTGGCAACGTGGATGCCGCGTTTGAAAATCTGCGCCGCGCGGCGCAACAAGTGGATTTTGATCACGCGTGGGCGTGGCGCAATTCAGATCTAGAATGGATTCGCGCCGATCCGCGCTTTCGCGAGATCGTCGGACCACCCCCAGAGAGCAATGGATAACAAAACCATCTGCCATTCGCTATTCGCCATTTGCCAACAGGAAACATATGCCCACCTGGAATGAACTTTTCGAACAAGAAGAATTTCGCTGGAAGAATCCGCACGAACAAGTCGTCGCGCTGGTGCCGTTGTTGCGCGAACGCAGCGCGCAGCGCGTGCTCGATCTGGGATGCGGCGCGGGACGCCACACGGTCTATCTCGCACGCGAGGGATTCGACGTGTGCGCGCTGGACATCGCCGAGAACGGACTCGCGCATACGCGCGAATGGCTCGCGCGCGAAAAATTATCGGCGGAGTTGAAGCAAGGCGACATCGCGCAGATTCCGTACCCCAACGATTTTTTCGACGCGGTGATCAGCATTTACGTGATCTATCACAAAACGTACGCCGGAATGCAGGGCGTCGTCGCGGAGATTCGGCGCGTGCTGAAGCGCGGCGGGCTTGCGGTCATCAGTTTACAATCCACGCGCGGCTGGCGGTATGGGCAAGGCAAAACCATCGAACCGAACACGTTCATTCTGGATGTGGGCGCGGATGCCGGAGTGCCGCATCATTACAGCGACCTGGTCGAGATCGCCGATTTGTTCAAACACTTTGCGATCCGCAAAATCGAACAAGAGGAACAATTCGAGGAAGGCAAACGACACAGCCATTGGCAAGTGCTGATCGAAAAAGAGGGAAAGCGATCCGCGAATAGCGCGAATGAACGCGAATAAAAAGATTCGCGAAGATTCGCGTTATTCGCGGATCAAAATGATCTCATCTCTCCACAAGCAATCGCCGCCGGTCGAGATCGTACAAGCCATACGCCGCTGCAAAAATTTCGATCGGCGCGCGGCAGTCCTTGTGCGTGCCGTGCTCCAACTGCCAGCGACAAATTTCGGAATCGGACGTTGTGAATTTCACATCGTCACCTTGCGCGCGAATGAAACGAAACGCTTCCTCGCCAATTTCCATCGCGATGTCGTATTTTTCCGCTTTGTAGCCGTACGTCCCCGCGAGTCCGCAACATTTTGCGTTCCCTTCACGCACGTCCAACCCAGGAATCAGCGTCATCACGTCGAGCGACGGTCGTCCCATTCGATGGGCGCGCGCCTGGCACGAAACGTGGTACGGCACGATCATTTTCAATTCGCGAAAGTTCGTATCGAGTTTGCCCTGATCGAGCAAATCGCGCAGCCACTCTGACATATCCCACAACGCCGATCGGAATCGACGCGTCTGATCGTTTTCGATGTCGAGCATTTCCGATGCTTCTTCGCGCAAAACCAACACGCAACTGACGCTTGTGCCGACAATCGGCAAGCCCTTGTCCGCATACGGCAGCAGTTTCGCAAGATTATCGCGATACAATTTTTCGCCTGCGCGAAACTCACCATTGTTTAACATCGGCAAGCCGCAACAATTCTGCGGCGGCACGATCACTTCGTAACCGAGATGCTCCAGTACCGCGACCGCCGCTTTGCCGACTTGCGGCTCGTAGTAATTCGTCGAACAGCCGTGAAAGTAGACAACCTTCTTGTCCGATTTAAGGCGCGGCGTTCGGAAAAACCACTTGCGAAAACTGCCCTCAGTGCTCCAGTGCGGAATCGGCGCGTGGCGCGCGACGCCCATAATTTTTTCCGCCATCAATCGGCTGAACGGATTGTGAAATCCCAAGTTCGCGATCTGCGGCGCGATGCTTCCGATGCGTCCCAGTTGTTCGTTGCGTCCGAAGAACCAGTTGCGGATCGGAATGCCGCGATCCGCGACGATTTGTGCTTTGGCGCGCGCGTTGATCTCCGCGATCTTGACGCCGCTGGGACACACTTCGTTGCACACGCGACACGCGGAACAATAGTCCACCGAAATATCCGGCGACTTGATCTGTCCGCATTCACGGAATCGTTGCGCTTGCGGTCCGACGTACTTGGGTCCAGGAAATTTGTCAGTCACCGCCGCAACGGGACAATAGGTTGTGCAGACATTACATTTGATACACTCGTCCAGCGTCATACCGACGGAATGCCAGGATGCAGTATGCATAAGTCCTCGTGGGTTAAAAGTTTCAGGTTCAAGGTTTCAGGTTGCAAGCGGAACGCGCTGTCGCCATTCCTGTCGCGATCGCGATCCCTTCGAGACTGCGCTCCAGAATTGGATCGGTATGCGCAAGAATATTACCAGCCGCCCAGATGTTTTCGTACACGCGCCCGCCGTTCGCGTCGACCGGCTGAAATTCGCGATTGACCGGCACGCCGGCGCGAAAAATCGGATGACCTGCCGGATCGAAAAACCGCGCGCGGAACCATTCGCCACGATCATGCGGCGTGGTGAGCGGCAAATTAAAAACAACTTCCCACACCTTGCCAGTGTGATCGCTATTGATCCCGCCGCCAAGAATCCCGCCCGTCGCCAGCAAGAATTTCTCTGCGCGATGTTTCAACGGACGACCACTCGCATCGCTTTCGATCCACAGCACGCGATCCTTTTCCGCGTGAAAACCGATCACGTCGGCGTTGATTTCGACGCGCACACCCAGTTGCCGCAAGCGATGGCGCAGCGCGTTCGTCAAGCGCACGCCCGGCACGCTCGGCGGCAAAGTGGGAATTTCAAAAATCGGCGCGCCAACTTGCGCTTGCAAATCATCCAACGCGACTGCGTGCGCGTCCAGTCCCAAAATCGCGGGCAAGCCAATTCGTTCGCCGGGCTGGAAGATCTTTTTCAACTCGGCGGCTAGTTTCATCCGCCGCGCCGGATCATCCAGCGCGGACGCGAGGTGTACCGTGTTGCTATCGTGTCGCTCCGTGATCAGATCGAGCGGCAGAAACGCCGCGCGCGCGCGGTGTCCTTGCTTGTTCAAGTTTTCCGCGATCAACTCCGGATAAAAATCGCGCATCCCGCGCAAACCGACGATCAACATCGGTTCGGGGCGGCGCAGATCGCCGGCGAGTTGCGCGCGCGGCGCAAGAAACGTTGGACGCGCTGCGCCGACCGGCGAGGGCAACCAAAGATTATCGCCGTCGTTCGCCGCGCCAGCGTACGGCAAGCCAAGTTCCTGTGCGAGCGCAACAAAATTTTTCAACGCGTCCGACAGTGTCCCGTCCAGAATCGCGTACGGATGTTGCGGACGCGCGCGCGTCAAATCGCGAACCGTTTCCAGCGGACGCTGGACCGGCGTCGCGCTGTTTGGATAATAACCCAACACGTCAATACTTCCCGCGTGCCAATGCGTCGCGCCCAAACCTTTCGTCACGATTTTGACTTGCTTGCCCGCGCGCGCGGCGGTATGAGCGGCGATCAATCCAGTGAGTCCCGCGCCGATAACGATGAGATCAAGCATAACAAACCTCTGCGCTGTCAGCCATCAGCGATCAGCTTTCAGCGTTTGGATGAACGATGTAAGCATTCGTTTGACTTCAACTACTTGGTTTGCCAAACGCTCATAATTGGGTTGATCCAAATATTCCAAATCCCGCGCGAGCAACAAATGATATTCCAGCTCGCTTGCCGAACCCATCGCAATTTGCGAAAACCGCGCTAACTCGGCATCACCGCTTCTGCCGCACCCTTCCGCGATATTCGCAGGAATCGAACTGGCAGCGCGGCGCATCTGACTCGTCAATCCGTACACTTCTACTTTTGGAAAACTCTGCGTGGCGCGATAAACATCCAGGGTCAAGCGGTGCGCCTTTTCCCACACTTGTAACTTACGGAAATCCTTCATCGTTCCCTGCTTATTGGTTCTTCGCTGAACGCTGAATGCTGATCGCTATTTGCTGACAGCTGACCGCTGAACGCTATCCGCGCGTAGAACTCACTCATCGGACTCGTCGCGTTTTCGTCCGGCAAATGATCCGCGTTCATCAACGCGAGATAGATCAATTCATCGAGCCGCTCTTGTTTCAGTTGGCGTCCCCACAAAATCGGCAACAACCCTTTCCAGCGTTCTTGGAGAAAATCGCGCAAGAGCAAATTTGGATTTGCGAATTGCGACTGCTGACCGCTGACCGCTGACGGCTGACCGCCGACCGCCGATGGCTGATCGCTGATCGCTGACCGCTGGTTGTGCGCGGGCGATTGCATATACGCAACCTCCCATCGCGCGGGCTCTTCGCTTTTGCCTTTTTCGTTTTGACTTTTGACTTGATGCAGAATCCCCGCCGCGCGGTACGTGCAAAAACCGCCCTGACAAGGTCCCATTCCCAAGCGCACATCGCGTCGCAAATCGTCGAGCGTGAGTGTGGGATTGTTGCGCGCCGCGTTCTCCAACATCGCGCGCGTGACGAGTTCGCACTCACACACGAGTTCACTTTGCAAGTGATGTTCTTCCACTTCGCGCAAACGATGACCCAGCCAGTAATGCCCTTGCTCGACGCCGGGGACAACCGTTTGCGCGGTGACGCAGGACTTGCACGTGCCGAGATACTCGCACGCCTTGTCCATCGTCACTTGCGCCATCAAACGAAACGTCGTCCACTTGCCACCCAGGATCGTCAAGAATCCCGCGACACCATCGCGCGTCTTGTGATCGAGCAGAGTCAGATCGCGCGTCGCATCACGACTCGCGCCGTTGTAATGTTCCTGATAGAGCGGACGCACGCCTGCCCACGCGCGCACGAATCGCGTGCGACTGACACCGGGGATCAGTTTTTCGCCTTCGCGCAAAAGCAATTCCACTTCCCAGGGTTCAATCGTCAAATGTTCCGGGTCTTCCACGCGTTCATCCGTCGTGCCGAGAACGCTGACGGTGTGGATCGGCACGATGATGTCGCCGTCGTCCGGCATTTTGCAGCGATTCAGCACCGTGTTGATGATGCGATGATTCACTGCGAGCATCGTCCCCTTGCCAGGGATCACATCCACGCGCACGCCTGCCGTTTTTGCGACGACGCCCGACCATGCGCCCGCCGCGTTGATCGTCATCCGCGCGCGAATTTCCACGTCCTCGCCGCGCGCGACATCGCGCACGCGCGCGCCAACGACGCGACGATCTCCCTCGCCACCTTCGACGAGAAGTTGAACGACCTCGTGGTAGTTCAAAATTTGCGCGCCCGCTTGCCGCGCCGCTTGCGCGGTCGAATGTGTCGCCTGAAAACTATCCGCCGCGCCATCCGGCACGACAAAGACGCGGCGCGCCTCGGGATTCATCAGCGGCTCGCGCTTGAGCGCGGCGGCAACCGAAATTTCTTCGCACGGAATTTCGAGTCGCGCGCACGCGGCGTAAAACTGATCCGGGTATTCGTTGTCATCCTCCGGCGTCACGACGAAAAATCCGCCGGTGTCTTCGATGCAATGCATATGTGTTTTGCGGAGAATCCGATTTTCCGCGATGCACTCTGCCGCGCTGTGCGGGTCTTTGACGACGTACCGCCCGCCGCTGTGCAAAAGTCCGTGATAACGACCGGTCGTCCCGTGCGTCAGATCGCGCTTTTCGACGAGGAGGACGCGAAAACCGCGCAACGCCGCGTCCCACGCGATTCCCGTTCCGGTCGCGCCGCCGCCGATCACCAGAATTTCAGTTTCGATGCGCTTCATAGATTCGGTGTTTCCTTTGTCGGCAAATTCCAAAAGCGTTCTTGATATTCAATCGCCGCGTCAACCGAACTTGATTCCGCGACGAGCCACTTGCCCGGATTCATCACGTCATTCGGATCAAGCCCGTTCTTCACCGCGCGCCAGATCGTCATTTCGAGCGCGTCCTGGTCGCGACCTGACGCGACGCCGCCATTCGTTACGATACATTCCGCTGCCGCGCGCCGGATCGTTTCAGCTTGTTCGATCTCCTTGCCGCGCGCCATCCGCGCCAGAAACGTCACGCGCACACGCGCGCCATCGCGATCGCCGGGAGCAACGCGCGCCATCACTACCGCAGGGGATCCGGTTTGCGCGCTCGCGTCCGCAATCGCCGCCGCGAGCGTCTTGTGTAACTGCTCCAAATTGCTCCACGCCGCCGCGATTTCGAGCGTGTCAACCAGAATACCGCGATCCAGCAACGCGTCGCGCAGGTCCGGCATTTCGTAGCGCTCGCGCAGCCACGCGTCCGCGCTGCCGCGTCCCAAATCAGTCGCGCCGTACGCTTTGCAAACCGATTGCCCTGCTTGCGCGCTTGCCGCGTCGTCTTCAAAGCCAAGCACCATCATCGCGCCTTGATCGAACGCATAGCCGCGCGGCGCGAGAAAACCCAAGCCGAACTGTTCGAGCCACGCTTTCCAGCCGCGCGATTCATCGCGCCGCGCGAACGCGCCGAGCGCGCGCGTCGCGTTTTCGTCGAGCAAACGCGCGAACGCGGGAACGATTCCACTTTGCGCCAAAACGCGCAACGCGGTAACGCCCGCGGAAAAGTTTTGGAACAGCCACGCGCGATCATTTTTTGCCTTAGGTAACCGACGAATCCGCGTCGTCGCGCGCGTGATGACACCGAGCGCGCCCGCGCTTGCGATGAACAGCGGCAATAGCGGTGACGCCGATCCTGCTTCGATGATGCCGCGCGGCGTGACGACGCGCGCGCCCGAGATCAATGCCGCGAGGTCGTCGCCGCCGGTCGCAAGCCAGCCGCCAAGCGTAGAAAACTCGAATGCCGGGGGAAAAGATCCTAGCGTGAATCCGCGTGCGTTCAACGCGCGTTCGAGCTCGGGAACGAGGATGCCCGCTTCCGCTGTTGCGGTCTGCGAAATTTCGTCGAGCGCGAGCACGTGATTGAGCCGCGCGAGATCGAGCGTGATCGTCACGCGTTCGTCACCCGCCTCGCCGCCAAATGGAATCAGCGCGCAATTTGCCTGAGCGCAAAACGCAAGCACACGCGCGATTTGATCTTCGTTCGCAGGATACACGACCGCGTCCGGCGGATTCGCGATCTCGCCGCGTCGCAACCGAATCAGATCGCGGTATGACTTGCCGTAGGTGCGCAAAACGCGCGTGCGCGTGTCGGTTTTTGTTTCGGGAACGATGTGGCGCAGCGCGTCCAGTTGCGCGCTCGTCAAACGCGGCGCGCGCGCGCGAATCGCGTCGAAATCGCACGCGGGAAAAGATTCGTCGCCGCGCAGCGCGAGCGCATCGCGTAAAAAGTTCCACGCGTCGGGATGCTGATCGAACGAAAAGATTTTATCGGCGTAGCCCCAGCCATACCAGCGAAGGTCTGTCATATTTTCGATTTTGGGTTTGCGATTTCGGACTTGCCATTTGCGCCGGACGCGTCGCGGTTCACGGTTGCGTTTCCAGCACGCGAATCAGATAATTCAGCAGATCGGTTTCCGTCACGATGCCGACGAGAATGCCCTTGTCCACCACCGGCAGTCCGCCGATCTTGCGATCGCGCATCATTTTCGCGGCATCCACAATCGGCATACGCGACGTGATCGTCAGCGGATTCGGAATCATACACGCGCGTACCGTCAATTGATCGAGAATCACGTCGTCGGAACTGCGCTCGCGCAGGACGAACGGCGAATTGGTCGCGCGCCGCACATCGCGATCGCTGAGGATGCCGATCAGTTTGCCGTTTTCAACGACCGGCAAACGACGGCACGCGCGTTCGCGCATTCGCTCCATCGCCACGCGCAGCGAATCGTCCGGCGCGATGAGCGCGGGATCGCGCGACATAATTTGTTCAACTACGGGTGGCACTTGACCTCCCAGACCGGTGGCTGGCGATGGATTGACTCTCAACGGCTTTGGTAATCGCCGCGCCTAAACGCTGAATCCCGATTTCGATTTTCGTCGGCGACGAGTTGGAGAAATTCAGGCGCATCGTATTGTGACCGCGGGGGAGTGGTTTGCCGCGCCCTATGCGCTTGGGCGCGTCCACCGACGCAGGGAAGAACGACACGCCCGGCACAAACGCGACTTTGTTCGCGACCGCTTCGGGCAAGAGCGCGGTCGTGTCAATTCCCTCCGGCAGCGTGACCCACAAGAACAAGCCGCCTTGCGGACGCGTCCAACGCGATCCGACCGGAAAATATTTTTCCATCGCCGCGATCATCGCATCGCGCCGTTCCCGGTACATCGCGCGGATTTTGCGTACGTGCTCAAGATGAAATTCGGTCGGGCGCAAGACTTCGGCGGCGATCATTTGATCGAGCGTGCTGGAATGCAGATCCGCGCCTTGCTTCGCTTGCACGATTTTGTGCACGACCTGGCGCGGCGCGACGACCCAGCCCAGACGCAAACCGGGCGCGAGCGTTTTGCTGAACGTCCCCGCGTAAATCACGTTGCCGCGATCGAACGTCAATCCATTGCGATGCCGTTTCATTTGCCGCTGTTCGTCTAGCACAACGAGCGGCGGCAGGTGTTCCCCTTCGAAGCGCAATTCGCCGTACGGATCGTCTTCGAGGATCGGCACGCTGTACTTGTCCGCGAGCGCGACCAATTTCTCGCGCCGCTTGAGCGACATCGTCACGCCGCTCGGATTTTGGAAATTCGGCAGCGCGTAGATGAATTTGATCTTGCGCTTTTTCAGAATCGGCTCGATGCACTCGACTTGCATTCCATCGTCGTCCGCTAGCACGGTAACGTAACGCGCCTGGTATGCGGCGAACGCCTGCAACGCGCCGAGGTACGACGGCGCTTCGCACAGAATCACGTCGTTCGGATCGATCAGAATCTTGCCGATCAGATCGAGCGCCTGCTGTGAGCCGGTCGTGATCACGACGTTGTCCAGATCCGCGACGATGCCATAGCGCGACATTTTTTCGACGATGAATTTGCGGAGCGGGACGAAGCCCTCGGTCGGACTGTACTGGAGCGCGCGATCGCCCGCGTCGTCCATCACGTTGCACGCGGCGCGCGTGATCTCCATCAGCGGAAACGATTCCGGCGCGGGCAAGCCGCCCGCAAACGAAATGATATCCGGTTGTTGCGTAATCTTGAGCAGTTCCCGAATCGCTGACGACGTCATTCGCTCCGTGCGTTCGGCGTAGCGACCTTGCCACTGTGTGGTCATCGTTGACCCTCCTTGTTCAAGTTAAAAGTAAAAAGTGAAAAGGCAAAAGGCAGGGATCAGGGTACAGGGGTCAGGGATCAGGCAGTGCCAAATTTGCGCTTCACTTTTTACTTTTGCCTTTTTACTTTTGACTTTTTACTTGCGCCGGTTCCGCGTGAATCACCACGCGCCCCAGGAACGGAAATTCACGGCGCAGGCGGTTTTCCATTTCCTCCGTCGCGCTGTGCACATCAGCGATCGATAAATCGGAATCCAACCGCAGATGAAACGCGAGATACACTTGCCCATCGAGTCTCTGGACGTCAATGTCCTGACACGCGCGCACGTGCGGAATCGTTTGACTGAACGCGCGAATCTGCGCGATGTACTTTGCCGCGTCCTGCGGCGTCAGGTCTTGTCCTTTGACCAGTTCTTCCGCGCGCGGTTCGATGTGGACGTTGATGTCGGCGATGCGCGGCGCGTCTTGCGCTGCGCCCAGTTCGGCGCGCAAGCGCGTTTCCAAATCGGTCGCAATCGCGTGCGCCTGATCGAAGGTCAGACTGGGCGCGACTTCAAGATCGAGATCGATCCAAACGCCCTTTTTCGTCAGATGCGTCGAGATGTTGTGCACCGCCAGATGATTGCGCGCGGCGACGGATTGAATCGTCTCGAAAATTCCTTCATTCTCCACGCTCGGCACCGTCGTGACGACGACGTCGGCGTTGGGCGAAACGGAATGGACCGCGGCGCGAATCTGGTGTGTGACCGCGTGGCTTTCCTCGAACGACCAGTGGCGCGGCACTGCGACCCACAACTCGACGAACATCTGACTGCCCGAGCCGCGCACGCGCGCGCGCAGCACTTGTTGCGCCTCGCTCACTCGCGCCACCGTCGCCGTGATTTGCGCCGCCAGACCGCGCGGCGCGGTATCGAGCAGCGCGTCAATCGTGCGTTTGCCCAGTCGGATGCTGACGTAAATCACGATCAGCGCGACGACGAGCGCGGCAACCGCGTCGGCGCGCATCAACACGGACTTTTGCCCGATCCGTTCGCCCAGCCACACGAGCGCCAAGCCGATGATGACGACGGACGAACTCCAGATGTCGGTGCTAAAATGCAACGCGTCCGCTTCGAGCGCCTGACTGTTGTATTTTTTCGCCGCGCGATACAAGACGCGCGAGCGCGACCAATCAATCGCGATGGAAATGCCCATCACCAGAAACGCCCAGATGCTCGGGTCTACTTCGACCATCTCGAAGAAGAGGCGATTGATCGCTTCGTAGATGATCCAGACACAGGTCACAAGAAGTAAAATCGTTTCGGCGAGCGCGCTCAAATTTTCGACTTTGCCGTGACCGAAGAGATGCGTTTCGTCAGCGGGGCGATCACTGACGTGGACGGCGAACCAGGTGATCAGCGCCGCGCCCAAATCCAACGCCGAATGCGCGGCTTCGGCGAGAATGCCAAGACTGCCGGTCATTATACCGACGATCAATTTCATTGCCGTCAAAAAAATCGCGGCGACGACGGAACTGGACGCGGCAGATCCTTTTTCTTTGGTCTGTTGTTCCAAGGTCGCCGTCATTTGATTCGCCACATTTTTCGCGCCCGATCCCACAAGGTCGGATGCAAAAGTGTTTGCAGTTGCGGCAGCGCGTCGCGCATCGCGCGTTCGCCCGCCGCCAGCGACAGATCGATCAGATCGAAATCAATCAAGCCGATTGTCTGCACGTCGGGATAGATCGTCAAATCGGGCGGCGCGCGCATCAGTTTGAGTTTGCGCGCGGGCTTGGTCATAATGCCGATCGTGCGCGCGCCGACGCGAAAAATTTTTTGTTGCTCCGCCGAGAAAATGAATCGGAACAGAATCGCTTCCGGGCGATGCAGCGCGGGATTCGCGGTGAACATCGGCTCGTCGGCGGCGAGGTCAACCGCAAGCACGCACTCCGCGCCCAACCGCCGCGCCGCGTCGAACGGGACGGGGTTGAGCAGTCCGCCGTCGAGATAACTTTTGCCGCCGAATTGCGCGGGCGCCAGCACGACGGGGAACGCGCAACTCGCGCAGACGGCATCCGCCACCAAGCCCGATGTAAACGCGACTTCTTGCTGCGATTCCATCTCGGTGGCGACGGCGGCGAATTTGAGCGGCAGATTTTCGATGCGCGCGCCGGCGCCGATTTCCGATTCGATCACGCGGCGAAAGCCGTCGGTGCTGAAAATTCCGAGCCCGGTGTTATCGCGCGCGAGCCATTGCCGCAAATTCAGACGGCGCATCAAGCGTTCGATCTCGTCCGGCGTTTTGCCCGCCGCGTACAGCGCGCCGACGATCGAGCCCGCGCTCGTCCCGGCGACGGCGTGCAGCGGCACGCGCGCTTGCGTCAACGCGCGCAGAACGCCGATGTGCGCGATTCCTTTGGCGCCGCCGCCGCCCAACGCGATTCCCAGTTTCATCGTCCTCGCCTCACGATAAAAAGACCTCTCCGCCCCTTGGTGCGGAAGAGGTCTGGGCAAACATCGTCACACCGATTCTGCGCGCGGCAGAATCGGCAAACGCAATGCCAGGTTCGTTCGATGCAAGAAAAAGTCTGATTCTAACGGATTCTGTGGTCACTCTCGGTAGCCTCCCATTGAAGCAGACACCAGGAGATTTTGCAACCAGTTGTTGTGATACACCAAGCCGTTCAACTTGTGGGCTGGCGATTGGTATGTGG
>VGOB01000141.1 GCA_016865935.1 Chloroflexota bacterium | reverse complement strand
TAGATCGCGAGCCCGCCGGTCACCGCGACCGGGATCGTGTTGACGAGCGCGGCGAGTTTGCCGACGAAGCCGAGCAGGATCGCGATGACGCCGGCTGCCATCAACACCGGGATCGAATAGTTGCGCGTGATCGCCATCAGCGAGTTGTTTTCGCCATAGTTCGTGCCGGCGCAACCGCCCAACATCCCGACGACGACATCGTCCGCGCCGTCCGCGACCAGGTTCAAGCCGATCAGTTTCTTGATCTCGAACGGCTTGCGTCCCAGTTCTTTGGCGAGTTGGTCAATGTAGAGCGACATTTGGTACAAGTGCGCGGTGGACTCGGGAATCGTCGCGATCGCGATCAGCGCGATGCTGAGGACCGCGCCCCACGCGGCGGGATTTTCGAACGCGGGGAACGTGATCGGCGGCACACGCACCCAATCGGCTTTGTCAATCAAACTGAAATCAACCAAGCCGAACGGAATCGCGACGATGTAACCGGCAATCGCGCCGAGCAAGATCGGCAACATACCGAGCAAGCCGCGATTTTGCAGATAGACCGAGAACGCGACGGTGATGATCAATGTGATGAACGCGATGCCCCAGTGCGCGCCCGCCATTCCGAGCGCGGCGCCCGCAAGCGCGATCCCGATCACCATCGCGACGCTGCCGGTGATGACCGGCGGCAAGACCTTGTCCAGCGCGGCTTTGCCGATCCGCATAATCAGCAAGCCGACCAGGATTTCCAAGACGGCGGTGCCGATGATGCCGACTTGGACGATGCGGACCCCTTCGGCGCAGTAGACGGTCTTGGGATCCGCAAAACAATCTTTGGCGTACAACGTCATCGTCGTAATGACGACGGCGATGTACGAAAAACTCGATCCGTAGTACATCGGAATTTTGCGACCCGAAACGAGAAGCGCGATGATCGTGCCCAAGCCGCTCGCGAGCAAAGTCACGCCCACGTCGAACTTGGTAAGAATCGCGACCAAGACGGTCGCCGGAAACATCGTCAGGACTTGTTGAAAGCCCAGACTGATCATCGAACCCCAATCGGGGACGTCATCCGGCAAATAGCCGAAGACTTTACGTTCGACTGCCATTGTGAATGCTCCTTCCGTGGAAAAAATACGCGCAGGGTGGATAACGGTTGTGTGTGCTGGACACGCGTTTTTTTTGCGGCGCTCCTCCTCTTCGAGTTCGAGGTTCAAAGTTCAAGGTTCAACGTTGACCCTCGAACCTTGAACTTTGAACTCACATCGGCTCAAACTTCAAGCCGTAGACATTTTCGCCGGAGATCACGCGCACCACGTCCCAGGTCGGCTTGAGCGTCATCCCGAGTTTCAGTTCCTCCGGCGCGTTCGCGGCGATCTGCCCCATCGCTTTGACGCCGTTCTCGAATTCCGCGACGCCGACGAAGAGAAAGCGATTGTCAAAGCCCCAGGGCAAGTTGAAAATCTGCGAAAAGGTGATCAGTTTCGCGTTCCCTTGCGGCGCGACCTGGTCGAACTCGCGGCTCTTGCACGCGAGACAGCGATCGTGGAACGGGAAATGGAGTTTGCCGCATTTTTTGCATTTGAACGCGACGATTTCGATTTTCTTTTTCATTTTTCACCTCGCCGCAGAACGAACGACAACACATTGTTGCCGAATCCGCCAAAGTTCACCGTCAGTCCGTTGACCGCGTTTTGCACTTGGCGATCCTTGGGCAGTTCGTGGCGCAACTGCCAAACGATGTCCACGACTTGCGCGACGCCGGTTGCGCCGACCGGATGTCCGCGCGCTTTCAAACCGCCGGAGACGTTGATCGGAATTTGTCCGCCGAATTTCGTCTTGCCTTGCTCCAACGCTTTCGCGCCTTCGCCTTTCTTGAAAAAGCCGACGTGCTCGCTCTCGGCGATTTCGAGAATCGTGAACGCGTCGTGCAATTCCGCGACGTGAATGTCGCTCGGCTTCATTTTCGCCATCTCGAACGCTTGCTGCGCGGCGAGCGTAACCGCTTTGAGATCAGTCGGGTCTTCGCGTTCTTGCAACGAGTGGGTATCGGTCGCTTGCCCGAAACCCGCGATCACAATCGGCGTTTTCTTGAACTGCTTGGCGAGATCGAGCGGCGCGAGAATCACGGCGGCTGCGCCATCGCTCACGGGGCAAACATCGTACAGACGCAGCGGATCGGCGACGGGCGGATTGTTCACGCGCGAGTGCCACGAATCCACGATGCCCTCGTGCGTGATGCGCGATTCGACGTGCGCGTACGGATTGAGCGCGCCCATCTCTTGATTCTTGATCGCGACCTGGACGAGGTGTTCGCGCGTGACGCCGTACTTTTGCATATACAACCGCGTGAACATTCCCGCCATCCCAGGAAGCGTGATGCCGTAAATGTACTCGGCGGTCGGGTGCGTCATCGACGCGACGAAATCGGTCGCGCGCCAGCCGGACACATCGCGCATCTTTTCGCCGCCGACGACGAGCACGAGATCGTAGTAGCCGGACGCGACCGCGAGCAAACCGTTCTTGATCGCCGATCCGCCGGAGGCGGGACCATTTTCGATAGATTCGGCGGCGGCGGGTTGCAAACTCAAGCGATCGACGAGCGCGCTCGCGACGGACATTTGATGATTCAACATTCCCGCGCCCATATTCGCGACGTAGACCGCGTTCACGCCCTTGTCGCCCAGTCCCGCGTCGTCGAGCGCGTTGAGCGACGCGTACGCGAGCATATCCATCAAGTTGTCGTCGTCGCGGCGACCGAACGGGATCATTCCCGCGCCAACAATTGCAACGGGTCTCATTGTGTTACCTCCATCTGTCGTGTCATTGCGAGCGAAGCGAAGCAATCTCCACATCGCAAGTCGGGGATTGCTTCGTCGCAAAGTTCGCTCCTCGCAATGACACGTGCAGTTGTGTGTCTCATTGTCATCGTCCTTTCACGCCGCAGATTTTCTGCGCGACAGTTTTCTCGTCCACGACGATGATGTCCTCCATCGCCTTGTCGAGCAATTCTTTCGGCACCGGGCGGTCGCCGACGACGAGCCGATCCTTGGTCGCGAAGTACAACTCTTTCGACAAGCGGAACGACAGCGCGCCGCCGAGTTCGTGCGGAATGTTCGTCGGCTCCAGTCCGTACTCGATCATCCAGCGGCGAAAACCGATCGGGCTTTCCGCGACGATCAGGACTTCCTCTTGCTTGAGGTACTCGATGTGATGTTCCATCTTCGCCGCGAACATATGCGAGCCGATTCGCAAGCCGCGATCCGTCGTGAGCGTGTGCAGACTCATTCCGGTTTTCGCGTTCAGCATCCGGCTGTTGACGAGCCCGACGAGCATCCCGTCAATCTGCGCGATCAAAACGAATTCGTTGACGATGCGCCAGCGGTACCAGCCGAGCAATTCGGCGTAGACGCGCGACGCGACGATGTCGTAGTAATCGCGTTCGTACGTCGTGATCGGGCGCACCGCCTCCAGGACGCGCGGCACATCCTCGCGCGTGATTTCGCGCACGACCATTTGCTTGCCGTTCGCCAGCGTGACGACCTTGGGCGGATACGGCACCATCGGCACTTCCGGCGGGCGCAAGACGGATTCTAGTTCAAGATCAATTGGCATTTGCAACTCCTTTGTTTATGGTTCAAGGTTCGAGGTTCGAGGTTCGAGGTCGTTGAACTTTGAACCTTGAACTTTGAACTTAGACTTGCTTGCACGTCGCCACTATATCACCAAACTTGGTCTTGGGCAACCCCTCTTTCTTTTTCATCAGCGCGGCGTACTGCGCGTCATCCACGAACGCGACGAGGCGGCAGATGCACGATTCGCCGTCCACAAAGCGCCACGGGAAACAGCCAATCGTCGCGCGCTGGTTGAGCAGCAAATCAATGTCGCCTCCGGCACATTCGAGGTGGATGATGTGGTGCGGGAACATTTCGATGTGCATCAATTGATACTTGTCGCCGGTGAAAATTTCTTCGACCGACTTGCCGTACTTGTTCTTGAAATGCGCGTCCGCTTCGGCGGCTTGGCGCGGCATCCAATTGCGAATGATCGTGTTCATCGGATGGTCCGCACTGCCGCAGTCCACGCCGATCCACTTGATCTTTTTGCGCTTCGCCCATTCCGCGAATTCGCGATCCGGTCCGGGATGCTTGACCATATACCGCACTTCGTCGGCGAGCGGTTGGTCCCAGCCGTAGCGATGATAGCCGGTGTGGATGATCAGAATGTCGCCTTCGCGCACCTCGACGCGCTCTTCGACCATTTTGGACGTGTAGATGTCGTAATCGCCCGCGATGTCCGAGAGATCAACGACGACGCCGGGACCGACGAGGAAATCGTTGAGGTCGAGCGACGCGATGTCTTTGCCCGGCGTGAAAAAGTGAATCTCGCCGTCGAGGTGCGTGCCGAGGTGGTTCGAGTGCGTGACGAGTTGCCCGTTCGCGCCGTTGGGCGCAAGCCGCTTAAAGTACTTGACTTGGAGCGGCTCGTAGGTGGGCCACGGCGGCGTCTGAATGCCGAGCGGGATGGTGAGGTCAATTAGTTTCATGGGTTCCTCCTGTGAGTTGCGACCGTCGACGGACGACCGACGACGGGCGCGGGATTTTGGATTGCGTATGTTGTAGAAAGTCAACAGCGGTATGTGCGATTCTTCGTACGTCTTACAAAACCTGAATGTTGGGCGGGACGGGATGGTTGATTTCGCGCCTTTGGGGGATTTGCAACCAGATTCGCGTTTCTGAGTTTGATCGTTTGGTTCATTATGTATTTGATCTCTCTCCAGATGCCATGCCGGAGCCCTGTCATTACCTTGAATACGAAAAGAGTAATCAGCAGGTTCACAATCAAGATCACCAAAAGTGCGTTACCCAATTCATTCCGTTGCACGAATACTTGATATAGACTTGCAAATACGAACGCTACCCAAACCGTAGATGCAATCGCTCCTTGAGAATGGTAGATGTCAAACATATAGGTAACTTGGCGATCCACCGCGCCAGATGGAAGCACGGCCGATCTGTACCAGATGGTTAAAGCCACTGCCCAATTGTGTTCTAATCGTTCCGCGATTTCGCGGGATGTTAGTTTACGTCCTTCTTCTACACATCGGTCTTTGGGTATATAGTGAACGGTAGGCACAAAGAGAGCAAGAAGGAAATGCACAAAACCCGGCACAGGTATATCCTCAGATCTCCATATTTTGCTTCGCGGAATGGTTTCTAGATCCTTCCGGAGTCCAGATGCTATTTCTCGTTGAGTGAGAGTAACACCCTGCAATATTTCAGAACCTCTATCTTCGGATACGGTCCAACCGATAAAGGGAATCGGTAGCCCGCGCCAGTGTCGAATAAAATGAAACTGGTAAAGGAGATAACCAATCGGAATTCCCGCAAATCCCAATAATATTCCGAAGGTCGCATTGAGGAATGTGGATCCCAGGTTCGTGGAGAACTCTTTGAAAGTGAAATCGATGATTTTCCCTGTTGGTATTGCCGCGATAACAGAACCCAACGCGATGAACAATGTCAAGAGAATAAAGAAACACCACCCAGGAATTGACCATCTTATGATTTGACGGGCTGTGTCCATGTGTCCTCCTTCATTTGTGTGAATCTTGACTACGCTAGATACGCAATGGCTCTGTATTCGTATTGCGTATGAAGGATGACAACGGACAACTGCGGATTAAACTGACAGAGCCAGGCGCGGTTTGTCCGTTTAATCCGTTCTTGTCCGTTGTCCAATGCCGAGCGGGATGGTGAGGTCAATTAGTTTCATTTTTCAAAATTATCCGGCTGGGGTAGACTACATCCCCATCGCAAATCATCACGCGTGCAGTCAAAAGCCAAATGAAATCCAATCCTCTCATAACGATTTGCGCCCCCCCAGAAAACAGAAAGCCAGCACCCCCATACGGGAGAATTACTGGGCGCACCGAAAACCGAGGTTGCCGTAACGAACGCCGGGCGTGTCGGTGTTGCTGCGATCGGACGTGCGAACCCACATCTGGGGGCAGTCAAACGATCCGCCACGTAGCATGCGAGTTTGTCCCGATGTCGGTCCCTTGGGGTTATTGCGCGGTGAACTGGCGTAATAGGTTCCGCTGTACCAATCCGCGACCCACTCCCACACGTTCCCCGCCATATCCAGCGCGCCGTACGGACTCGCGCCCGCAGGATAACTGCCAACCGCAGCCGTATCATCTTTGCCTCCGGCACGCGAGTTCAGCAAATTCTTGTCAAACGAATTACCCCACGGATAAACACGTCCATCCGTTCCGCGCGCGGCTTTTTCCCATTCCGCTTCGGTCGGCAAATGTTTGCCTGCCCACATGCAGTACGTGTTCGCGTCGTTCCACGAAACGACTCCACTGAAAAAACTCGCTCGCGTACTACTTTTGGGTTAGAAAACGAGCGTGAAAAATTATCGAAAACGACATTCAGAGACCTTTTTTCAGTAGAGTCACGAAACGTAAATGACCGGGTAGTTGTCGAATGATGAGTTGCCATAGTACGAACTGCGCGTCCACGAACTCCTATCAGATGGCGCGGAGCACTTGCCCGCATCCACACATTTCTTGTACAGCGCGTTCGTCACCTCGTACTTGTCAATCCAAAACGCGTCGAGGTAAACCGTATGCTGCGGTTTTTCCTGTGCAAGCATTCCGGGCCCACAACCGGCACCGCAAGACTTTATTACCGCGTCAATATCCTGATTGGTACTTCCCATTGTAAAATCACCGGCAGGCACAAACACCATTGGCGCGCCGTCGCGGACTGTGCGCGTAGTTGGACTGGTCACTGCAGTGGGTGGAGTGGAGGTAGGCGCACGGGTCGGCAGAGAAGCAGTAGGTGGGGCAGCCGTTGGTACACGCGTTGGTGGAACAGTAGGCACTACGACAACCGACGCACGGGTAGGCGTGGAAACAACGGGAGTTGGGGTTGTTTCAGCCGCGCAAGTTGGTCCAACTGGCGCAAGCGGCCAACTCAAACTAACTGCTGGCGTTTCAGAGTAGTCAAGAACATCAACCGTCAAAGTGTGGTTTCCAAACCCCACAAAAACGCTGGCTTTCTTGGATGGACTTGGACCATCCTCGGTTGATGTGTAAAAGATTTGATTGCCATCAAGATAAACCTTGATGCGGCGTTCATCGCAAGTATAGAACGTACGCCACCAGGGGAGAAAGAAAGTCAAGGACTGTGTTTCAGTCCTCCACGCCTTTTGTCGCTCACGGATGAAATCAATCGGGTTTATCCATTGCGAGAATTCTTTTGTATCGGACAATGGGACATATCCCCAACCACCAGATGGAAAACCTGCTTCGCCATAGTGCCCTTTTCGTATGCCAAAGTGAATATGCGCGCTGCTACAGATTGAGCCACAGCGCCCAGTGGGAGCCAAATAGCCGATGATTTGACCTTTCGTTACCTTTGTCGGTTTGCCATCGGTGAGAGGTTTGATGATTGGCTTGGACGCATCCAAATGTCCATACACCGAAGTTACACGGGTAGTACCATCATACGCTTTGGAAGCTGGCAAATTATGGCTGATTAGCACGGCTTTGCCAAAACCTTGACAATCAAGCACATCTTTGTCGGAGTTGCAAAGATATGAAACCGTACCATTAGCGACTGCATAAACAGGTTGCCCTGCGGTTGTTGCGTCACCGGCTTTGTGCCAAGCATCAATGCCGCCATGCAGAGTTGTACCACTTGGCTGAACAAATCTGTCGCCAAAGCCAATGCCGCCGTTTTTTGCATCGCCAACGACAAAATCTTCCCACGGCGACAGCGGCCAAGTCCAGTCATCTGCAAAAGCTGGTTGCGCTTGGGCAGCAACAGATGGAGCAGGTAAAGATGCTTGCAAGAACAAGGGAAGTGCAAATACAATCAGGGCAGGAACCAACTTGCGATTCATTTTACGCCTCCTCGAATTCGGCGATAAGAATTGTCGCCGCAACATCAATCGAGAATCAGGGCATTACTTTTCTTCTGCCTTCGGGCAAAATCGTCAGCTTGACGCGCGTCTCGTGCGCCACAATCTTCGGCAAAGTTAGAAACCGCCTTAACGAATCAGCAACGAATAAGCGAATCTCTCGCGCGGTTCACATTCGTTTATTCGTTCCGCGCAGCCATTCGTTGACACCTTGACAACTCCGCCTCCCCGTAGTATATTACCACCAGGTAAACACCTCGTCAAGAGAGCAGCAAAATGGCAACCGTCAAACTCATCGGCTATCAGTGCGAACGGTGCGGGCATCAGTGGTTGCCGCGCGATTCAGAGCAAGAACCGCGCGTCTGCCCCAGGTGCAAAAGCCCATACTGGAATCGCCCGCGCCGCGCGGCGAACGTCGCCAAGAAGAAAGCGGGCAAATGAGCAAGCGCGCGTCGTCGGACCTGCAAGCGTTTCGCTTCGACTATCCGTCGGAGATCATCGGGCGTTCGCTGATCGTTCACGCGGACTGCTTCGAGTGGCTTGCGCGCATCCCCGCGGACACTCTGCATGCGATTGTCACCGATCCGCCCTACGGCGTCAAAGAGTACAACCTTGACCAGATCGAAAAGCGCGCGAACGGTAACGGCGGCGTGTGGCGCATTCCGCCCGCGTTCGACGGAAGCACGCGCGCGCCCTTGCCCCGCTTCACCGCGCTGAACCCGAAAGAACGCGACGCGCTCGAACGATTTTTCGTCGAGTGGAGCCGGTTGGTCGTGCGCGCGCTGCGTCCTGGCGGTCACGTATTTATCGCGAGCAACGCGTTTCTCTCACAACTCGTCTTTGCCGCGCTCGTCTCCGGCGGCTTGGAATTTCGCGGGCAAATCATCCGGCTTGTCCGCACGCTGCGCGGCGGTGATCGCCCCAAGAACGCCGAAGACGAATTTCCCGACGTCTGCTCGATGCCGCGCAGCAACTACGAGCCGTGGGGCTTGTTCCGCAAACCGCTGCCGAACGGAATGACGGTGGGCGATTGTCTGCGCGAGTTTGGCACAGGCGGATTGCGCCGCGTCAGCAAAGATCAGCCGTTCAGCGACGTCATTCTCAGCGAGCGCACGCCGCGCCGCGAACGCGAGATCGCGGATCATCCCAGTTTGAAGCCGCAATCATTTCTGCGGCAGACCGTTTACGCCGCGCTGCCGCTCGGCGCGGGCATCATCGCTGATCCGTTTATGGGTTCCGGATCGACCGTCGCCGCCGCCGAAGCGCTTGGTTTGTGTTGCATCGGCGTTGAACGTTATCCCGATTATTTTGAAATGTGCAAGAAGGCGATTCCGAAATTGGCGGCGTTGCCGGTCGAGAGCGCGTTGCTGCAACCAGGTTTGCCTGATCTGTGATTTGTCATTGCGCGGAGTGTTTTTTGCGACGAAGCAATCTCCGCATTGCAAGTTGGGGATTGCTTCGCTCCGCTCGCAATGACATTACGCGACATCCTTGTAAATCCAGTTCCGCATCATCTTCCGATAACCCGATTCAGTCACACTCGCCGTGATCGTCCGGCGACTCGTACCCGCTCTCCCCGAAAAATTCCAATCGCGTTTGGTCAATTTTGCGCCAACCACTTCGACAAAGCGAAATGGCTTGGGCGGCACATTCTTCACCGCGTCCTCCGGGCGATTGCTGTCGAAGACAAACACCATCAGCCAGACGCTTTCTGGATTGTGCCCCTGCCATCCGCGCGAATATCTTGATGCTTTGATCTCTATGCCGTGATGCGTGTATTGCACCGCGTCGTTTTCAAATTTGCCTGCTGGGATCAGATCCGGGTGCCCGTTGTGATACCGATTCTTCACGAGTGTCGCGCAATGGCGTGAAATCATTACTCCCATAAACTCGCCGACGATGCTGCTGAAATTCGCGGGCATCAGAATTGTTTCGATACGTTGCATCTCGCGCGAATAGAGTTGCTGATTGATGAATCCCAAGAATTCCAGAAAGCGATCCATCGCCCCGCGAATGTGATCCCCGCGCAAGCCGTATGGCAATTCTAATTTTGGATTGAATCCGTCCGCGCTTACGGTTTCGGTGTACACGCAATCAATTCCGCATCGTTTATCATCTGGTAGCTCCTCACGCATCACGTATCACGAATTACGTCTTCACTCCGCCAACATCTACACTGAGCAAACCACCATCGCGATCACGTACCACAAAATATACCACGTCACACTAACCCCTGCGCCAACTACTACACTGAGGAACACCCAGCGCCAGCGGCGTCCCAGCGCGATCAGGGCCGGCGGCGCAAGCGCGCTGATGAGCAAGATGCCTGTCCACAAAACCAGGATCCAAATTTCCCAAAGCGCATAAAGCCGGTCGCAAGAATCGGACAACATTCCCGCAACGAAAGCCAGCGGCATACAAATTGTGTATCCGATCCAAATAAAGATCGCCGCCATCGGAATCGCGATCAACAATCGCAACCACAATTTCATCGGCTTGGTTTCGCGCGCGTGAGCGTTTGATGTATCTGCGGTGTTTGACACAATTCTATCCTTCTTCAGAATCGAGAAATTGCGCGGCGGTCATCGGTCGTCCGTCGTCGGTCGCATTTCCTCAAACGCCGCGACAAAACATTCGATCGGCGCGCGCAGCAACCCCGCGCCCACTTGCCCGATCCCAGGTTCTTTGTGCGCGATGCCGGTGTTGAGACGCGGCGAAATGCCGGTCTCGACGACGCGGCGCACGTCAATCCCAAGCGGCGCGCCGCGAAAGTTGAGCGCGGGAATCAGGAACGTATTATGCTCCGTCGCGCAAATATCGTACATCTCCAACGTCGCGTCCAGCGCGTCTTGCGGCACACCGCCGACGAATTTTACGATTGCTGGCGCGCCCGCCATCGCCATCCCGCCAAAGCCCGCCGTCTCGGTGATCGTGCTGTCGCCCATGTCCGGGTTCGCGTCCGCTTCGGTGAAACCTGGGAAGTACAAACCTTTCACGCGACCGGCTGGCGCGACGAACCACTGCCCTGGCAATCCCGCGATGCGGATACCAAAATCGGTACCATTGCGCGCCATCGTCGTGACAATCGTCGCGCCTTCAATCCCTTCCGCCGGTTCGGTCAACGCTTTCGCGGCGGGCATCGAGAGATTGAGGAAAAAATGATCGTTGCGGTCAATGAACTCAATCACACGTGCGATGGTCTCGCGGTCGCCGCACGTCCGCGCGAGCGCGGGCGCGATCGCGCGCAAGAACAACGACGTGCCGGCTTTGTTGCGATTGTGGCACTCGTCGCCCATATACAACGCCTGCGCGATCAGGTTCTTGATGTCCACGCCGCCGTCCATCGAACGCACCGCGCGGTCGAGCGCGGGATACAGCGTCGTCTCCATCCACTTTAATTTTTCGATCACCTCCGGCGCGAACGCGCCAAAGCGCAGCACCTTGCCGAGTCCTTCGTTCAGCGTGCAGAACGCGCGATTCCCAAATGCCGCGTTCTCGATGATCCACACCGGCATCGAAGGCGAAATGATTCCCGCCATCGGTCCGACCGCGTGATGGTGATGACACGGCTCGAACCGGAGGGGCGCAATTAATTGCGCCCCAACCAATTGCGCCCCACCTAATTGCACCCCAACCAATTGCGCCCCAACGCCCGCCGCAAGTTGCGCGGCATCGTCCGGCGATTGCGCCCACCCTTCGTACAAACACGCGCCGATGATCGCGCCGCGCACCGGACCGCACATGCGATCCCACGTGATTGGCGGACCCGCGTGCAAGATCATCTGGTCGCGCATCCCCGGAATTACATCGCGCGCGATGCCAAGTCCAACCAGCACCGCTTTGCCGGACGCGATGCGGCGGACCGCTTCCGCGTTCGCCGCTTCGATGTCCACGCCCGCGCGCGTGCGGTACAAGCGCGGCGCGTCGTACGGCGACGGACGGAAATCCACGTCCACGACCTCGACGCCTTGCGCGCGCACACTCTCCGCGAAAGTTTCTAATCCGACGTTGATTACAGTCAATTGTCTGTCAAATGATTCGAGTTTCATAAGACGTTATCAATAATAAGGATTTCGGCTTATCGTCGCAGGCGACGCTTGCGATGTCGAATCCGAAGATTGTGCAAACCTGTTGCCGACTCTATAAATCCATCTGCACAATCAGATCGCGTATTGCGTAACGTATCTTTGACGCACCGCGAACGCTTGATGCCTGCAATGGCATGCTCAACTCGGACTCGGACACGCGCCAAAGCGCGGTTGTGGCGTTTCTCACCTGGTGTCAACTCTTTCCCACGCGGTTTTTTTTAGGCTGATGCGTCTGTTGGACTCTGGGCTCGTAGGCTTGGAAGGCCGTATCCTTCCGAAGAATCGCACGCTTCGGATAAACAATCTGCTCACGATCGGCAACCTTCTTGTCATGTGTTTTACCGGTATACGTTGGGCTGAGATAACCTACGCGTCTCGACCGCGTGTTGGCAATGATGACATTTTTGTCACTGTGCGCTTTTTTCTTCCCGCTGTAGTAGAGTGCCTGTTTTTC
>VGOB01000140.1 GCA_016865935.1 Chloroflexota bacterium | reverse complement strand
CAGCGACACATCCTCACTTTCATCCGCACATACAATCGGCGTTGGGCGCATCCCTATCGCTGGACGTACAAGGGATTGCCGTTGGCGGTCTGACAACCGTCGGAAAACTTATGAGACACGGTACTAGTTCGGCTTGTTGTTCCGCCAACTGCCGGTGCAATTCGGTCACGCGCGCGGCGACGAGCAGGCGCGCGCGCAACTCGTCCGGATCGAACGGCTTGGTCAGATAATCGTCCGCCCCAGCTTGCAAACCCACAAACGCTTCCTCGCGCTCGCCCATCGCGCTGAGGAAAATGAAATAGGTATAGCCCGGTTTGGGCGCGGCGCGAATGCGGCGGCACAATTCGATGCCGTCCATTCCCGGCATCACGCGATCGCTGATCACGACGTTGATCGATCCGCTTTGGAACATCTCCCACGCCTGCGCGCCGTCTTCGGCGACGAGGCAGGCGTGCCCGAATTTTTCCACGGCGATCTTCAAAATCATCCGGGGCACCGCGTCATCTTCTGCGATTAAAATTCTCATCGTCGCTCCTCCGTGTTAACGCATTTGTTCCAGCGCTTGTTGTGCGCGCGCCAATTCTTGTTCCAGCCGCGCAAACAAATCGCCTACGCCAGTCAGATCGCCCGCCTTGCCCAATTGCTCCAACTCCAAACACGCGTGCGCCGCGCGCCGCGCGCCCATATTCGCGCTGCTCCCCTTGAGCGTGTGTGCGGCTTTGGCTAAACGCGACGCGTCATTCTGTTCGATGGCGTGCCGGAGCGCCGCCACCTTGGTCGGCAACTCGCTCAAGAACAGAGCGATCAATTGCGCGATGATGTCGGGTTCGCCGGGTTCTTGCAATTGGCGAAAACTTGCCAGCACTTTCGGATCAAGAATCGGCTCTTCTTCTGATGCGTCCGGCGGCGCGAGCGGCGGAATATTTTCCGGCGCGGGTTCGCCGCGCGCGCCCGACCTGATCCAGCGGCGCAACGTTGCGTAGAGCGCGTCCGGCGTAATCGGCTTGGCGAGGTAATCGTCCATTCCCGCCGCGATGCATTTGTCGCGTTCGCCGCGCAACGCGTGCGCGGTCAACGCGATGATCGGCGTGTGGCGCGCGGCGCCTTCGCGCTGACGAATGTGCGCCGTCGTTTCAAAGCCGTCCATCACCGGCATCTGACAATCCATCAGGACCAGATCGTACGTGGCGCGTTCCAACGCGTCCAACGCTTCGCGCCCGTTCGCCATCACGTCCACGCGATACCCGCGCGCCTCCAGCATATACACCGCCACTTGCTGATTGACGACGTTATCTTCCACAAGCAACACGCGCACGCCCTTGCCTTCTTCCTTCGTCGCGCGCGGCGACGCCGCAGACGCGGCATCGCCCTCCGCCATTGCGACGCCCAGCACGGTGATCAGGCAATCGTACAATTCGGATTGCCGCACGGGCTTGACGAGCGCGGCATCCAACCCGAGTTTCTGCGCGGTCTGATCGCCGCCGAGTCTGCCCACCGAGGTCAGCAAGATCAACTTGATCGCGCCGAGCGCGGGATCGGCGCGCACGGCGCGCGCCAGCCCGACGCCGTCAAGGTCCGGCATTTCCATATCGAGCAGCGCAACGTCGAACGGTTCGCTCGCCGCGGCGGCGCGCAGTTTCTCCAACGCCGCCACCGCGTTCGACGCGCTCTGCGGCAACATTCCCCACGCGATCACCTGGTGATGCAACACTGTGCGATTGGTCGCGTTGTCGTCCACGATCAGCACGCGCACGCCGCGCAAACTCGCCGCGGCGATCGTTTGGGTCAGCGCGTCCGGCGACCCGAGCGCGAACTGCAGGGTGAACGAGAACGCGCTCCCGACGCCAACGCGGCTGGCGATCTCGATTTGCCCGCCCATCATTTCGACCAGGCGTTTGGAAATCGCCAAACCCAAACCGGTGCCGCCGTACTTGCGCGTGGTCGAAGTATCGGCTTGCGAAAAAGGTTTGAAGAGGCGCGCTTGATGTTCCGGCGCGATCCCGATGCCGGTGTCTTTGACCAGGATTTGCAACGTCGCGCTGTCATTCTCGCGCGCGAGCAGACGCACGTTCAACGCCACTTCGCCGCGCTCGGTAAATTTGATCGCGTTACCGACGAGATTGGTCAACACCTGTCCCAGCCGGAACGGATCGCCGCGCAACGCGGTTGGCACATCCGGAGCGATGGCGGCGATCAGTTCGAGCCCTTTTTGGTACGTGCGCTCGGCAAACAGCGCGCCGACATTTTCGACCACTTGCCGCAGATCGAAATCGGTGGTTTCCAAATCCATCCGGCCCGCTTCGATCTTGGAAAAATCGTAACTACTCAGCCCATGCAACTTTTTAGTGGCGTCGAGATGACTCGACCACAATATACAGTGGTGCCACTTCTGAAGTTCTTGAGCAACTATGGCAACGACCACAACATCTAGTAGCCAAGCGCGTGACGGCTACTAAAAAAACGGGCAGGCTGAGTAGTTACGAAAAATCGAGAATGTCGTTGATGATCGTCAGTAGATTTTCGCCGGAGAAGCGAATCGTCTCGGCGAACTGGCGTTGCTGCTCGTTCAGCGGCGAACTGAGCAACAAGCCGGTCATTCCGATCACGCCGTTCAAGGGCGTGCGAATCTCGTGACTCATCGCGGCGAGGAACGCCGACTTGGCGCGGTCTGCCGATTCGGCTTGTTCGCGCGCGTGCACCAGTTCGGTAATGTCGTGGTAAATGCCCAGCGCGCCGATCCGTTCACCCTCCACGAGCACCGGCACGCCAAAAATTTCCACGTCCATCAACGAGCCGTCTTTGCGGCGTCGTTTGCCGATGCCGGGAATGACTTGACCGCGCATCACCTGGGCGGTGTACGCGCTCGCTTCCATCACCGCCGCGTCACTGGAAATCAACGGATCGAGGTCTTGCCCGATCACTTCGTCGCAACTGTACCCGAACAATTGCTCGAACGCCGGGTTGCACGATGTGATCCAGCCGGCGAGATCGAGCGTGACAACGGCGACCGGGCTGTTCTGGACGAGCGATTCGAAGAATTGCTTGCGCCGCGCGTTTTCGATCTCGACGCGTTTGCGCGCGGTGATGTTCCGCGCGATCCCCAACAGCCCGATGAGCTTGCCGGATTCGTCACGCAACGGGACTTTGGTCGTCAGATTCCAGAGCGGCTCGCCGGTCCGGCGATCGGTAGTTTGCTCCTCGCGGTTGACCAGCGGCTGACCGGATTGAAAGACGGTTTGATCGTCCAGCATAATTTGTTCGGCGAATTGCGGCGAGAATAATTCGCGCGGGGTTTTGCCGATCACTTGATCCGAGTTTGCGAAACCCAGAAACGCGAGGTGGGCGGGGTTACTCAGGAGATAGCGACTGGCGGTGTCTTTGACGTAGACCAAATCGGGGAGTGTGTCAATCAGCGTGCGGAGCAGCGTGCGTTCCTGTGTCAGCGCGGCTTCCAGTTGCTTGCGCGCGGTGATGTCGGTGTGGGAGCCAGCCATCCGGTACGGCACGCCATTGGCGTCGCGCAGAACCTGGGCGCGCAAGAGGATCCAGCGGTACGAGCCGTCCTTGTGACGCATCCGCATTTCGACTTCGTAGATGGGAATTTCGCTGTCCAAGCATCGCTTCGTCATCTGCAAGACGCGCGGCAAGTCGTCCGGATGAACCAACGACTCGAATTCCTTTTGCGAGCCCTTGATCTCGTCGTCGGCGTAGCCCAACATACTTTTCCAGCGCGGGGAAAAATATTGCTCGCCCGAAACAATCCGCCAATCCCAGATGCCATCACTCGTGCCGCGCACCGCCAACTCGAATCGCTCGCGGGCTTGGCGCAACTCGGTTTCGACGCGCTTGCGCTCGGCGATGTCTTTTTCCAATCGCTTGTTCGCGTCCGCCAATTCGAACGTGCGCGCGGCAATGCGATCTTCCAGCTGCGTCGCAAACTGCGCCACTTGATCGCGCCGCCGTCCGGCGACGTAGGCAAATCCGCCCAGCACAAGCGGCGCCAGATCGATGATCCAATGCAAATGATCGACCGATTGGCGGTACGCCATACTCTCCAACGTCAACGGCAAGTGATGTCGGATCACATCCAGACAGGTGGCGATGAGTGGAAAACAGAATCCGAAGAACACGCCGAACGCCGTGTAGCGCCACGTGTAACTGACCGATCGAATCCAGTCGCGCATAGATCTCACTCTCTCCGAATCTTGCGGGGCGCGCGCGGGTCTGTCCGCCTCCGCGCGCCCTCGTCGAATCAACGCGCGGGCGCGTTCACGGCTTGTCGTTTTTCACCGGCGGCGTTTCGATCCGCCGCGCGCTGAGCACGCCCCAATCGTCCTTGTGTCCGGTCACTTCGGAAAAGCCGACGGCTTCCAACATTCCGCGATACTCGGCGAGCGTGTAGACGTCGCCGTCGAGACTGAACATCAACATTTCGATCCCCGCCATCGGCACTTCACCGGGACCTTTGTGATCTTCGTCCGCGCTCGGCGCGACGATGACGATGCGTCCTTCTTTCGTCAGCGCTTCGTACGCTTTGCGAAACATTCCGACGTTTTGCTCCGGGCTCGCGTAACCGGTGAGATTGCCGAACAAAACCAGGTCGAACGCGCCGGCGCGCACTTCCAGGTTGAGCGCGTCGCCGATCACCGTCGTCACTTGCGCGGTGACCCCCATCGCCTCGGCAAGTTGTTTGGCGTACGGCAGAACCATCGCGCGATCGAGCGCGGTGACGCGGACGCTGGGATGCCGCTTGGCTAGCGCGAACGACAACACGCCCGCGCCGCACGCGACATCGAGCACGCGCAAGCCCTTGGCGTTTTCCGGCGTGATCCCCAGTTTGTCCCACAACGCGTTCGCGCTTTCGACTTGCTTTTGCCAATCCACCAACGCGGACGCGGCAATGCCTGCCCAGATCGGTTCGAACGCGTCGGCGAACGCGGTGGGCGGAATCGCTTTGCCGGTGCGGATCGTCTTGCTGAGTTGACCGCGCGTCTCCCAGGCGAAATCGCCGAGCGTCGCGTCGCCAAAGTACGCCGGCTTGCCTTTGACCAGAAACGCTTCCGCCGTCGGCGCGAGACCGTACTCGGAGCGTTGCTTGGAGAGCAAGCCAATGAAACACAACGCGTCGAGCAGAATGCGCGTGCCGCGTTCGGTCAAGCCGCCCAGACGCGCGAGCGCGGGCACTGTGCGATGCCCCTCCGCGAGGCGCGTAAAAATTTCCAGTTCGATTGCCGCTTTCAAGATCGCGGCTTTGGACAAGCCGAACGAAATATCATCGAGTACGTCTCGGTTCGGCGTGTCGTCCACACGGGTAGCACGATGAGGCATAGATACTCCAAGTTAAAAGTTCAAAGTTCAAAATGAAACGTGATGCGTGATGCGTGATCTCTAACTTCTGATCTCTGAATACTGAACACTGAACACTGAACACTGAACACTGAACACTATTCACTGCCCACTGAATTTCGGCGCGCGCTTTTCGGTGAACGCTTGCACGCCTTCGCGATGATCGCGCGTGCGTCCGGCGATCTCTTGCATCGTCGCCTCGTAGTCGAGCGCGGTCTCCAGATCGCAGTCCAGCGCGCGATTGAACGCGCGTTTGGTCAAGCCGATGGCGCGCGTCGGCGCGCGCGAGAGTTGGCGCGCGAATTCGTGCGTCTTGGGCATCAACTCGTCCGCGCTAAAGACGCGATTGACCAAGCCGATCTGCAACGCCTTTGCCGCGTCAACCGGCTCATTCGTGATTGCCATTTCGAGCGCGCGTCCCAAGCCGATGAGGCGCGGCAACAAGAACGACGCGGCGGAATCCGGCGCAAGCGCGATGCCGACGAACGCCATCCGCAATTTTGCGTGCTCGGACGCGTGGCGCAAATCGCACGCGCACGCGATACCAAAACCCGCGCCCGCTGCCGCGCCATTGATCGCGGCGATGAACGGCTTTTCGATCGTGCGGATCTTGGCAACGATGACGTTGTAACTCTTGCGAACGTGCTCGCCAAACGGAATCGGCTGCCCCGATTGGTAAAATTTCAAGAGCGGCGACAAATCTTGCCCCGCGCAAAAATTCTTTCCCGCGCCGGTCAGAATAATCGCGCGGACATCGGCGTCGCGCTCGATGTCTTTCAGCGCGTCAATCGTTTCCGCGATCAGCGCGTCGTCGAACGCGTTGCTCTTGTCGGGACGATTGAACGTGATCGTCGCGACGCCGTCGGTTTTTTCGCAGAGCAGGGTGGAATACGCCATTGGATCACCTCACGCCGGTTCAATATCATCGCGCCCCAGATTCAAGCGCATCGCGCCAACCGGATGACGCACCCACAAGTTGAGTACGTCTATCCCTTCGATCTTTTCCAGACGCGCGCCGACGATTTCGATTTTGCGCCGCAAGCCGTCCAGCTGCCGATAGTCCAACAGAATCGGGCGCTGGGTGCTCCAGGCGCGCTGACAGCGTTCCAACAACTGATCGCCTTTGAACGAGCGCACTTGGCACGCGGCGGGCAGAAACGGCGACGCACCTTCGAGGATCGAGAACGCCCACGGATCGGCGACGAGATGAAACTCCGGCGTCGGTCCTTCGATGATCGTGATCAGTTCCGGTTCAATCGTTGCAGACACGAATTATTTTTTCCTTTCCATTTCAGACCCAGGTTGTCATTGCGAGGAGCGCATTGTGCGACGAAGCAATCTCCAATTCGCGAATTGGGGATTGCTTCGGCAAAAATCGCCTCGCAATGACAATCTACTTGCCTTTCCATTCCGCTTTGCGTTTCGCCAGAAACGCTGCCATTCCTTCGCGCTGATCCTCTGTCGAAAAGAGGAAATAAAAATGTCGCCGCTCATAGTCCAGTCCTTCGCCCAGCGGCAACTCGAATACCTTGTTGACGCACTCTTTGGCGAATTGCGCGGCGACCGGCGCTTTGGACGCGATTTCGCGCGCAAGCGTCTTTGCTGCTTCGAGATACATTTCGACGGGGACGACGCGCGCGACCAAGCCGCGCTGGAGCGCTTCGTCGGCTTTCATAAACTTGCCGGTGAGCGTCAATTCCATCGCGCGCGATTTGCCGATCGCGCGGGTGAGGCGTTGCGTGCCGCCCGCGCCGGGAATGACGCCGATGTTGATTTCGGGTTGCCCGAACTGCGCGGATTCGGACGCGATGATGATGTCGCACGCCATCGCCAGTTCGCAGCCGCCGCCGAGCGCGTAACCGCTCACCGCCGCGATCACCGGCTTGGCAAATTTGCGCGGGCGATCCCACTGCGCGACCCAGTTCCCTTTGAGCATCTCGACCGGCGTCGCAGTTTTCATCGCATCAATGTCCGCGCCCGCGCTGAACGCGCGCTCGTTACCGTGAATGACGACGCAGCGCACCGCGTCGTTTGTTTCGAATTCGTCGAACGCCTGACCCAGTTCCGTCATCACTTGCGCGTTGAGCGCGTTCATCACTTTGGGGCGGTTGAGTTGAATCAGCCCTACCGCATCTTCGATTGTGACGATGATGTTTTCGTAAGCCATTGTCTCATCTCCGTTGATGAATTTCGAATTAGGAATTGCGAATTGCGAATTGCGAATTGCGAAATCCTGCAATTCCTAATTCGCATTTTGCAATTCTTAATTTGCTCGCACCACTTTCACTTCGCCAAAACCCGCGCTCGCGTCGAGATCGAGTTTGGTTGCGGCGGCGGCGTAATCGTCCGATTGAAAATCAATATTGGGACCGATGCCTTCGCGCTTTTGCGTCAAGACGCGCACATCGCCAAAACCCACGCTCGCTTTGACGCGCAGCGCGAGATCGCGCGGGACGATCACTTTGAGATCGCCAAAGCCGATCGCGGCGCGCACCGCGCTCGTGCCGGTGGGAAACTTGGCGCGCGTCAGATCGAGATCGAAATCGCCAAAGCCGTGCGAAAAATTTTCGTTGCGAATTTCCTTGCCCGCGAGATCAGGACAGTAATCGCCAAAACCATACGACGCGCCACCGGAGATCGGTTGGAATGCGCGCCAGACCAGCCAGACGCCGAAGAGAATCAGCGCGAGGGGCCACACCATATTCCAATTGAACGCGAGCAGTCCCAGGTTGCCCAGCAACAACAGCGCGCCGATCAGAATCAATGCGAGCGCAGAAAATAATTCGCCAGAATTCCACCGTGACATTACAACCTCCTGGTTACCCGTTCGGTTTTCTACACCATCATTATAATTGTCAATTGTCAATTGTCAATTGACGATTTTCATTTCTGCGGCACCGGCGTGGCGCGCGCGGGATCGAGGACGAACGCCGCGCCGTTCCAGTGATATGCGTTGCGGTACTTGCGGCGGCGCGTTTCGCGATCTGGATCCGCCAGTCCTTGCGCGTCACGCGCGTACTCTATCCGGACGCCATCCACGATAATCTCGTCCCAGCCGTCGCCGTCGAGATCGGCAAAACGAATTTCGGATTCGGTGGCAAAGTACTCGGGTTGATTCAGCGCGCTCGTGTTGTCCTCGGCAATGACTGCCGACCAAATCGGGACGAATGCTTGATCGTCCCACAGGTACAAAAACGCGGCGGCAGTCGAGATGCCCAGCGTGTCGGAGCGCGTGACGATCAGCAATTCATCTTGCCCGTCGCGATCGAAATCAGTGGCGCGTTCGATGCGCGCGTCGAACGCCGACGGCGCGAGCGCGGTGGGAAAAATAAACGCGCGCTGAATCACTTTGAGTTTTCGATCGGGGCGCTGAAAAATCGCCAGAAACGATCCGGCGGGCGCGTCGCGCGCGGCGGACTCTGCCGCAAACTGCGGCGCGTCATTCGCGATGATCGCGGCGAGTTCCGGCGCGGCGTCTTGCGTGAATCGTCCCTCGACGCGCGAGGTGATCCACATCGCCCAGTTCGGATCGTCGTTGACGCGGAACGCATCGGCATCGGGCGTGAATTTCAAATCGGGGAAGAGCGCGGACAACAGCGCGCGCGCGTCCACATCGTCGAATTGGCGCGGGTGCGGTGTGGGTTGCGGCGCGGCAAGCGGGATCGGCGTCGCAGTGATTGTGCGCGGCGGGAGCGTTGGCGGAAGCGGAATCGGCGTGGGAGTTGGCAATGGCGCGGTGAGCGCGCGCGTCATCGTCGCGGTGGGGCTGGGACGCGGCGTCGGCGGCGCGGCGCACGCGACAAGTAATGTGATCGTGCCGATCAAAAAACTGAACACGCGCGCAAGTGGATTCACGATAACTCCGTCAGCGATCAGCATTCAGCGGTCAGCCGCGCGATGGGAAGAAACGCGCCGAGGAACGCGACGAACGCAACCGCGATGACGAGCAGACGCGTCTCGTGCGCGAACAAGCGCAACCAGAGCGCCAACGCGATCGCGCCGACGATGGCGAGCAACCACACGCTCAACGCGCCGAGCAGGATCAAGAGTTTCTTCATCGCAACGCGGCTTTGCCGCAACCATTCCTATTTTATCGCATTGCTATTGGCGTGTCAATCGAATCTGCACAATCACCGCGCCCGCGCTGGCGAGGATCATTCCCGCGATTTGTCGCGCGTTCAACGCTTCGCCTAGAAACAACCATGCGAGCAGCGCGATTTGAACGAGCATCGTGTTATTGATGATGGAAGATTCCATCGCGGACAAAGTCCGCAACGTATGATTCCACAACGTGAACGCGAACGCGGTGTTGACAATCGCCAGCCAAACGATGATCGCCCAATGCGTCAGCGTGAGCGGCGGCAAACTTTCGATCTGCCATCCCGCAATCAACAGCGCGCTCGCGCCGATCCCCATACTGACGACGGTGACGATCAGCGGCGGCAGATTCCACCGATGATTGATCTGCCGACCCAGGATCGCGGAGAGCGAATTTGCCAGCACGCCGATCAGCACGACGACGAAACCGAACATCTCACGCGCGGGGAGCGCAATCGGGAAAAAGTAAATCGCCGCGCCGACGACAAAGAGCGCGACGCCGCCCCACTGCAAAATCGTCGGACGCTCGGACAACAGCACGATGCCGAACAGCGGCACGACCAGCGCAGTGAGCGTGAGCAACAGACTGACGGTGACGGCAGGCAAGTACGCCAAACCGACGAACTGTGTGCCTTGTGTAACCGAGTAGTAGAGCAAACCCAGCGCGATCAAACCGAGCCATTGGCGCGCAGATAATCCACGCAACGCCGCGCGCGATTCGGCACGCGCGGCGAAGGGAAGCAGACAGAGAAATGCGAGCGTATAGCGCAAGCCCGCGAACGTGAGCGCAGGCAGATCCGTCAAGCCGATTTTGATCAACACCCACGAGGTTGACCAGAGGAAGGTGACTAGGAATGCTTGGAGGACAGCGCGCGTGTGAATTCCCATTTTGGATTTTCGATTTTCGATTTTCGATTGAGAAAATCGAAAATCAGCAATCGAAAATTCAGAGCGGTTCGATCCGCACGCGCGTCAGTTCCATCCACTCGCGCTGTGGAATGGCGATGCGGCGAAAATCAAAGTGGCGTCCGGGTCCCATCGTCGTCGCGTTGTTGTCTACCCAGGCGACGAAACCGAGCGGCACCGTCGGCGGATTTGGCGCGCGGAACACTTCCACGTCATCCACGAAAAAGATCGCTTCGCGCGCGAACCAATCGAGGCGATAGGTGTGCCACTCGGTCAACGCGACATCGTCCAAAACTTTTTCATGCGCGTGGATGCGCGTTTGCGCGAGGTTGAAGACGATCCGGCTCATTCCGGGCAATCGGAAGATAAAATTGCCGAGCGCCATCGTCAGTTTGTCCGCGCGTCCGGCATTGAGCGTGGCGGCTTTCCAGCCATTGCCGCGCACCGCGCGCGCGAACGCCATATCGCTTTGCGGCGACGCGTAGAAAAACCAGAGCGCGTTCGGCGGCGTTTGGACGTTGCCAACCCAATCGAACGGATCGTTCCAAAAGCCAAAGCCCGCCGTACCGAGCAATTCACCCGCGCGATGACTCATTCGCGCGCGAATCGTCATTCGCAGCGGCGGCGTCCACGCGAGTTTGTGGCGCGGCGCGGTGCGATGATCGTCCAGCTCTGCGTCCGAAAGTTGATCGGCTTGCGCGCCGTCAACGACGAAACGGATCAACCCCGGTTCGTTTTCGATATGCGCGTGTCCGATGCAAAAGCGCACCCAGCGCGGATGCGCGGTGGGGGTGAAAGTATCGTCAAGCATTGGAGTTCGAGGTTCGAGGTTCAAGGTTAAAAGTTTCAGGTTGCACGTAGGGGCGAGGCATTTGCCTAATCGCGTTTTTTCTCGACATCAAGTGTGAGCAAATGCCTCGCCCTTACACAGGTCGCGTCATTCCCATTCCTTGCGTCGTTTTATAGCCGGTACCGCAGAAAAACGCAAAATCGGCGAGGAGGTTGAGGACGCGCCAGAGCGCGGGCTCGCGGTTAAAGTAGGTGAAGGTCGCGCGGCCGACCCAGCCCGCCGCGCGGTGTTCGCCGAAATCCACGAGCGCGGTTTTGAGATCATAGTGACTGATTGCCACGTCTTGCTCGACGCGCGCGATCAGATCGTCTTCGAACGCGGGTTGCGCGTGCGCGTTCCACGCGCGCAGCCAGCCGCCCCACAGTTGCGCGGGCAGCGGAAAGAGAATGTTGCGATGAATTTGGCGGTGCGCGGTCGGCGTGAGAAATTCGAGCGTGACGCGGTCAGACCTTCCAGGTTTTTGGAAACCTGGAAGGTCTTTGGTTTGAAACCACTTGGTCATCAGTTCTTCCGCGCTGGACGCGCCTGCCCAGGGCTGCGCGGCGCGGTCGGTGAGCGGCGCGCCCGTCGCGAACATCGCGCTGCCGAGACGAATTTCGCGCGGCGCGTGGAGCATCGGCAGAATATTTTGCGCGAGGAGTTGCGCGAGGCGCGGTTCGAAGGCGGTGAAGCGCACCCCCATCCCCCAGCCCCTTCCCCCGTCCTCGACAAACTTCGTCGGAGACAGGGGAAGGGGAGCAACCGTGAACGGCTTGTCGCCGCGCGGCTCGTGGAGCGATTGCGCGAGCGCGGGATCGGCGCGGCGCACCAAGTCTAAAAAGAGCGCGTGCGCTTCGCGCCCGTAAAAACGCGCGGCGGGCGCGGCAAGTGGAGTGAGGGGGATTACGGCGGCGAGGAACATTTTTCTGGCGCGGGGCTAGGCGGGCACGGGTTCAGCCAGAATTTGTTCTAGCGTAATCCGTCTTTGCTTCAACGCTTGCAAGACGCGCACCAAGTGGAGTTCAAACATCATATCGTCGTCGGGATAGTCCGCCCTGATTGCCTGCTCAATTTGCTCCAAGACTTCGGCGGGTAAACCGCTCTGCTGTTTCAGTTGCGTCAAATCAAACATCGTTCCTCCTACAATTCTGGCGGCGCAAGAATTTCGATACTCTGCAATCCGCGTTGAGCATTCACATAGCGCGGCAAAGCCGCAACCAAACTCATTGGACACTGACCAACACTGAAGAACACTGATTTTTTTCTTTACTCGATAGTTGTGTTTTGAAAAATCGCGAATAAATTGTCACGCCATCGCAGAAATTTGTTGCTTGGCGAATAAATGGGCGAACACGTCCTGGGCTTTCTGTCCTTGCTCGAGTTGTCGGGACGCATG
>VGOB01000139.1 GCA_016865935.1 Chloroflexota bacterium | reverse complement strand
CCGCGTGAGCAATCACCAGTGGCGCAGGTGCGATAATTGGAAGTTGCATCAGCTATTCATCCAAGGGTGTGAGATGGCTCCCAAGGTATCACACTTGGGCTGGAAATGTCAAAACACAACTATCGAGTTCTTTATCTGTGTTTGTCTGTGTTCATCTGTGTCCAAAAAATCCTCGCGGTTGTGATAGTTTTTGTAGAGGAATACTATAGCTGACCAGCAAGCGCGTATTGCGTTTGACCAGATGCTTGAAATTCCAACTCACCAGAACATCCGCATCGCCACACGTCGCGGCGGCGATATGCAGCGCGTCATCCAGATAACGCGTGGGCACGACGCCTGCGCTCACGTACGCGTTTGCCAAATCGCGCATCGCGATAGTCAACGTTACAACCCGAAAGCCGCGCAACAATGCCGTGAATTGTTCCGCGCGGGTTTGCTCTGCTTGGCTCAACTCGTCGGTTGTGAGCGTTGAGCAAATCAACTCGTGCAGTTTCAACGTGTTCCAGAATTCCCGCGTTGCCTGCAACCGTTCTGGAGTACGCTCATCGTAGTACGCGCTGAAAACCGATGTATCGAAGTAGAGTCGCATTTCGCCCTCATCCTCACATTGAATTATTGTCAGAGCGCGCCTTTTGTCAACCGCGCGCGAGAAGATGACAACGGACTGAATCGGATTGAACGGACAGACCCTGCGCGCGCGTCCGTTTAATCCGCACTTGTCCGTCGTCCAATCTCTGTTAGAGCGTCCCGCCAAGGATGAAGGCGGAAGGATGAAGCGATTCGCTCCGCCGATTGTTCTTCATTCATCCTTCATCCTTCTGCCTTCTGCCTTTCCTCACATCTCTGTTAGAGCTTAACGTGCGTTGCAACAAGATTCATCTCGTTCTTGAGGATTGGGTCTGGTGCAAGTATCAATCTCTGTTAGAGCTTAACGTGCGTTGCAACCTGCAGGAGGAAAGAATGAACGGAAGTGCAGCAGTCAGTATCAATCTCTGTTAGAGCTTAACGTGCGTTGCAACTTATGGGGAATTACTGCTGACCAGCTGCTTGTGGAAGGTATCAATCTCTGTTAGAGCTTAACGTGCGTTGCAACTTGCCGAGAACGAAAAGCAAGAAACCGAACGCAACAAGTATCAATCTCTGTTAGAGCTTAACGTGCGTTGCAACTTTTTGTGTGTTTCTTGCTGTTGCACGATGCACATAAGTATCAATCTCTGTTAGAGCTTAACGTGCGTTGCAACGCGGTGTTGCTATATCCACCGCTAACTGTGGCGCGTATCAATCTCTGTTAGAGCTTAACGTGCGTTGCAACGCATACGGACAGCCGAACATCACAGCCGCCCAGGCGCGTATCAATCTCTGTTAGAGCTTAACGTGCGTTGCAACATCGTCGAAGACCTCGCAGTGACACTCGAAGGTAAGGTATCAATCTCTGTTAGAGCTTAACGTGCGTTGCAACCAAACACATCGCGCACCTGACCGGCACGCCGGAACGTATCAATCTCTGTTAGAGCTTAACGTGCGTTGCAACTTCGCCAGCGGCTGAATCGTCAGCGATCCTTTTTGGTATCAATCTCTGTTAGAGCTTAACGTGCGTTGCAACCTGTCGTTTGAAGGGATGCTACCTGGTTTTACCCCAAGTATCAATCTCTGTTAGAGCTTAACGTGCGTTGCAACGGGTGTGATGGGTACTGGTTTAAGTGGGCGCTAGAGCAAGTATCAATCTCTGTTAGAGCTTAACGTGCGTTGCAACAGCACCTTTAATCTTCCTCGTTTTGCCCCACTTGTATCTCTGTTTTGGGCTTTTCATCACATATTTCCTCCACAATAACGCAATGCACACGTTTGCGCGCGTCAGACGCTCCCACCGCCGCAAATCGCCTGCGGCACGGCGGAGAATCGAGAAAAAACGTGCAGTTTTAATGCCGTCGCGCGGGAAGTTCAAGGGGGTAGACCCGAAGGGTTTGGGAAACCCTTCAGGTCTCAGCGGCGCGGCAGATACGCGCCGTGCCGCTTGCGCGTGCGCGTGGTGGGGCGCAATTGCCCAAACCCGCAATCGCTCCATTCGCCCAACCCCAACAGCGAAACGATTGCCAATGCGGTTGGCGCGTCCGCGTCATTCGCCGTCCATTCCAACGCCAGCCCGCTCCCCTGCCACGCGACCAAACGATGTTGCGGCGCGCCCGCCTCGTACGAAAAGCGCGAAAGATATTCCGGCGTCAGCGTCAACGTTGCGTCGCGCAACGCGGGCGCGGTTGCCAGACCGACCGCGCCCAAGGTCTTGCTCATCTGTGCGCGCACCGTCGCGATAAATTCCGCGCGATCCAGCCCCGCGACCTTGCCATCGCCACGACCGATGATGTACGGCGTCACAAACTCTGCCGATGGCGGAACATTCTCCCACGCTTGGCGCGCCGCGGCGACTTGTTGCGCGAATTCCGCGCGCTCGATCTTCTCCACGCGAAACTGCCCATAGCCGATACTGCGAAAACGCCCGATGCCTTGCGTCTCCGCCGTCGCTTGCACTGCCCACGCCACATCGTCCGCCACGCGCATCGCGTCGCCAAACAACGTCACGCGAAACGAAAACGGCGTCTCGGGCGCGATGCTTTCAATCGTCAGAATCGCGCCCTCCGCCACCGCGCCCTTGTCGCGTTCGAGCGCGATGCGCGTCGCCGCGCGATAGATGCGCGTTGGCTCTGGCACATCGAACAGCCCGAACGAAAACCACGCGCGCGGCGATTCATCTGCTTCGGCGAAGAATGGTTTGATCGGGCAGTGCGGATCCGCGCACGCGCGATGCGCCGCGCCGATTGGTTCGATGCCGCGCGTCGCCAACGCCTTGTCCACGTGCGGACACACCTCGCGCTCGATCAGGCGCGCCAAGATCGCGCCGCGAATCGTCGAGCCGAGAATGAACGGCGCGCATTTTGCCAGATTCGAGTACTGCTGACGCGTCGTGTGGAACGGACTCGACGTGCGGCAGGAAAACGACAGGGCAATGCCCTCGTTCATTTCTGCGCCTCGAACTTGGTCACGAACGCTTGCAAAAATTTCTCCTGCTCGAGTGCGGTCTCCTGCCACTTGCCGCCCGTCAAAACCTTGCGCGTGATCGCGCTCACGGCAACGTCCAGTTGCCCATAGCCCGCCGTCTTTTTGGAGCCGATGCCGAGTTGCTTGAGCCATTCGAGCGCGTGCAACAATGCGCCCACCTGCCAATCTTGCGGATTGACCAGCCGAACCGCGCCCTTGAATTTCACGCCCGCGTCAACGGTTTCGTTCGTGACGAGCGCGCCGCCCGATTGCGAGCGCGTGTCGCGCGTGATGGCGACGTGCGTGCGTTCGGGCAATTTGTCCGGCGTGATCTTCTCCGCCAACCGCGCGTCCAAAAACACCGTCGAGCCGGACAGCCCTTGACTTCCGCCTACCGTACCGAAAATCAAGCACACCGGGCAAATGTTCGCATCGTTGGGCGCGCACGGCGATTTGCGCCCAATTTGCTTCAAGTAGTCGGCTTCGCGGCGATCGCGTTTGATTTGATTCGGAATCGCCGTCGCTGGCACGCACACGTTGACGCCCCGCGCCGCCAACAATCCTTCCAAGCCACTGCGTAGCGCGCCTTTGAGACTGGAACCGGGAATCACCGGCTCGCCGCCGATCTTGATTACCGGCGCATCTGTCAACGCTTGGGGCTGATCGCCCGCTTTGATCGTCAGTGAACTGCGCGTTTCAAAAGTGAGTGTTAACTCAATGAGGTCGGTCAATTTTTCGAATGACATTGGTCATCTCCTCTCTCGCGGTCTGCTTTGCCCGCGATCCGTTTGAAATCCTGCCAAACGAACAATGTTCTTGATGAACAAGGCGCGTTTGTCGCGCGCGCGCTGATCGTCGCCCAGCATGCGATTCAACGCCGCTTTGAGTTCGGCGCAGAAATCCGAACGGAGTTTGCGCGCGTGATCCCGTTCGTCAATCTCCATCTCCAACTCGCGCAAACTCGCCGTGCGCGCCAAAGCAACCAGCGCATTTAATTGGTTCTTGAACGCTTGATCGCTAAAAGCAGATCTTGCCAGATCGCGAATCGCTTTGACTTCTTCATCTGTAAAAATCATCACTTCACCTCCAGAGAGATCGTAGAACTCACCGCGTTGATAAACGCCTTCTTGTTGCGTGAACTTGGTCAGCCGATCCATCAAACTCCAGAACGGCGTGCGGGGATGGCAGAGCACGCCAGAAAGCGCGCTCTCCAAGCGCAACTCTTGGCGTAATGCGCCAATATGCGAGAGGAAATCCCAATATGCTTCCTCACGCATTACCCAAACCATCAGTTCTGGAAATTCGACCAGTGGGTAAATCCAGGCGCGCCCGTAAGCCGCATCATCCTGGAATTTGGCAATCTCCATCACGACTTGGAGATACTCGAACAATCCCGTCGGCGTTGTTTTGATTAGATCGCGTGGTTCAACCCGGCGATCCTTTGCCAATTCATCAATCAGTTCGAGTCCAGTCTCAACAGCGTTGTCGCGTAACGGTGCCTGCAGATTCAAGAAAACAAATCCCAAGCGTTGCTCGCCAGCAACTTGCCCCAGGTCGGTACCGGGCGGCAAAGGCAAGTCAGCCAATGCCGCGCATGCCGCGCAGAGTCCGCGCTCACCATTCGACGACCGAATCGGCGTGTTGCACTGGACACAACGCGCATCACTCTGCGCATCGAAATCAGTCGCGCGCGTCGCTAGCAGATTTTGTGTTTGCGACACTGGGTTTACATTGGGATTAGCAAAGAGGCGCGGCTGACCATCCGTGACTTGCCAAAGAGCCACTGGATATTCAGTCGTCTCCACGCGCAACGCCCGGAATCTTTCCATCTGATCGCCCTGCATCATTTCGCGCAAGGTGTCCACTACGATTCGCGCGTTATCATAAACCAACACCAAACTTGTGCGCCCAAAAAATTCAAACGGATTCAACGCCGGTGTGATGTAGGGCAAATCTTTCTTGTGGCGCGCAAACACTCTTTCAAACAAATGCAACCGCAATTCTTCCATTGCCTGGTTGAACGCGCGTATATTTCGCAAACGATAGAACAGACCCAATGGATCCGGCGTAACCGTAATCAACGAAAACCGCAAGACATCCAAGTCCGTCACTGGGCGATTGGCTCTGCGGAGCTCTTCGAGTTTCTTCCACGCCAGGTAAAAAACCGCCGCCGAGAATCGCTGATGCAAGCCCAGCGAAAGATGTGGAATGTACGAAGTGTGTGGAAAGTGGAGCAATAACGATTGCAACTCAAACAACTGCCCCAAGTCATTGCCGCGTTTCAGGATTTCTACCGCACGCAGAACCAGTTTAGCCGACTCGGGTTCGGTCCATCCAATTACTTTGCCTTTCCGTGACAAACCCTTGACTGCCTCGCCATAGTACGGATAGAAAGATGGAGACGCTTTCAAATGACTGAGCCGTGGATCGTTCTCCAGACTCTCACCCTCTTCGTTGATCATCCGATGCATTGCCTTGTGAACAGCATCTGCGATATGTACTGCCAACGCGTTGCTATCTGCCAATGTCGCGCGATCTGGCGGTTTAGGTTCGCTCTGCGCCAGAATTTGGTCAACCAGCGTAGCTCCCAAAAGCGCGACGAAATCTGGTGGATTCTCGCTCAAGGTTGGGTATGCCGAACGCAAAAGTGGTTTTCGCAAATCGTTATGCCTTGTCCACTGTCCGCTGCGATCCAGCACGATTTTACCAACATCATGTAACAGTGCTGTACGAAACCAATCCCAGGTCACATCGCTGAGACTGCGATAGTGCCGCGAATAGAATGTAACCATAAAACTGTCGCCTGTGATACGAAAATCGGGCGGTAGCGATCCCAGCAATTCCAACTGATGTCGAATACGCGGAATGCCACTTCCTGCTCTTTCTGCCTTACCAAACTCGACTGCCAACGTCGCTAATCTTGGGTTGCGCGCGAATGGTGGTTTATGCCCCAATGTCTCTGGTGACAGATTTCCAGCCAATCCCCCGGGACTTTCAATTTCCAAGCGATCATCGAACATCCGAATCAATACTTCGCGTCCGCCAATCGTATAATCACGATGCACAAGCGCATTGGCAACTGCTTCCCGTACCGCCTCCAGAGGATATTCGGGAATTTCTTGTGCGATCCCGTTGATCAGTCGCGCGACTTTCATATTCCGCCCGACAAATGCCACTGCGGCATCAATCATTTCATCCAACGTTCCTTCCAATCCCGCGCCTGCGCGATCCAAAATCACGGACGTAGCAACATCAGTTCCTTGAAACCGCAGCGCGCGCATTGTGCTTTGCCGAATGAACTGTTGTGGATATTTGCCAAAGAACAAAATGCCCGCCACCGTCGGTACCCACGCATCGTCTTGCCGCTTGACCAGCACGAGCGCGGCGGCAATCTCCGGCAGATCGCGCCCGTTCGCCAAGCGCGGCGCGCCCGCGCGCGCGCGCGTTTCCACATAGCGCGCCAGTTTCTCGATCTGCAAATCTTCATAGCGCGCGCCAGCGACGACGAACTCGTCCGTCGCGAGTTTGCCGCGATCTTGCAACAGCCGCGTAATTTCCTCTTGCGATGCGGCGCGCGTCGTCGAACCGACGCGAACCCACGTGATTCCACCGGCTTGGTGAACGTCCAGCGAACGCTCGATGTGAACGCACATCACGATGCTGCGCTCGTACTCCACGCGCTCGATACGCGGCGCGAGCGGCGGCTGGCAATTGCGCGCGATGTTCGCAACGCTTTCCTCCAACCGTTCCCATTCGGTTGAAGGAATTCCCGCCACCGTACCCTGCTTCTCGATACCGATGAGCAAATCGCCGCCATGCGTATTCGCGAACGACGCCATTTTTTCGCCAACGTCGCGCGCCCACTCGCGTTTGAATTCGATTGTGAGTCCCTCGCCTTGTGAGATGATCGCCGCAAGTTCTCCGCTGGTCATTGGTTGCGCCTCCACTTGTTCAACGTCATTCTACCATTTTTCCGCGAACTTTACAAACACAAAACGCGCCCCACCCGCGCGCGTTCGTACTGCGCGTGGGTCTGGCGCGTGTGCCGTATCCTGTTCAACTTTCGGGGTCAACTTTGCGTGCCGATGCTGTTCGCTCAACACCCTCTCCCGCGTGCGATTCTTCTGTCGCTATTCTATCACATCTCCCAACGCGCGCCAAATTCCCTTCCGCACAAACTTGAAACCTCGAACCTGAAACCTCGAACTCTACATCGCCAGCACGATCTTCCCAAACTGCTCGCCACTTGCCAACCGCGCGTGCGCGTCTTGCGCACGTTCCAGCGGCAGAACGGTGTCAATCACCGGCTTGAGTTCGCCGCGCAGAACCAGGTTCATCACTTCGGCGAATTCGCGCTGATTCGACATCGTGGAACCCAAGATGTCAACTTGCTTCCAGAAAATCTGGCGAATCTCCTCCTGCGGATTCGGTCCCGTCGTCGCGCCGATTGTGACAAGTCGTCCGCCGCGCCTGAGCGCGCGAATCGCTTTGAGCCACACCGCCGCGCCAACCGATTCGAACACGACGTCCACGCCGCGCTTGTTCGTCAGTTTGTAGACTTGCTTGTCCCATTCCTGGGTCGCGTAATTAATCAGCACGTCCGCGCCAAGTTCTTTTGCTTTTTGCAATTTCGCGTCGGAGGACGACGTGACGAAGACGCGCGCGCCCGCTTTCTTCGCAATTTGGATCGCGGCGGTGGACGCGCCGCCACCCGCGCCAAGGATCAGCACATCCTCGCCCGCGCGCACTTTGGCGCGTGACACCAACGCGCGCCACGCGGTCAAGAACACCAGCGGCGCGGCGGCGGCTTGCTCGAACGGAAAATCGTCGGGAATCGGCAGAACATTCGTCGCGGGCACGCGCACGAATTCCGCTGCCGTCCCCGCGCAATGCTCGCCCAGGATTTTGAAATCGCCGCACAAACTTTGCTCGCCTGCCAAGCAAAACTCGCACGCGCCGCACGATAACCCTGGGTTGATCGTGACGCGCTGTCCGACGCGCAAGGCGCGCACGTTCGCGCCGACTTGTGCGATCACACCCGCGCCATCCGACCCAGGAATGTGCGGCATTGGCAATTTTAATCCCGGCAAGCCCTCGCGCACAAACAGATCCAGCCGATTGAGCGCGCTCGCCTTGACGTTGATCAGCACATCGTCCGCGCCAATCGTCGGCTTGGGCATTTCCGCGATGTGCAGTTTTTCGATTCCGCCGTGTTCGTTGAATGTGAGCGCTTTCATCGTTCCTCCGTTTCAGGTTTCAAGTTCAAAGTTCAAGGTTCGAGGTTCAAGGTTTCACGCATCACGTCTCACGTTTCACTCGTCGCGCGCATCACCTTCGCATTCGTCACCGCGAGCAAATCCTTCACCGCGAGCCGCACGTCCACGCCGCGCTGTCCCGCGCTGACGTGAATCTGATCGAGCGCGCGCGCGCGTTCGTCTAGTACGATCTCAAAGCCGCGATTGAGGAGCGCGAGCGCGCTGATCCCGCCGACTTGCAAACCCGTGAGCATCTCAGCTTCGCGCTGGGTCGCCATCCGCAATTTTTGTTTCGCCGCGCCCAGCGATTGCGCGAGTATTTTCAAATCCACCTCGCGCGATGATGCGATCATCACGAGCAACGGCTTGCCGGATTTTGGCGGGTCGCGCAAGATAACGAGCGTCTTGTACACCGCCTCCCCCGGCGCACCAATCAACTGCGCGGCTTGGGTCGCCGAATGAAATTCGCGCGCCGCATCGTACTCGGTGACGACATACGGAATTTTGCGCGCGTCCAGCACGCGCATCGAGTTGAGTTTGTTTGTCATTTGCCATTTGCTCATTTGTCATTCACGCCGCGTTTACGAGCGCGTGCGCCACCGCTAATGTCCACACATTGCGCGCGCGTTGGTACGCGAACGCAAAGACCGCGCCCATTCCCATTTGAAACGTCAGCGCGGTGAGCCATGCTTCGTTCAGATCGCGCGCGGTGAAAACAAAAAAATTGATCGGCAGGTGAACCAAGCCAAAGATGATGGACGAACCCAAGAGCGCCCACGCGCCATTCCGCCACCACGCTTCCAGGCGCGTCAGCAAGAGCGCGCGAAACAACACTTCTTCCGGCAAGCCCGCCGCAAAAAAATATTCCACCGCGCTCTCGCCAAACTTGGGCAGATCGTTCCAATGCGTCCACGCGCCATAGCCCAGCAAGCCGATCAGCGCGAAGGACGAAATCCACCACGCGCGCCAATTCAGATCGAGTCCCTGTGCGCACCAACGATAACCCAAGATGAACAAGACAACAATCGGAACGATGACCTGCTCGATCACTTTGGGAACGATTTCGAATGTTAAATTTTTGAAACAGACGAAATTCGCGGGGAGGAACGGAAAATATTTTCCGCAGATGCCGATTCGCCAGCCAATCCAGATGAGAATAAGCGCGAACGCGAACAGCGATTCCGCGCGCGGATATTTTACTGTTGGCGCAGGTAAACCGCCGGAACGCGACAGCCACCAGTACGTTAACGCGATTCCCGCCGCGCCGCCAAACGTGGACAGCCAATCGAAATCGGCGCGCAGAAAAATCAGCGCCCACCACGGCAGCATCAGCACGATCAGCGCGACGAGCGCGGCGCGGTTGCGCGCGAAGGATTGGAGCGCCGCGCGGCAATCGCGCAGAACCGCACGCGGATAATTTCTAATCGCCTGCAATCGAAACTCCGATCGCGCGTTTGGTGGCAGAACGATTGACGAGATAAACGCCGAATAAAATCACCGCGCCGCCCAAGAGAATCGCGGGCGTGATCGTTTCGCCCAACAGAATTGCCGCGACGATCACCGTGATCATCGGCTGAATGTACGAGAACGATGAGAGTTGCGATGCGTCGATCTTGGATAGCGCGTCGTACCAAATCAGATAGCCGAGCCCGGAACAAAAAATTCCGAGGAACAAAATCGCGATCCAGCCATCGAGCGTCAGGCGCGGCAGATCGCTGATCGTTTGGAGCGACGCGAACGGCACGATGAGGATGCCGCCGATCAACATCAAGTACGCCATCGCCAGCGTCGGTTCGAGCCGGCGCAGAATCGGTTTGCTGGCGACTTGGAAGATCGCCCAGTTCAACGCGCTCGCCACCGCCAGCGCGTCGCCGAGTGTACTCGGCAGACGGAACGTGTCGAGCGAGAATGCGCCGCGCGTGACGACGAAGACCGCGCCGCCAAACGCGATGATCGAGCCGATGACTTTGAGCGCGGTCATCGGCTCGCCCAGGAAAATCCACGCGAGCAGCGCGGTGAAGATCGGAATGAGCGCGATGATCCACCCCATACTCGTCGCGGTCGTGTAGAGCAAGCCAATCGCTTGGATGACTTGATGCAACGGCACGGCGATCACGCCGAGAATCGCGAGATACACTAGATCGCGTTTGCCGATGCGCCGGAACATTCGCCAACGCCAAATCGCAAACCAGAGAATCGCGACGCCAAGCGCAAAGCGCAGGAGAATGATCGTCGCGGGGTGCGCGTCGCGCAGCGCGATTTTCGTCGCGATGAACGACGCGCCCCAGAATAAAATCGCGAGAAATGCTTTGAGGCGGATGGTGAGTGCGGATGACATTGAAACTCCAAACGCGCGGCATTATAGCACAAGTTTCAGGTTTCAGCGTGATTGACCAAAGTCACTGACACATTTGGTTGGCTTGGTGTATAATTGGCGCAACCGCAGCGACCGTCAGCGATGCTCCGGTGACAGTCGCACCCAGAGGAGACTCGATGGCTATCGAAAAACGAAAAATGATCCGCATCCGCGAAGACCAGTGTGACGGTTGTGGATTGTGTATTCCCGCTTGTCCTGAAGGCGCGTTGCAGATCATTGACGGCAAAGCGCGCCTGGTCAAGGAATCGTTCTGCGACGGTTTGGGCGCGTGTTTGGGCGATTGCCCGCAAGGCGCGTTGCTCATCGAAGAGCAGGCGGTTGAATCGTACGACGAAGACGGTGTGATCGCGCACTTGCGCGCGCACGCGCCGGAGGCGCTGGACAGGCACATACAGCACTTGCGCGCGCACGCCGCAGAATTACCTCTGCGCCCCACCGCGTCCCCCGCGGGTTGTCCGGGCGCGTCCGCGCAGCAGTGGGAGAACCCGCGCGCTAGCGCACCTTCCGCGCGTCTTGAATCGGCGCTGCGTCAATGGCCCATCCAACTGCACCTGGTTGCGCCTGGCGCGCCGTACTTTCAGAACGCCGAACTGGTGTTGGTTGCCGATTGCGTGCCGTTCGCGTACAGCAACTTTCACGCCGATTTTCTGGACGGACACGCGATTGCGATCGCCTGCCCCAAATTGGATGACACCCGATCTTACGCGAGCAAACTCGCGCAGATTATCGCACACGACAACATCAAAAGCATCACAGTTGTCCGGATGGAGGTGCCCTGCTGTTCCGGTTTGGTGCGGCTTGCCCAACAAGCCCTCACGGCAAGCGGCAAAACAATTCCGCTCGAAGAAACCGTCATCGGAATTCATGGCCACGTCCTGAAATGATTGTAACCGTTCAGGTGTCATTTCGAGACGCTTCGCGCATACCGCCGATACGCGGTATGTCTGCCGCCAGAAACTTGCTCTTGCGAGAACGCCCCCGAATGAATTCGGGGTCTCAGCGAGGCGCGAAGCGAATCGGTTGCAACCGATTCGCTTCGCGCAACTCGATTTATCGAGTTTTCACCTCGTTGAGCCGCCGATTTCCAATCGGCGGCGTCGCAAGTCTGCGCAAGTTTCTGGGTAGGCGCGGTTTGCGCGCCGAGAAATCTCGCCATGGCGGCAACGAGATTTCTCGCTTCGCTCGAAATGACGGGAACAACTGAACGCTTACAAATGATTGAAACGCCTCCGCCCGAAAAACAAAGGGCGCGTTGCGATTTCGCAGCGCGCCCTCGCCCTTTCAATCCACTCGTCAGATTTTACCAGCATCGCTCTCGCTTGCTCTGCCACTTGACCTAGCCCGCCCCTTCCACCCCGGCAGCACATCGGTTTGCCGAGTTATCGCCCTGGCTAACAAGTTATCGCTTTGACAGTTCGGTGTTTCGGAATACAATGTGCTCTGCGGCGGCGCCAGGCGGATGCCCTGCGGGTCTGACCGCGATTTTTTTCTGCCCATTCGGAGAGGAAGATGATTCGGAACAGTCAAGACAGATCGGGAAGATGGATTGGTCTGCTGTACATAGTTTTTCTATTGTCAGGGTTTAGCGGATTGGCGTACCAAGTCATTTGGATCCGCAAATTCGGTTTGATTTTCGGCGTGACGGCGTATGCCACATCTGCCGTGCTCGCCTCCTTCTTCGCCGGGCTCGCGCTGGGAAGTTGGCTCGCCGGTCGGCGCTGGAGTCGCCTGCCGATCAATCCGCTGCGCCTGTATGCCTTGCTGGAAATCGGAATCGGCGTTTACGCGTTGTGTATTCGGCGATGATCTTCGTTTCGGCCACTTGGTAGTTTTAGAGCGTAGCCTTCGCTGAATGGCGGAGTGTCAGCGATAGAGCAGACAGACGGAAGAAGATCGGGTAAAATACCTTCCCAGTTTGTGGGGAG
>VGOB01000138.1 GCA_016865935.1 Chloroflexota bacterium | reverse complement strand
ACTCCGTGGCGTTCCTGAGAGAAGATCGTTTGTGGCACAAACAATCTACTCCAGTTCCGCCTGGAGTCCAATTCGCTAGTCTGAATACTTGCCAGTCTTTTCTACTTCAGGGAAATCAGTGTGACAAATAGGTTTGGCTCATTGGTCAATTGGCAAATTGGCTCATTGACAAGGAACGTTCGATGAATCTCGCGAACATTTCGATCAAACAACCGGTATTCGTTTCGATGATGATGGCGGTGCTGGTCGTCATCGGCTATATGGGTTATCAGCGTTTATCGGTTGACCTCTTTCCCGAAACTTCGAATCCGAATGTTTCAGTGTCAACCATCTACTCCGGCGCGGGTCCCGCCGAGGTGCAGCGCCAGATCACGCAGCCACTGGAAGACGCGCTCAGCACGCTAAATGGCGTGGTGAATATTCGTTCGACCTCGCGCGAAAATTCGTCGAACATCAACGTCGAGTTCACGCTCGAAACGGATCCCAAAGCCGCGTTCGAAGCGGTCCGCGAACGCGTCGCGCGCGCGCAGCGCAGTCTGCCCAGCGGCGCGGATCAACCGGTCGTCCAGCGCTTTGACTTTGGCTCGCAATCTATTCTCACCTTCACGGCGGCAGACGCCTCCGGGCGGATGAAGTCGTGGGAATTGCGCAATCTGGTCGAGAATCAGATTTTGCCGCGCGTGCAACGCGTGGATGGCGTCGCGGACGCGAGCGTCTCCGGCGGACAACAACGCCAAATCGCGGTTGATCTTGATCTCGACGCGCTGCGCTTGCACCGCATTTCGCTCTCCCAAGTGACCGGCGCGATTCGCGGCGAAAACGTCAGCGTGCCGAGCGGCAAGATCACCCAAGACGGCACGGATTTGCTCTTGCGGACGCCGGGCGAGTTTACCTCGCTGGATGACATCGCCAACCTGACAATTGCATCCGCACGCGGCACAGCGCTGCGCATCAAAGATATTGCGACGATTCGCGACACGACCGCCGAGCCGACTTCGTACAGCCGGTTGAACGGCAAAGACAGCGTCGCGGTGCAAATCCGCAAGCAATCCGGCGCGAACACGGTTGGCGTCGCGGAAAATGCCAAAGCTGAAATCGCCAGAATCAAGCGCGATCTTCCAAATTTGGATATTGTGATCTCGAACGACGATTCGGACTTTATCAAAAAGTCAGTCGAAGATTCGTTGACCGATTTGGTGATGGGCGGCATTTTCGCGTCGCTCGTCGTCTTGCTCTTTTTCCGCAACCTCCGCAACACCATCGTCACCGTCATCGGTCTGCCGATCATTATGATCGCGGCGTTCGGCGCGATGAGCGCGCTGAACTTGTCGCTGAATATGATGACCTTGCTCGCGCTGTCGCTCGCGGTCGGCTTGGTCTTGGACGACGCGATCGTCGTGCGCGAAAATATTTTCCGGCATATGGAAAAGGGCTTGCCGCCCAAAGAAGCGTCGGCGCAAGGCACGAATCAAGTCGCGCTCTCGGTCGTCGCCATGACGCTCACCATCGTCTCCGTCTTTTTCCCGATTGCATTCACGACCGGTCAAATCGGACGCTTTTATCGCGAATTCGGTCTGGCGGTCACCGCCGCCGTTTTGATTTCGCTCTTTGAAGCGTTCACGCTCGCGCCGATGCTTTCCGCCTACGCGTTCAAGCAGCAAAAACCGCGCGCCGGACACGAAGGCGAAACGAGCGGCACGCATTTCGGCTGGCTCGACCGAGTTTATCGCCGAATGCTCACGTGGACCCTCGCGCACTCCCGGACGATGGTCGCGATCACGCTGGCGATTTTCGCGCTGCTCGTGTACATCGCGCCACGAATGGAACTTTCGTTTATGCCGCGCTTGGACAATGCGAATTTCCAAGTTGGCTTGACATTGCCGCCAGGGACGACGCTCGCCGTTACCGACGCGCAGGCGCGGCAGATCGAAGCCGCGCTCTTGTCCATCGAAGGGATTGACAATGTGTTTGCAAGCGTGGGCGGCGGCAGTTCGCCGGAACGCGCCAACTTTAACGTACGAATGAAAGATTTGAAATCGCTGCGCCAAGTGGAGCCGATTGTCCGCGAAAAGCTGCGCGGCACGCGCGGCTTGGGATTCAACTTTCAAGGCGGCTTTGGCGGCGGCGGCACGACGGTAGACCGGCGCCCGATCCAGATTATTCTCTTGTCGTCGGGCTCGCCGGAAGAGTTGGACTTGCTGGCGCAAGAGGTGATCAAAGGAATGCAAGGCATTCCCGGCTTGGCGGACATCGATCGCAGTAACGAGCCGGGCAAACCGGAACTACGCATCGTCGTCGATCGCAATCGCACCGCGCCCTTGGGCGTGAGCACGTCCACGCTCGGTTCGACCTTGCGCGGGCTCATCTCCGGCGAAACGGCGTCGCGCTATCGCGAAGCGGGCAAAGAAGCGGACATTATCGTGCGTTTGCGCGCGGAAGATCGTTCGCGGTTGGACGATATTCTCTCGCTCAACATCCAAGGATCCGGCGGACAATCGGTTCCGCTCCGCAACGTGGCGAGCATCGTCAGCAGTTCGGGACCGTCGGTGATCTCGCGCCAAAATCGGCAGACGCAAATCACGATTGGCGCGAACACGGTCGGACGCTCGCAAGCCCAAGTCGTCGCGGATATGCGCGCGCGGCTTCCGCAATTGAATTTGCCGCCCGATGTCACCGTGCGCTTCGGCGGTCAGGTGCAACAAACGCAGGCGTCAATGGATACGCTGATCGGCTCGCTCACCTTGTCCGTGATTTTCATGTATATGGTGCTCGCGTCGCAATTCGGATCGTACACGCAACCGATCGTGTTGATGCTCGCGTTGCCGCTCGCGATCATCGGCGCGTTTGGCGCGCTGTTGCTCACCGGCACCGGCGCGGATATGACGGCGGTGATCGGCTTGATTCTGTTGATGGGCTTGGCAGTCAAGAACTCGATCCTGCTCGTAGATTTTTCGAATCGTTTGCGCGCGCAAGGAATGAGCGCGAAAGAAGCCCTGCTCGTCGCGGGACCCACGCGCTTGCGCCCGATTTTGATGACGACGCTGGCGTTGATCTTGGGAATGACGCCGGTCGCGCTCGGCTTGGGCGCGGGCGGCAGTTTCCGCGCGCCAATGGCGATCGCGGTGATCGGCGGCTTGATCACTTCTACGCTGCTGACGCTGATCGTCGTGCCGACGTTTTACTTTTTGCTGATCGCGCTGGAGGATCGGCTGGGACGCCGCGCGTCTACGCCAGCCACACAAACCGCGCCTGCTCCAGCGTCGGAATGAAAACAGAGACTGGAGATTAGAGATTCCTCCCAGTCTCTAATCTCCAGTCTCCAACATACAAGGAGAATTCAATGCTCTCACGAAAACAGCTTGCCTTGATCGGTTTGATCATTTTATCGCTCGCGCTCGTCGTGGCGTGCAACACAACACCAGCCAGCCCGGCGCCTGCGGCGACGAAAGCCGGAGGCGCGCCGCAAGGTAAACCCAGTGGCGCGCAGGTGACGCCGGGTCCCGTCACGCCAACGCCCGTGACGACTGTGCGCGTGGCGATCACCAAAATTAAAGTCGCCGGCACGCTCGTCGCGGCAAGCCAGGCGTCGCTCACCTTCGCGTCCAGCGGGCGGCTCAAAGAGTTGCCGGTCGCGGAAGGAACGCGCGTCGCGGCGGGAACCTTGCTCGCCGCGCTCGATACGGCGGTGCAAGACGCGCAACTCGCGCAAGCCAAAGCCGCGCTCGATCTGGCGACGGCGAATTGGAATCGCATCCAGGCGGGACCGACGAACGATGAAATCGCGCTCGCGCGCGCGACGCTGGAGCGCGCCAAAGCGGCGGTCGATCAAACGCAAGCCGCGTATGATCGCATCGGCGGGCAGCGCAACGCGTTCATCTCGATGACCGCGCAAGGCGCGGCGTTGCAACAAGCGACGCTGGCGTATCAAATCGCCGTCGCGCAATACAACCAAACGGTGAATCGCCCGACCGACGCGGAACGCGAAATCGGTTTGGCGCAATACGCGCAGGCGCAAGCCGCGTACGATACCGCCAAACACAACGTGAACAACGCGCGTATCGTCGCGCCGTTCGACGGCACGGTCGTTTCGATCACGCCCAAAGTCGGCGAATCCGTCAGCGCGCACGCGCCCGTGATCGTCTTTGCCGATCTCGCGCAAATGCAAGTGCTGGCGAACATTGACGAGACGACACTCGCCAATGTCAAGGTCGGACAAAGCGCGACGATTTACATTGACGCGCTGCCCGATCAGACCTTGACCGGACGCGTCAAACGGATCGGCTTGTTCGCGACGACGACCGGCAACGTAGTGAGTGTTCCGGTCTGGATCGAAATCAGCACAACGCGCGCGCCACTTTCGCCCGGCTGGAGCGCGACGGTGGAGATCGCAACGCAGTAGTAGTCGCCAGTCGCCAGTAGACAGTCGCCAGACAATCACCCAATCACCTCATTACCTAATCGCTTAATGCAGAAGGAACAGGAATGAACATTGCAAACATTTCGATTCGTCAGCCAGTTTTTATCGCGATGCTGATGCTCGCGTTGATCGTCGTCGGGTTCATCGGGTACTCTCGAATGCCGGTGGACTTGATGCCGAATATCAACGCGCCGTACGTTTCCGTCACGACGATTTATCCCGGCGCGAGTCCGGACGAAATCCAGCGCGCGATCAGCGAACCGCTGGAAGAAGCAGTGAGTTCGCTCAATGGCGTCAAGAACGTAACTTCGACTTCGAGCGAAAATATTTCCCAGATTCTGGTCGAGTTCAACCTGGAAGTCTCCGCGACGCGCGCGGTCGAAGATGTGCGCGAAAAAGTGAGCGCGGTGCGCGGCGCGTTTCCAACCGACGCGCGAGACCCGATCATCCAGCGCTTTGATTTTACGGCGATGCCGATCGTGACCTTTGCGGTGGTGGATGAAACCGGCAAGATGCCTTCCGATGAATTGCGCCGACTGGTGGACGACAAGATCAAGCCGCGAATGGCGCGCCTGGAAGGCGTCGCCGATGTCAACGTCAGCGGCGGATTGATTCGCCAGATTCAGGTCAATCTCAATCTGGACGAAATGCGCGTGCGCCGGATCGCGCCGCCACAAGTGGTCGCCGCGCTCCAAACCGAAAATCTGAATCTGCCGGGCGGGCGCATCACCGACGGCGGCAAGGATGTGCTCGTGCGCACGCCGGGCAACTTTCAAAGCGTGGACGAAATCGGCAACATCGTCGTCGCGAATCCGCGCGGTGTGCCGACGTACTTGCGAGACATCGCGCAAGTGAAAGATGGCTTTGAAGACGTGCAACGCTACAGCCGCCTCAACGGCAAGGATACGATTGCCATTTCGATCATCAAGCAGTCGGGCGCCAACACCGTCCGCGTCGCCGAAGCCGTCAAGCACGAGTTGGAGCGCGTGGGCAAAGATTATCCCGATCTCGGCTTGACGCTTGCGAGCGATCAATCCGAATTCATCGAGGCATCCACCGAAGATTCGATCACCGATCTGATCCTGGGTGGCTTGTTCGCCTCGCTCGTCGTGTTCGTCTTCTTTCGCGATCTGCGGAACACGCTCGTCACCGTCATCGGCTTGCCGGTGATCATCATCGGCACGTTTGCGGCGATGCACGCGGCGGGACTCGGCTTGAATATGATCACGCTGATGGCGTTGTCGCTCGCGGTCGGCTTGGTGATTGACGACGCGATTGTGGTGCGCGAAAATATTTTCCGGCATATGGAACGCGGCGAGACTCCCAAGCAAGCCGCCGCCAACGGCACCAACGAAGTGTCGCTCGCCGTGTTGGCGATGACGCTCACCGTGCTTTCGGTGTTTTTGCCGGTTGCGTTTGCCACCGGCATCATCGGCGTCTTTTTCCGCGAGTTCGGCTTGACGATCGCGTTCGCCGTCGCGATCTCGCTGATCGAAGCATTCACACTCGCGCCGATGCTTTCGGCGTACTTTTTCAAGCAACGCACGCCCAAACCCGGACACGACACGGAAGAAGGCATCGCGGCAAATCTCGGCTGGCTTGATCGAAATTACCGGCGGATCCTGGGTTGGGCACTGGGACACAAAAAGATCAGCGCGCTGATCGGGCTGATCGTTTTCCTTTCGATTTTCGGCTCGGCAATGCTGGTCGAAATGTCGTTCCTGCCGACGATTGACAGCGATCGCTTTACGATGGGGTTGCAACTTCCGCCCGGCACGCCGCTCGCGCAGACGGACGCGCTGGCGCGCCAGGTGGAAGCGCGCTTGAAGGATGTGCCGGACGTGAAAGACGTTTTCGTCAGCGTCGGCAGTTCGAGCGCGCCCGAGCGCGCGACGTTTACCGTCAAGATGCGCGAGAGTGGCTTGCTCACCAAAGCCGAGCCGGACATCCGCCAGCGGTTTGCCGATCTGCCCGGTTTGTCTTTTGCGTTTGGCGATTCGATGGGCGGCGGCGGCACAGGCGTCACCGGACGCGCGATCCAATTGAACGTGAACACGACCGGCGCGCTCGAAGAACTTGATGCGACGTCGCTCGCCGTGATGCGAGCCATCGCCGACGTGCCGGGCTTGGTAGACCTGGATCGCAGTTCGCAACCCGGCAAGCCAGAACTGCACGTGGACGTGGATCGCCAGCGCGCGTCGCGCGTGGGACTGTCCACCGCGTCGGTCGGCGCGACGGTCCGCACGCTGATCAACGGCACCACCGCATCGCGCTATCGCGAGAAAGGACGCGAGGCGGACATCGTCGTGCGCTTGCGCCCGGAAGATCGTTCGCGCCTGGACGATATTCTTTCGCTCTCGCTCACTTCGACGACCGGGCAAATCGTCCCGTTGCGAAATGTCGCGTCGATCTCGACCAGCACGGGACCCACGACGATCCGGCGGCTCAATCGGCAACCGCAAGTCGTTGTCGGCGCGAATTATGTGGGGCGCACCCAGGGCGCGGTGTCGAACGACATTCGCGCGCGGCTTGCCAATGTGCAGTTGCCGCCCGGCGTCACCATTTCCTTCGGCGGCACCACCGAGATGATGAACGAGTCGTTCAACTCGCTCTTGTTCTCGATGATGCTCTCGGTCGTGTTTGTGTATATGGTGCTCGCGTCGCAGTTCGGCTCGTTCACCCAGCCGCTTGTGCTGATGCTCGCGCTGCCGCTCTCGTTCATCGGCGCGTTTCTCGCGCTCCTCATCACGCGTTTCGCGTTCGATATGACGGCGATGATCGGCATCATCTTGTTGATGGGCTTGGTGACCAAGAATTCGATCCTGCTCGTGGATTTTGCCAATCGCCTGCGCGATCAAGGAATGAGCCGCGACGAAGCATTACTCACCGCGGGCCCGATTCGGTTGCGTCCGATCTTGATGACGACACTCGCGCTGATCCTGGGAATGTTGCCGGTCGCGCTCGGCTTGGGCGCGGGCGGCAGTTTCCGCGCGCCGATGGCGGTCGCAGTGATCGGCGGCTTGATCACTTCGACCTTGTTGACGCTCGTGCTGGTGCCGGTGGCGTACAGCATTATGGACATTGTGCTGGGACGCTTGAGCGGGCGCGTCAGCATGGCGAAAGAACCGGAAGTAGGCACCGCGCCGATTTCGGCGGGGAAGTAAATCAAAGACCTTCCAGGTTTCGGAAACCTGGAAGGTCTTTTTGTTTACGGCACTCCCGTCCACGCGCGCGTATAGATCAACACTTTCCACAGCGCATCGTCGCCGAGCGCCTTCCAAGGCGGCATCGCAGTACCGCGCACGCCTTCTGCAATCACAAAGAAATGACAATCCACCGGCAACGCCTGCATAAAATTCTTGTCCGCCAAGTTTGCGGGCTTGGGGTTCAGCGCAGCGGCGGCTGGACCATTCCCAGCGCCGACCGCGCCGTGACACGCCGCGCACTTGTCATCGAAAATCTGTTTACCCTGCGCGAGAATCGTCTTGTCGTCGAATTTGTACGGCGATTTTCTTCCGGCATATGGCGCGCTCAAACTCTGACAAATTCGCGCGAGACCGGCGGCGGGCGTGCCGGGCTGTGTCACCGCGCCGGGCGCGCGCGTGGGCACCGGGATCGCGCTCCACGCGTTGACCTCCGTCGCGTTCGCTTGCCAATTCAACGCGAACGCGACGAGCGCGTCAATTTGACTCGCGCTCAACGCGCCGCCATAGTCCCGACTGAACGTGGGCATCCGCGCCGAGTACAAGTCCGGGCGCGATTGCGCCGGGCGTCCGGCGGCAATCGCGTTTTTCAAAAGCGATTCGACGCCGCCGTTCCAGCGCACCTCTTGCGCGCGCCGCCCGTCGAACAAATCTTTGCGACTGAGCGCAGGCGCGAATTGCGGAACGCCTTCGCCGCGCGCGCCGTGACACTTGATACAATGGCGCGCGTACAATTCCGCGCCGGTTTCGATCGCGCGACCCTGGTAGGCGAGCGCGCGCTGTTCCATCGCCGTCCGCTCGTCCGGCGAGACCGCGCCAAAGACGCGTCCCAGATCGTTCAGCGCGATCGCGCCAAGCGGCACGCAGGTCAGCAACGCAAAAATTATAGCGATGAGAAGTTTTTGCTGGGTAGACATTTTCGTCACTCGTACATCGAATCGCGATGCAAGTAGATCGTTTTCTCAAACGCGCCGGATTCGCCTGGCGCGGTTGGAGTCCAAGTAATTCGCAGCGTGATCTTTTTCAAATTCGCTTGCCAAGCTTCGACGATCAAAAATCCTTTCGCATCGGCAAGATCGGCTTGCTGAACGCGAATTTGCATTTTCGACAAGAGATTCTCAAATCGATCCGCGCTTGGCGCGGCAAATTTCGCTAACTCGTGCGAGCCGGTCGGCAGATCGGCGTAACCGATCCGGCGCATCTCGCCGGAATTGTCCGGCAGAAATTCCTGCGCGATGGCAACTGCTGGCGGCGCAAAAGTCTGCGCGCCAAGGTACGTAAACCAAACGAGCAGACCGAGCGCGAGCCATCCCAACGCGATCCCCAGTTTGCGATTGCGCCCCAGCCGCGAGGGCGCGCGCCCCCAGAACTTGTCCCACCACGCGTCAAGGTACGGCACCGCGAGCAACAGCAACCCGATCAGCATCGGCACGATCAGACCTTGCCAGATCGCGCTGTTGTAAAATTGCGCCAGATCGATCCAAAGCGTATCGCGCAGCCAAAGCAAAACCGGCAAGACAACCGGATCGTTGAGCAAGCCCTGCCACCACAACAGGAACCAGGGCGCGCTTGCCATCGGCGCGCGCGTTAAATCGAAAGGCGCGGCAAGCGGCGCGTGAACGACGAATGCCGCGAGCGCGAGAATCGTCAAGAGCGCGCACGCGATCCAGATCAACTCGCGCGCCCAGAGATCGGGCAAGTAATTGACGCGCACGCGCGCGCGTTCGCGCACCTCTTCGTTTGACGATTCCTCTTCACTTGCCGGTAAACTGATGCCGTGCAAGCGCGACACGCGGAAATAGTGCGCGCCGACGAGGAACAAACCGATCCCAGGCAAGATGCCGGTGTGCAACAAATAATAGCGGAGCAAATCGTCGGGGTTGCCCCACGCGACCGCGTTGTCCATCGGCAAACGATAGCCGATGAACGCAATCGCGAGCGTGAGCGCGAACAACACAACGCCGATGACCCAGGTAAGGCGGCGCGGTTGTTTGAACGCGCCGGTCAAATAGACGCGGAGCAAATGTAAAAAGACGACGACGATCAGCAAGTTCGCGCTGAGATAATGCAGATCGCGGATCAATTGCCCGAACGGAATTTGGGTGATGAGTGTGATCGTAGATTGATACGCGCGCGCGGGCGACGGCTCGTAAACAAACATCATCAGCGTCCCGGTAATCAGTTGGACGAACGCGAAGAACACGCTGAAGAATCCCAGTCCAAATGTATGCGAAAACTTGGTGGAAGATTTGTAGTACGCGCGCGGGCGCAGATGCGTCCAAAAGACGCGCCCAAGCACCTGCTCGCGGATGTTCGGCTTTTCGACCGGCGGATCGCCGCGCAGCAACGCGCGCACATCGGCAATGCCGAGTCCGCCGGAGATCGCGCGCGTCGTATCGTCCGCGACGCGCCACGCGGCTTCGCGCGTCTGCTGCGCGACGCGCGCGCGCCCGGCATTCGTACCCAGATCGCCGAACGCCGCAAAAAAATTTTTCAGTCCAACCGGCAGACGCGATCGCCGCCGGGGTTCGCGTTGGAACATTCAATCGCCTCCAGGTTCGATTATAGCATACATATTCCCCAATCGGCAAAATTGTGGTATGATGGCGTCACTTTGGAAATGATCCAGCGAGGTCAATGATGACAGACACACTCAAGAAACTCCGCATCTTCGCCGCGTCGCCGTCGGACGTGGCGACGGAACGCGCCAAGTTGGAAACAGTCGTCGCGTCGCTCAAGCCGACGGCGGATTATCTCGGCTTGACGCTGGAAGTCGTGGATTGGCGCGCAGTCGTGCCTGACGCGGGACGCGCACAGCAAATCATCTTCGACCAACTCAAGCCGACCTCGTGGGATATTTTCGTCGGCATCTTGTGGCATCGCTTTGGCACGCCGCCTGGCGGAAAAGACCCGCAGACGCAGAAAGATTATCTCTCTGGCACGGAAGAAGAATTTCGCGTCGCGTACCGCTTGTGGAAAGAGTTCGGCAAGCCGCGCATCGTGATGTATCGCTGCACGCGCGCGATTCCACTCGACGCGGATTTCGCGCAGGCGCAGCGCGTCAAGGATTTTTTCAAAGAGATTCAAGACCCGCAGGGCGAGTTTTGCGTCCTCACGCAATCGTTCGACACGCCTGAATCGTTTGAGAAATTATTACTCGACAATCTGCAAAAACTGCTCATCGAGTACGGCGACGCGCACGGTAAGGGCGGGGTCACCCCGCCCCTACTCGCACCGAAAATCCCCAACAACCTCCCGCGCCGCGCCGCGTTCTTCGGTCGCGCGAAAGAGATGGACGTGGTGATGCGCGCGCTCAGTCCCGCCGACCGCACGTGGGGCGTTCTCGTGGATGGCATCGGCGGCATCGGCAAAAGCGCGCTCGCGATTGAAGCCGCGCACCGCGCGCAGGAGGCAGGCGCGTTCGACGCGTTTGTGTTCGTCACCGCGAAGCAAACCATTCTCGCGCCATCGGGCATCCGCGAGCAAACACCCGCCGCGCGCACACTCGACGATTTCTTGAACGAGACCGCGCGCGTGCTGGGACAAATCGGAATTCCAAAATTATCGTCCGACGAAAAGCGGCGCGCCCTACTGGACGCACTGCGCGCGACACGCGCGCTCCTCATCTACGACAACCTCGAAACGCTGTCGAAAGAAGAGCAGGAGCAAATGGCGGACTTTCTGCGCGAACTGCCGCAAGCGTGCAAAGCAATCATCACGAGCCGACGGCGCGGCGGCGAAGGCGCGGTGTGGTTGCGCGTGGGGAAATTGGATTGGGATGCGGCGCGCGGCATCATCGAAAACGAAATGGCGCGCGATGCGGGATTGGCAAGCAAACTGCGCCGCGTTGAATCGCGCTGGCAGGAATTGTACGACGAGACGAACGGCTCGCCGCTGGCGTTGGTGCATACTTTGGGTTTGATGCGCGTGCGCGCCGCGCTGACGTTTGACGGCGCGCTGGAAATGTTGCGACGTAGGGGCGGGGTCATCCCGCCCAAAGAGGGCGCGGAGGGCGTGGTAGTGGGCGGGACGACCCCGCCCCTTCAAGACGATTTGCAGAAATTTATTTTCCAAGAAGCGCGCAAAGAGTTGACGACGAACGACAAGACCGCGCTCGGCGCGCTCTCGTTCTTTGTCCCCTCCGCGACGTTCGAGGCGTGGATGAATGTGGCGAACCTATCGCGCAATGCGCTGGAGACGACGATTGACCGCTTGAGCGCGCTGTCGCTGGTGGACGTGCTGGCAGGCGAAGAACGCTACGCGCTGCACCCACTCACGCGCGCCTTTGTCCGCGATGAACTGCTTGCCGATGCGAATGTTGCGCGCGAAACTGGGATGCGGTTTGCGCGGTATTGGGTGAAATTTGCCTGCAAGCATTGTGACGCCAAAAAGGAGTCCCACGCAATAGACTCGGAACCAGAAAGTGGATGGGTCAAACTAGACAACGAACAGTCCAACTTGGTCTTGGCCGCAGAATGGTTGTGGCAGAATGCGGTGCAAGGTAACAACGATGTGATAAGTAGGAAACTGGCAAGAAAGATGATTGATTTGGCGCGCGCATTGAGGAGTTTTCTTTGGTTTAGCGGTCATTGGGATGAACGCGTGCAGCTGAGCCAGCAGGCACACGAGGCTGCATGTGCATTGGGCGATTGGCGAAATGCGGGTTGGCGAGCATATGATATTGCCTGGGTGTATCATAATCGGGGACAGCTCGAAAAGGAAATGTTCTGGGAAAACAAATGTATAGACGCTTGGACTGAAGGTGACACGAAACGCGAGAAATCCATGATACTCGCCTTGAAGGCGCGTGTGGCATTGCGTCAAGAAAATTATTCAACAAGTGTACAGTTGTTTAGCCAGGCGCTGATTGCGGCGCAGGAATTGAAATTGGACTTGGATGTTACAATTACTCGATAGTTGTGTTTTGAAAAATCGCGAATAAATTGTCACGCCATCGCAGAAATTTGTTGCTTGGCGAATAAATGGGCGAACACGTCCTGGGCTTTCTGTCCTTGCTCGAGTTGTCGGGACGCATG
>VGOB01000137.1 GCA_016865935.1 Chloroflexota bacterium | reverse complement strand
TCGTTGTGGTTCAATCGCGTCAGACGTTTGAGAGCGGCCTCCTGGTTGCCCATGCCGCGAACCAAGGCGGCTTGATTGCCCGTTGGGCGGTCCAGGATCGCCAACACGTAGTCGGTCAGCCCTTTAATTTGATGCCCGTGAGCCCAGGGCAACATCGCTTGGATATATTCTTGAACGGCTATGGTATCGTCTGGTGTGGTCATCCATCGATTATGCCACAACAAGACAATTTTACGTAAATTACAAATGTGTCCTGACATCAGGGCTGGTGACCAAGAGCGTTTGGATCGGCTTGTCCACATCGGCGACTTGAATATTCGTGCGAAGCAGGCGATACGCTTCGGCTTGCGACGAACGCGGGTGCTGCGCGGCGACTAGTTTTTCTTCGCTGTCGCCGCTGATGCGCGCGATGATCGCCAGGACGGCGAGTTTGAGCGATGCCGCGATATCGTCCGGCGTCTTGATCGTATCGTCAATGTATTCGATGAGGAACGCGCCGCCGACGGCGAGGAGCGCGCCAATCGCCGCGGCGAGCATCACCGTTTGGGAAACGTTCGGCGCGATCGGCGTCACCGGCAGGCGCGCCGGTTCGATCACCGAAATATAGTTGGGCGAACGCGCGGACGTGAAACCGAGCAGACTGGCATACGTCTGCTGCCACTGATTGATCTGCTGTTGCAGCGTCCCGATCTGCTGCTGCTTGTCCGCAATCTCGCGCGCGCTCGACGTGACCTGAATCGAGCTTTGCAGTTCGTTGATCCGTTTTTGTCCGTCGTCAATTTTCTTCTGGAGTTCCTCGACTTGGAGCCGGATGAATTCGGTCCGGCTCGTGAGTTCCTGTTCTTTCGCCGCCGGACCTTGGAGGATCAGTTGGCGTCCGGCTTCGTTGGCAATCGCTTGGGCGCGCAACGGATCGGTGTCAATCACGCGCACTTCGATCAATTGCGTGCCCTGAATGATACTGGCGTTGATCATCTCGCGCAACGCGGCGGATGAAGTTCGCAAGCCGAGCGCGTCCACGATGCCCTGTAACGCCACTTCCGTCTTGAGAATTTGGATGTACGTCTGCGCGAGTTGCTGGCTGGTGTAAATATCGGCGGCGCTTGGGTTGAGCGACTGAACGCTTTGCCCCACCAACAAGATCGTCGAGCTTTGGTAGATTTTGGGTTGTTGTGAAACAACCAGGTAGCTGGAAATCGCGGCGATGCCGGTGGATAACACGATCAACCACATCCAGCGCCAAAGCATTGACCAATAATGACGTAGTTCCAATCTCTAATCTCCAGTCTCCAAATTCAGTACGCGCCGCGCCCGCCGAGCACAGCGGGAATCGTGCGAAAGAGAATCATCAAGTCCGTCCAAATCGTATAGTTGCGAATATAGTGCATATCGAGCCGGATGCGTTCTTCGTACGTCACGTCGCTGCGCCCGCTGATCTGCCACATTCCAGTAATGCCGGGTTTGACCGTCAGCAGATTCATTTTCCATTTGCCGTAGAACGCGCCTTCGGCGGGACAGATCATTCGCGGACCGACCAGACTCATCTGACCCAGCAAAATGTTGAACAATTGCGGAAACTCGTCCAGACTGAATTTCCGCAAGACCTTGCCCAAGCGCGTGACGCGCGGATCGTCCTTGAGTTTGCCGTTGGTCTTGAGTTCCGCCTGCAACTCGGGATGACGCGCGAGAATCTCATCGCCATTGACATGCATCGTGCGAAACTTGAACGCGTCGAACTCGCCGCCGCCGCGTCCCAACACGCGCCTGCGATAAATCGCCGGTCCGGGCGAATCCAATTTTACCGCGATTGCGATAATAAGTAAAATCGGCGCGATGACCACCAAACCCGCCAGAGTCAAGCCATAATCCAAAATCGTCTTGAGCGCGGTTTCGAATTCATCCAGACGCACCTTGTTGACGCTGACGAGCGGCACATAGCCCCATTCTTTGACGCGCGCGCCCGTCGTCAAGATTTCGAACAAGCCGGGCGACAACCGCAACTCGACTGTGGAGGAGGGTCCGAACGTATCGTAAATCTGCAGCACCTGCTCGCGCGTCAGCGCGGCGGTGGACAAGATAATTTCTTCGACATCGTTCTGGGTGACGATGCGCGGCAAGTGAGCCACCGAACCGAGAACCGGCAGATCGCACACCTTTTCGCCCGGCGACACTCGATCATCCACGAAACCGAGCACGTCCGCGCCGGAGGTTTGCGCTTCGCGCAACTGCTCCGCGATCGCGCAGCCCTCCGCATCTGCGCCGACGACGAGCACCGGCGTTCGCAAATAGCCGCGCCGCCGCGCGGCATACGCCACCCGCCGCATCGCAAAGCGCACGACTCCGACGAAGGCGATCGTAAAGAGCCAGAACAAGACCAGCCAGCCGCGCGCGATGATCACGCGCGTGATGATGAGCGCGATGCTCAAGAACATTACGCCGAGCGTGCAGGCATTGACGATGCTGCCGTACTCACTCGTGCCGCCGAGGAGGTAATGCCAGTCGTACAGATGAAACAAGTGGAAGAGCAAGAGCCACAGGGGAATCAGCAGCACCGTCACGTGCACATAAAAATCGGGAGACGGCGTAACGGCTTCGAAGATCTCGATCTCGAACAAAAAGCGGAACACGTAGGCGATTAGCGATGCCAGCACAAGGGCGATCACATCACCGAGCCGGAGCGCGGCGATCAGGATGCGGCGTTGCGTCTTGCGCGAGGGCATACCGAGGGGACGAGTCCGCGAACGCGCCAGGTCTACACTGCTCATTCTCAACCTCCCAGAGCACACAACCGATCAGTCAACCGCTCAAGCGGCTGACTGAATCGCTTCTTGATAAATTGCCTCCAACCGTTCGACGATCTTATTCCAGTCGTGCTGTCGTTCCACATAGCGTCGCCCCGCCAACCCCAGACGCGTTTGCAATTCCCGGTCTGATACCAAACGCAGAATCTGGCGCGCGAATGCCTCCGGGTCTTGCCCCACCAAAAGTTGCTCGCCGTCCGCGATGTCCAGCGCGGAGACCGCTTGCGGCGATGCGACGACCGGCGTCGCGCACGCCATCGCTTCCAGAACTTTGTTCTGGATTCCCGCGCCATACGGCATCGGCGCGACGGCGAGAGTCGCGTGATGAAGATAGGGACGAAGGTCGGGAACAGCGCCGAAAATAGTGATCAGTGGGCAGTGGACAGTGGACAGTGCGCGCGGCGGGTTTTGTCCAACGATATTGACGCGGACATCGGGACGCTCGCGCCACACGTGCGGCATAATATCGTTGATCAGGTGCAGCGCGGCGGTGACGTTGGCGTGATAGCTCATCTTGCCAGTGAAGACGATGGTTTCCGGATCGCGCGGCTCATTGGAAGGAGCAAAGTAGTCGAGGTCAACGCCGTTGGGAAGAACAGATATAGTTTCAGGTTTCAGGTTGCAGGTTACAGGTTGAGAGGCACTTGAAACTTGAAACTTGAAACTTGAAACCAAATTCTCCAGCGCCGCCTTGTCCACGCGCGAAGTCACCAGCACACGGTCGAATTGGGATACGAGCCATGCTTCATAGCGGCGCGTGCGCGGCAGTTCCAAGCGCGTGACGATGCGCCCGAACGGGCTGCGGCTGTGCCGCGCCGCTTGCTCGAAGAGGTAGGAGATGCAGTCTACGCTGTCCCAGACGACGGGAATTGCAAATTGCGAATTGCGAATTGCAGATTGCAATTGCAAGCCGTAGCGCGCGCCGCGCAAGTGTTCGACGTGAATAACATCGAATTGCGAATTGCGAATTGCGAATTGCGAATTGAGCAGTTGCGCGAGCTCCGGTTGCCAGCAATAGGCGGCTTGCAACGGCGTGTGGCTGGGAAGCAAGCGCAGCATATTCCAGAACGCGCGCGGTTTGGTCAGACGCGCGGAGAGAACGCAGATGCCCTCCGCCTCCAACTGCGCGAGCGCGGCGCGCTCTTGCTCGTTTTCCCAAAGCGTCGCGAGTGTGACGTGGTTGCCGCGTCGCGCGAGCCCGCGCACCAAATTGTATGGGCGCGTGCGGATGAGGGTGGGGGTGTAGGGGACGAGGAAGAGGATGTTCATAAAATCATCGCGCCGATCTCATCGAACGCAGCGCCCAGAGCCATCCCAACTTGATCCAGCATCGGCGGACGAGATTCGCGGCGGTTTTGCCAGTTTCTATCGCCACGACCTTCCCGACCAGATCGCTCGATCGGGCGGGCGGATCAAAACGCGCGCAACGATCGCCTTTGGTGACGTACCATAAGCCATCATCATCGCGCCCCAGCTTGACGACGCGATGCGCCAACAAGACTCGGTGTTCCGGCGCGTCGTTTGACGCCGCCCAACGTAAAACCAGATCGCCGAATCGCACGCGGGGCGCACCGCACTGAACGACGAGCGTGTCGCCGGGTTGGAGTAGCGGCGTCATACTATCGCCTTGCACCGGCACACGCGTCAGTTTGCCTTGAGCAGACCAGGTTTGTAGCACGGAAGATAGGACGGATAAATGTAACATTTTTTGACTTGGGCCGGAAACGCCGACCAATTGCGCGTCACCGCCGCCGTTATCCGAGCGCGCGTGTTTGGCAGCATCTATCGGTTTGTGGTATAATCTGCCTTGGAGGTGAGCACTATGCAACTCGAAGACTATTTCGACTTTCTCGCGCCCAATGATATTCGGATCAAGGGTTCGCGCGTCGGCATCGAATCAGTTTTGTACGACTATATCTATCGCGAGCAAACGCCTCAAGAAATTCAACAACATTTCCCGACCTTGACGCTTGAGGAGATTCAAGCCACTATTCTTTACTATCTCCACAATCGCGAACAAGTGGAAGCGTATATTACCGCTTGGCTAGAGTGGGGCGACCAGATGCGGGCAGAACAAGACCGCAATCCCCCACCTGTTGTTATGCGTTTGCGCGCGCTGAAAGCCGAACGCGCCAAAACGGCAATGGCACAAGCGCAGTGAGTACGCTTTGCTTTCTGCTGGACGAAAATGTTCACCCGCTTTATCGCACCGAGTTGCTGAAGCGAGAGCGGACAATGGTTGTCTGGCGCGTGGGCATGGTGGGTGTGCCGCCAAGAGGAACACCTGACCCTGCCATTCTGGATTGGTGCGAGAAGCATGCGTTCATCTTGGTAACGAACAACCGCGCCTCAATGCCGCCGCATTTGACAGACCACTTGGCTCAAGGACGACACATCCCTGGGATTCTTGTTCTGAACGACAAAATGAGCGTCAATGAGACTCTGGAAGAACTGTTGCTGATATGGGTAGCATCCACCGAAAGCGAATACGCGGATAAGCTGCTTTACTTGCCACTGCGATAGCCGTCTCTCACATCATCCAATACTCGAACCGTCGCCATTGCGCGGCGGTTTTCTTTTGGGGCGTGTTTGATCACGTTCAACCGTGTCGAGATTCGGAGCAAACGAAATATCTGCAAACAGTTCCTACCTGAAAATCATAGGCAGGTATAGCGGGGCAGACGTTGGGTGATAATTCAACCGCAACGCAGGATCACCGAAGAGCGTGTAGCTCTCCACCAGATCACCCCAGACCTCACTCTGCGCGTACGCCGCGAGCTTGGCGGCAGTCGTGGCGGCGCCCACTGAAACCGGCGTTCCCGCAAAGAGTGACTGATAGAGCGCGGGAAACAAAACCTGGTGTCCGGCGGTATAACTCAAGCCAGTGGGACTCCAGACTGCGACGGCGCCGCCACCCTGACGAGACAGGAGCGTTTCGGCAAGCGATTGCGCCTGACCGGGCAGCGCGAAGAAACCACTGATACAATCGGCGGAAGTAGCGAAGGGCAGTTGACTCGCGTTGGTCAGACCGGCGACATTAGCGTTGCTCAAAATATAACCGCCTGACCAAGTGCCCCAATGGTCAACCGCACTGTGTCCGGTGTAGTGCAAGAGCAAAACACCTGCATTGACATACCCCACGACATCCTGCGTGAGATTGCCCGGCGGATAAGTTTGCGCCTCCAGCAGCCAGGAGGCAGTCCCTGATGGCAAGAGATTCCGCAACGACCGATTGAGCGCGGCAAACTCTGCGCGATCATCATCGGCGATGAACAGAACTTGGTTGCGCCAATTTCCCGGCGACGATGCTGTGGCATAGTTCAAAATCTTTTGAACGGCACGCGCCGTCTCATCGAGAGTCCGCACCGGCAGACGCCCGATGAACATATCGGGCAAAACATCGTTACCATCCACCGTCACAAACCAGTTGTCGCCCGGCGTCTCGCCGATCTCGCTATCGAAGATGTGCGCCGGCACGTAGTTGATCGGACCCGTGCCGTAATAATCCTTCCAATCCAGGTTAGCATCGCCCACCAAGAGAACGTAGAGCGGAGACGGCGATGCCCAATGGTGGTACGCATAATCCAGGAAATCGTGGAGGGCGGCTGGCGAAAATATGCCGTCGCTAAACTCGTCGTAGATGTCGGTCACATCTACGACGCTCACGCGCAAACCTTGTGTCTGGTAATGCGCTGCCAACGGCAAGACCGCCGTGTACAAATCGCGATGCGTGATGATGAGATAGTCAGCGGCATTGTCAGGCGAACGCAAATTGGAAGGCGCATCCAGCGCCAAGCCGGTCGGTTGCCAACGTCGATCAGCAGTCAAGGCGAGATAGCGACGATCGGTGGTGGTCGCATCGGTAAAGATGCCGCGATAGCCGATGCCATCGGGCTGAACGGCGAGACCGGAGAGACGCACTGGGGCAGTAGGCAAGGTCACATCGTAGACTTGAACTTCAGGACGAGTGAAGCCGGATAATTCAAGGCGCGCCGTCTCGCTCAAAGGCGAACGGAAAGCCAGTCGATCATTTTCCGCCGCGTAGGTATCGGCATAATTCAGGCGCAGCCAGTTCAGATAGATTTGATCCGCCGCCGCCCCAGTATCGCCCAACGATGCGACGGTCAAGGAATTCACTCCATCCTGCAAGAGCGACTGAGGCAAAGAAAGAATCGGCTGATAAGCGATTTGCCCATCCCACCAAGCATCGTCTAACAGCGTCCCATTGAGCGAGAGGCGAGTATGATGATCGGGATTGCGCGCGTCCGCCGTCTTGCCGCGCAACGCCACTTGGAGACGCGCATCTTGAGAGACACGCGCGGTGTGACTCAAAGTAAAAGTCACAGTGATCGTCGCCGGGGCGATCAGTTTGCGCCAGTACCAGTGATCCCAGGACTGCCCGCCGGGCGGATTCTGCCAGTACGTGTGGTTCTCTTCGAGATAAAGCGTGTTGGTGAATACCACCGGCGACGGCAAAGCGGCGCTGGCATTGACATTGCGCTCTGCCATCCGCAACCCATCAGGATTACCCACCGCGAGCCAGTAGACGTTGCGGTTCGTAAAAGTACTGCTGATGGCTTGACCGTAGAAAAGGAGCGTATCGTCCTGAATGTAAAGCGGAATCTCCTGACCTTGGTTAGTCAGGCGCAAGGTGTTTGGATCCAAACCGGTCGGATCGAAACCCGCGCCGCGCAAGTCGTCGTACGTGACGCCATACAATCCGTCTTCCTCTACAAAAATCTTGAGCGTAGGCGTGACGAGTGACGCGCGGCGGATCACCGGAGAGCGCGAATTGGATGGCGCGCGCGGCGCAGTTGGCAGACCGGCGTGGTTGATGAGAATACGTTGCCGCGCAGGTTCATAAAGCGGATCCGATTTTGGGTCGGCAGAGGTCAGGGGCTGGCTAAAGCGTACCCGCACCAACAAGCGGCGATGAAGACGCAGCGTTCTGTTGCCCGGATGATATTGCATCGGTTGAAGCGTCAAGCGCGCAACGCGCTGCCCGCGCAACACACCCAACACTTCCACCCGCGCCGGTTGCGATGGATAGAAGACATTGCCCGCGCAGATGCTCGGCGACGATGCGGCGATCTCTTGCATCTTGACTTGATCGCCGGATAAAATATCGCCGACAACAGTTGTATACCTGGGAACGCGTGCTGGACGATAGCCCGGCTGATCGGTGTAATCGTCCGTCAGAATTTCCAGCGTCACCGAACCATCGCGCGGAATCGCCAAGAGCAGACCGCGCCCCGCCAAGTCCGGACAACCCGGCGGCGCGATGGGAAACAGTCCTGGCGCCGTGGTGCGATGGTACGCTTGCCCGTTCTGCCGAAGTGTTAAAGTCTGCCACCCGCTTGCCGTCCACTCCACCGTGAGTCCCCATTCATCGGCGCGGATCACGCGCAAGCCGTCACTGGGCGCGGCGGCAAGCGCCATTGAAGTTGCGCTCACGATCAAGGCGATGCACAGAACGAGCAGAACCCGCTTGCCAGTCTTCATCGGAAACGAGTGACGGACTCGATCAGATCAATCATTTTCTCCAGCCGCCCCACCGTCAACCGATAACATTTCATTCCTCCGATCATCGCTGCCAGCGCGGTGTAGAGTCGCGCCGGACTGCCGCCAAAAGTTCGTTGCAACAAAGCCGATCGTTCACCACCGCGCAAGCGCGCGAGGATCGTCAGCGCGGCAATGCTGGGAGAGATGGAAACCAATTGCGGCGATGCGGTAAAATCGGGAGGAACCAAAGGCGACGCCTTGTCCACATCCAACAGCAAGGTCGCGTGGCTCGCGCAGATGCGCTGGATGTCCTCCTCGCTCACGCGGTTTCCCACCGAAGGTTGGAACAACAAGGTCGCGTAACCAGACGGTGAAGCGCGCGTCACCGCGTCAATTTTTCCCAACCGACCCAGGTCGCGCTCCAACCCGGCGGGCAGACGATCCAATGTCAGAGCAAGTCGTACATCACACGGTCGTTCGGTTCGACGCTGTCCGTCGTCGAGCAAAATCAACACGCTGGGCGCGCAAGGCGCGCCCAGACAATCGCCGCAGAGAGTCGTGGCGTCTACCCACTGCCGCGTTGGCGGCGTCGATCCCAAATCGCACAATTGCCAGGTCTCCGGGCGAAGACCCAGCCGACGCGGGAAGGGATGGAGCAAGCCATCGGCACAATTCAGCGCGACCACATCGTCGGAGAGAAAGCGCAAGCCGCGCTGAGTGAGCGCGAGAGCCAGCGTCGTCTTGCCCAAGCCCGCGCCGCCTGCCAGGATCAACCCTCGCGCTCGGTCTCCGGCTGACCAACTCAACGATGCGCCGTGGATCAAAAAATGATCGTCCACGCGCGCGAAGACGGCGTTGAGCAAAACAGTGTGGGCATAGTCCAGCAGGAGATGCCGCTGGTTGATGACGTGAACCTGTCCATCGAGAATCAGGTTCGGCGGACTCTCCTCACGTTCCGTAAATATTTGGCAAACGACTTGTCCTGCGCCATGCCCTGAACGAAGTTGAAGGGGAAGTCGAAGAATCGCCGGTTCGGATGCGCCGTCTACTTGAAAGCGTTCGTAGACCTGCCGAAAATGTTCCAAGATGGCAGGAGAGTCAGAACGCAGCAGGACGTGGAGATCGAAGAAACGATAGGAGGTAGCAAGTTCCACGTTTCAGATGGCAGGTCTCGCGGCGGTGCTGAAAATCATTTCCTCGTACAAACGCTGGCGCACCGAGCACAGGTCGTCGGTAGCCCACCAGGTCCCGCGCTGATGCCACACACTGGCGGGGCATCCGCTCTGGCAAAAATTACGCCAGTCGCACGCGCGGCACGCGGCGATCTGGGTCTGGCGCGCGGCACATTCGGCGGCGATCTGTTGCACGCGCGGCGAAACCAGGAGTTGGCGCAGTTCCATTTCCGCAACGTTGCCCAACCGAAAGGACGGTTCCATCAACAGGCTGCACGGATAAGCATCCCCGTCGGCATCCACCGCCAGAGTTTGCCCCAGTCCACACCAAGTTTCCGCGTCGGCTGTGTCGAACACAAAACCAGGCAGGCCGGCATCTACAACAACCGCGCGGCTGGCTTGTGGCAGACGCAAGTACAATTCTTCGTAGAGTTGAACCCGGCGATCGCTCTCCGCTTGCAGTTCATCCCAGTCAATCGCCGCGCGTCCCATCCGCTGCACGGGGAAGAATCGTACTGCCGGCACTCCGCGCGCCTCTGCCAGATCAATCACGGCGCGGCACTCGTCTAAATTGGCGCGCATCATCGTCACCGATAGCGCGAGGCGATTACCGATGCCGCGATGCTGAAGCCGCTCGATCCCGTCCCAGGTTTGGGCGAAAGTTCCATCGCTCCGAATGTAATCGTGCGTAGACGCGGTGGCGCCGTCCAGACTCACCTGCACTGCGATCCCCCAATCAACCAGCGCGGCAGCCATCGGATCGTCAATCAGCGCGCCGTTGGTCGCCAAGAGCGTTTTGATCCGAGTCGCGGCGTATCGCAAAATCGCCAGACAATCGGGATGCAGGAGCGGCTCGCCGCCGCTGATAATCACCGCTTCGCCGCCGCTGGCGACCAACTGATCGATCAACTGCTGAACCTGGGAAAGCGACAAATGGTTTTCCCGCTGCGGAGCGGAAATTACAGCACAGTGCCGGCACTGCAGGTTACAGCGGTGGGTCAGGTAGCAAGTCAAGCGACGCACGCGCGGACGATGCTCAGGCGCAATGGGTTGGCTTGCCTCGTCCAGCAGTCCGGCGCGATTCAATTGTTCACCAAACGCCACCACATCGTCGGAGACCGCAGTTGCCGGTTGGTGATAGCGCGCGGCGATCTCCGCGACGATCTCCTGGAGGGAACGTCCGCGGCGGAGCGACTCGATCACCTGGTATCCCATCGCGTTCACCACCGTCCAACGCGGTTTGTGCGGATGGAGATACAGGTGCCGCGAACCACGGGCGCGGTGAATGAGATCGGGGATCAGATTCAAGTTGCGCGTTCCAAAGTCACAAGCATTGGCTTGTGAATCGCCAATCAACGCCGGGGCGGTATGCTATCGTTGGAGTAGGGATAGTACGGCGCGCGGGAAGGACTCGAACCACATTCGATCACCGAATGTCCGAAAGAGCACGCTTGAGCCGGACCCAGCATCGCCAGGATCTCCTCCTCGCGATAGGAGAGAACTTGGGGCGGCTCGTAGATCGGTGGAACCGTCGAGAGGGCTTGTTCACTCTGCGATTCGTTCATCCATCTACTCCTTCCAGCAAACCCGACTGATTCAATCGAGCGAGCAAATCGCGGACGTCGGCATCTACGTCTTGGGCAGCCGGAATCAAGAACTGCATTTTGATGCTCTGCGCGATTTCATCCGGCGTATGCCGACCATCGCATAAATTCCAAACCGCCGCCGCCGTCACGTTGAGCAAATGCACCATCCGCGTGCGCGGGTCGTTAAGCACGACATCGTTGCCAGCCTGGGTGGTCAGGACGTTAGGGTGGCGGCGCGGTTTCAACTTTCGAATGTTACCTTTGAATCAATGGCAAGTAGAGCGGATTTACGAGCAAGGACGCGCGCGGCAACACCGTGTGAAAAGTGTGGCGACCGTAAATGTCAACGTCTTCCAGTTGATACCAGTAGACGATCCCAGGAAGCGCCGTCCGGTCAGCGTAGGTATAGCGCGCGCCCTGTGTGGGAGTGCCTTGCGCCGGGATGAGTGTGGAATTGATCCGAGTGTACGATCCGACGGCGGTGGTCGCGCGCCAGAGATTAAAGCCGGCGTTGTCCACCTCGCTGCCGGTTTCCCACGATACGATGATGTGATCGCGCTCGCGCGTTGCCGTGAAGAAAGCCAGAGTGATGAGCGTGGGAGAGGAAGGTGTGTTGCTGGTCAGGGCAAAGGGCGAATAGCCGTCCACGCCGGTGACCTGCACCCAATCAAACCCGCCCGTGGCGCCACGGGTATACGCGCCATTCTCCGTATACCACAGACCACTCTCTTGATGATAGACCTTGACGGAGCCAGCGACATTGCCATTCAACTCGTTCGCATCGTCGTACCAAAACTTGACGGTGGCTGTCGTGGGCGTCGTGGGCGCGATGTCAAAGCAGCGTTTGACCGGCGTGACGCCCAGACTGGGCGGCGAAGGACAGGTCTGCTCGCCCGAGACGGTAACGGCAGTGCTGCCCATGCTGGCGCTGCCGGCCGGATCGATCTCCACTCCGTAGTATTTGCCGGAGGTCACATTCAGGAAAGCCACATTGTCCGTGCCGATGGTCTGGGTCTGTTTCAATTTGCCCTGATTCCGCAACGAGTTGCTGGCGTTGAAGAGCGTGCTGGTACCCACATTCAGAATCGTGCCGCTGTTGATTTGGAGATCGTAAAAAGTGGTAGTGCTGGAACCGCCGTAGGTGGATGTGCTACCTCCGCCAAAGGTAACCTTGCCGGTGCCCGCCGTGAACGTGCCGCTGTTGGACCAGTTGCCAGCCACAGACATATTCAGGTTGTTGGCATCGAGCGCGCCTGCGCTGATATTGACGCTGCCATTCAGTGTAAGCACCGCAGCGAGTCTGGCCGTGGCGTTGGCGCTGTTGACCGTCAGGTTGTTGATCGCAATCTCCGAGTTCACCAGCATCGTCTGGCTGGCAGGTGTCGAGGCATTGCCGACTCGGAAAGTGCCGCCTGTGATACTCTTGCTGCCTGCTCCACTGTCAATCTTGATGTCGCCGCCCGCACCGCCATTCGCCTGTTGGATCGTGACAGTGCCTCCACTCATCGTCAATTTTCCGCTCGGGTGCATATTGAAGTTGGCGTATGTCCCGTGGCTATTGCCCACTGTCGGCACGACGATTTCGCCGCCGGAGATCGTTAGCAGGCCGGAGGAAATACTCCTCAACCGATTATGCGAAATTAGGCGAACAGTTCTTTGACCGCTAACAGGTTGCGCCCCAGCAGTGCATTCAGATAAATGCCTAGCGTGAAGGCAGTGATAATCCCGACAACGCGTTTGCACAACCCCCA
>VGOB01000136.1 GCA_016865935.1 Chloroflexota bacterium | reverse complement strand
CGGCGTCGTATGGTATAATGTCTTTGGGGTTCTCATGCACTCCTCTTTCCTCGGTCGGATAGGATAGAGACAGTATCCATGAGAACCCTCTTTAGTCAAATCCCAAAGTGAGTTTTGCGGTATTGCGAATTTTCATACTTCTGACTTTATCCTTCCTACTTTGGGGGAAGCATGTCGTATGACGTGATCAAATCCATCGTCGTTCTCATCGCGCTGCTGATTGCGTTTGGTGTGTTTGGCTGGCGCGCGTATCAATTATTGTGGATCAATTTGCGGCGCGGACAAAAAAGCCCGGAGGCATTTGGGCGTTGGGTCGAACGCATCAAGGGCGTGCTCGCGTACGTCGCCGCGCAAGGACGCTTGTTTCGCGTGCTCATCCCCGGCACCGCACACTTTTTTATCTTTTGGGGATTCCTGTTTCTCTCACTGACGATTTTGCAGGCAATCGTCGAAGGATTGTTCGCGTTCATTGACCCGCATTTCAAATTGCCAATCATCGGCGAATTCGGACCGCTCGCGCTCGCGCAAGATTTCTTCGCGCTCTTCGTCGTCATCGCGATTGTGTACGCGCTGTACCTGCGCCTCGTCGTCAATCCCGAACGCTACAAGGGCAGTCACAAGAGCCAGGGCGTGCTGGTCTTGTCGTTCATTATGACGATTATGTTGACGCTCCTTGTCTTCAACGGCATTCTGATCAACTTGGGCAAAGATTCCATCGCCGCGTGGCGTCCCATTTCGACCTTGTTCGGTTTGCCGTTCGTGGGCTTGGACAAGGGCGCGCAATTCGTCGTCGGCGAAATCGCGTACTGGCTGCATCTCGGCGTCGTGTTGTTCTTCCTAACCGAATTGCCGGAAGGAAAACATTTCCACATCGTCACGTCTGTCCCCGCCGTTTTTTTGCGCGATCTCGATCCGCCGGGACGTTTGCCGAAAGCGCCGGAGTTCGATGGCAAGTTGGGTGTCAGCGCGATCGATCAATTTCGCTGGCGGCAGATGCTCGATTTCTACACCTGTACGGAATGCGGGCGCTGCCAGGATGTTTGCCCGGCATACAGCAGCGCGCAAATACTTTCGCCGAAATTGTTGATTATGAATCTGCGCGACGCTTTGCGCCTGACGACGCGCGGCGCGAAACCGCTCATCCCGGACACGATTTCGGAGCAAGTGGCGTGGGCGTGTACGACGTGCTACGCGTGCGATCAAGAATGTCCACTGTTCATCCAGCATGTCAAGCCGCTCGTGGATCTGCGCCGCTATCTCGTGAGCGAAGGCAAGATGGACGCGCAGTTGCAAGAGGCGCTCGCGAAACTGGGACGCTATGGCAATTCGTTCGGGCAATCGGAACGCAACCGCGCCAAATGGGCGGCAACCGTTCAGCCGAAAATCAAAGACGCGCGCAAAGAGCCGGTCGAGTACTTGTGGTTCGTCGGCGATTACGCGGCGTACAGCCCGAGCGTCGTTGACATCACGCGCCAGACTGCCGATGTGTTCCAGCGCGCCGGACTCGATTTCGGAATTTTGTACGAGGGCGAGCGCAATTCCGGCAACGACGTGCGTCGCGTCGGCGAAGAAGGTCTCTTTGAGATGCTCGTCGAGAAAAACATCGCGGCGATGAGCAAAGCGAATTTCAAAACGATTGTGACGACGGATCCGCACACGTACAACACGTTGAAGCATGAATACCCGCAAATGGCAAATGGCGAATTGCGAATTGCGAATTCTGTTTTGCATTACGCGGAAGTGATCGATCAGTTGATCGCGTCCGGCAAATTGAAATTCAGCAAGAAACTGGATTACACCGTGACGTACCACGATCCGTGCTACCTGGGTCGCTACAACGGCGTGTACGACGCGCCGCGCCGCGTGATTGAAGCGACTGGCTGCAAACTCGTCGAGATGCCGCGCCACGGCGACCGCGCGTTGTGCTGCGGCGCAGGCGGCGGACGGATTTGGATGGAAGAAGGAGCGGTCAAGGAGCGCCCGAGCGAATCGCGCATCCGCGAAGCAGTCGCGCTGGACGGTGTCAGCATTTTCGTCGCCGCGTGCCCAAAAGATATTACGATGTTCCGCGACGCGGTGAAGACGACGGGCAGCGAATCGCGTTTGGTCGTGAAGGATTTGATTGAGTTGGTGAATGAAGCAATGTCATAGTGGGTAGTGGATAGTGGTCAGTGGACAGACTGACCACTGTCCACCGACCACTGACCACTGACCACTGGAGGGTTTATGGGCGAAAAAATCGGCGTGTATGTGTGTCACTGCGGCAGCAATATCGCGGGCGTCGTGGATGTGGTGGGCGTCGCGAAATGGGCGGAAGAGAATTTGCCCAACGTGCGCGTCGCGCGCGATTACAAATTTATGTGCTCGTCGCTCGGGCAAGAGATGATCGAAAAGGACGTCAAGGACTTGGGACTGACACGCGTCGTCGTCGCGGCGTGTTCACCGCATTTGCACGAAGCGACGTTTCGGAACGCGTGCAAGCGCGCCGGACTGAATCCGTACTTGTTCGAAATGGTTTCGATCCGCGAGCAGGTGTCCTGGGTCACCAAAGACAAAACCGTCGCGACCGAGAAATCGAAAATGTTGATCTCCGGCGGCGTGCGTCGCGTCGTTCATCATCAACCGCTCGAACCGCTTTTCGTTGACATCAATCCGAACGTGCTCGTCGTCGGCGGCGGGATCGCGGGCATCCAAGCCGCGCTCGAAATCGCGGATCAGGGGAGCCACGTCTATCTCGTCGAGCGCGAGCCGTCCATCGGCGGACATATGGCGCAATTCGACAAAACGTTTCCGACGCTCGATTGCGCGGCGTGTATTCTCACGCCCAAGATGTTCACCGCCGGAAATCATCCGAACATTACGCTGTTGACGTGGAGCGAAGTTGAAAAGGTAGATGGATTCATCGGCAATTTCACCGTGCAGATTCGGCAAAAGGCGCGCAAGGTCATCGCCGACAAATGTACCGGCTGCGGCGTGTGCGAAGAAAAATGTCCGAAGAAAGTGATTGACCATATGTTCGAAGCCGGGATGGGCACGCGCAAGGCGATCTACACGCCGTTCCCGCAAGCCGTTCCGAAATATCCGGTGATTGACGTCGAGAATTGCATCTACTACCAGCGCGGCACCTGTAAAGCGTGCGAAAAATTCTGCCCGACCGGCGCGATTGATTTCGATCAGAAAGACGAAATGATGACGGTGCAAGTCGGCAACGTGATTCTGGCGACCGGCTACGAACTGTTCGACGCGCGGCGCGTGCCGCAGTACGGTTACGGACGACTCGCGAACGTCGTGACGAATTTGGAATTCGAACGCTTGTCGAACACCGCGGGACCGACGAGCGGCAAAATCGTCTTGCGCGATGGCGTGACCGCGCCGCAAACCGTCGGCATCATTCATTGTGTCGGCAGCCGCGACATCAAGTACAACGTAGATTGCTCCGCGATTTGTTGTATGCAGAGTTTGAAATTCGCGCATCTTGTCAAAGAAAAGACCGGCGCCAAGGTGTACAACTTTTACATTGACATTCGGACGCCGGGCAAAACGTACGACGAATTCTATCGCCGCATCCTCGACGAAGGTGTGCATTTCATTCGCGGCAAAGTCGCCGAGGTGACGGACGCGCCGCGCTTTCCCGGCGAGGAAGGCAAACTGGTTATCCAGGTCGAAGACACGCTCGCGGGCAGACAACTGCGCGTGCCGGTGGATATGGTCGTGCTCTCCGCCGCGATGCAACCGCGCGTCGACTCGAAAGAAGTCGGACAGAAATTCGGAATCTCGTGCAGCGCGAACGGCTGGTTCATCGAACGCCATCCCAAACTCGATCCGGTCGCGACGATGACGGAAGGCATTTTCATCGCGGGCGTGTGCCAGGGACCCAAGGACATTCCGGCAACCGTGTCGCAAGGCGCAGCGGCGGCGGCGCGCGTCCTGGGTCTGATCGGACAAAAGCAGGTGACGCTCGAACCGGTGCGCGCGAGTATCACCCAAGACAATTGCTCCGGCTGTCGCATCTGCAACAATCTCTGCCCGTTCAACGCGATCACTTTTATCGAAGATCGCGCGGTGAGCGACATCAACCCCGCGCTCTGCCAGGGCTGCGGCACGTGCGTCTCGGCATGTCCCGCCGGCGCGATCACCGGCTCGCATTTCACGAATCAGCAAATTATGGCGCAGATTGAGGGCGTGTTGTTTGATTTGAATGTGCAGGGCGCGCGCGAGGAAATGGAGCGAGTGCCAGCGTGATGACAAGGAGACACGGAGACATAGTGACATGGAGAATTTTCTCCTTGTCTCCCTGTCACCTTGTCTCCGTGTCCTGAATTTGGAGACAAAACTATGAGCGAACAATTCGAACCCACCATCGTCGGATTCACGTGCAACTGGTGTTCATATCGCGCGGCGGACTTGGCGGGGATGTCGCGCATCAAGTACGCGCCGAACGTGCGTCTGATTCGCTTGATGTGTTCCGGGCGTGTCGATCCGCAATTCGTGTTCAAGGCGCTCGCCGAAGGCGCGGACGGCGTGCTGATTTCCGGCTGTCATCCCGGCGATTGCCACTACGTCGAACAAAATTACAAAACGATGCGACGCTTTGCGTTGCTCAAGATGACTCTCGCCGCGCTCGGCATCGAAGACGCGCGCGTCAAACTCGTGTGGGCGTCGGCGGCGGAAGGCAATATTCTCGCGGAAGAAATTGATAAGATGGTTGCGGAAGTCAAGGCGTTGGGACCGCTGAATTGGAAGGGTGACCGACGACCGAAGACCGAGGACGGACGAGTTCCGTCGTCGGTCATCGGTCATCGGTCGGTAGTCGAAGGAGTGGCGGTATGAGCAAAAATGGCAAACCCAAATTCGCGATGTACTGGGCGGCGGCGTGCGGCGGCTGCGAAATCGCGGTGCTGAATATCAACGAAGGCATTCTCGACGTGGACGCGAATTTCGACGTCGTCTTCTGGCCCGTCGCGATGGACGCGAAATACAAAGACGTGGAAGCGATGCCGGACAAGTCGATCACGCTGACCTTGTTCAACGGCGCGATTCGCAACGACGAAAACGCGCACATCGCGCAAATGCTGCGCGCGAAATCGCAAGTGCTCGTCGCGTTCGGCGCGTGCGCGTGCGAGGGCGGCATTCCCGGCTTGGGCAATCTCTCCTCCAAGCAGCAAATTCTCGACACCGCGTTCAGTACGATTTCGACCGACAACCCGAAAGAGTTGCGACCGCAAACGACGTTCAAAATGCCGGAGGGCGCGCTGCACATTCCGACGATGTACGAAACCGTCAAGTCGCTCGATCAAGTTGTGCCGGTGGATTATTACATACCGGGCTGTCCGCCGGAATCAAATCAGATCGCGGCGGTCGTCGGCTTGGTGATCAAGGCGTTGAAAGGCGAAGCGCAATTGCCACCGGCGGGCGCGGTCATCGGCGCGAGCCAGAGCACGGTGTGCGACGAGTGCAAACGCACGCGCGGCGAAAAGACGATCACGCAATTTACGCGCATGGCGACGTTTCAACCGCGCGAAGATCAATGCTTGCTCGAACAAGGCATCCTGTGTTCCGGGATGGCGACGCGCAGTGGTTGCGACGCGCGCTGCCCCGTCGCGAATATGCCGTGCGTCGGCTGTTACGGTCCCGCGCCGGACGTGATCGATCAAGGCGCACGGATGATGAGCGCGGTCGCGTCGGTCGTGGATAGCAAAGACCCGGCGGAAATCGAAAAAATTATGCGCGGCGTCGTTGACCCGACCGGCACGTTTTATCGGTTCGGTATGCCGCGGAGTTTGATGCGACATGCTAAAGGATGAAGGATGAAAGATGAAAGATGAAAAAAGAAAGATTCATCTTTCATCCTTCATCTTTCATCTTTCGATTGGAGAACAAATATGCAGCGAATAACAATTGACCCCATCACGCGTCTTGAGGGACACGGCAAGATCGAAATATTCTTGGATCCGGACGGGAACGTCGCGAATACGTATTTTCAGATTCCGGAATTGCGCGGGTTTGAGCAATTCTGCGTCGGCAGACCGGTCGAAGAAATGCCGGTGCTGACGGGGCGCATCTGCGGCGTTTGTCCCGAGGCGCATCATATGGCGGCGGCGAAGGCGGCGGACGCGGTGTATCACGTCGAACTGCCGCGCACGGCGGCGAAATTGCGCGAGTTGCTCTACAGCGCGTTCTACGTCACCGATCACGCGACGCACTTTTACGCGCTCGGCGGGCCCGATTTCGTGATGGGTCCCGACGCGCCGGTCGCGGAGCGCAACATCCTGGGTGTGATCCACAAAGTCGGACTCGAAATCGGCGGCAAGGTGATCAACGCGCGCAAAGCCGGACACACCGTGATCGAAATGATCGGCGGGCGCAAAGTGCATCCGTGCACTTCGATTCCCGGCGGCTTGTCGAAAGGAATTACAGTTGAACAACGCGATGAAATTCTTGCGATGGGCAAATGGGCGATTGAATTCGCGCAGTTCAGTTTAAAGCTTTTCGCCGACATCGTCCTGGGAAACAAAGCGTACGTGGATTTGATTTTGGGCGACGCGTACACGCACCGGACTTACTCGATGGGCATGGTGGACGAGAACAACAAAGTGAATTTCTACGACGGCAAAGTCAGCGTCGTTGACCCGGAAGGCAAACGGCTGGGCAAGTACGCGCCGAGCGAGTACACCGATTGGATCGCGGAGCGCGTGGAACCTTGGACGTACTTGAAATTCCCGTACCTGAAAAAAGTCGGCTGGAAAGGTTTCACCGACGGCAAAGAGTCCGGCGTATACACCGCGACGCCGCTGTCGCGTTTGAACGCGGCGGACGGAATGGCGACGCCGCTCGCGCAAGCGGAGTACGAGAAATTCTACGCGACGCTCGGCGGCAAGCCGGTGCATCAACGCCTCGCGACGCACTGGGCGCGCCTGATCGAATTGCTGTACGCCGCGGAACGCTGGGTCGAACTTGCGACGGATCCGGAAATCGCGTCGGACAATTTTCGCGCGATTCCGACCGCGACGCCGACCGAAGGCGTCGGCATCGTCGAAGCGCCGCGCGGCACGTTGACGCATCACTACTGGACGGACGCGCGCGGCGTCGTCACCAAAGTGAATCTCATCGTCGGCACGACGAACAACTATGCGCCGATCACGATGAGCATCAAAAAAGCGGCGGAGAGTTTCATCAAACGCGGGGTCGTCGTCAGCGAAGGAATTTTGAATCGCGTCGAGATGGCGTTCCGCGCGTACGATCCGTGCTTCGGCTGCGCGACGCATTCGTTGCCGGGGCAAATGCCGCTGGAGGTGACAGTGCGCGATGCGCGTGGAAATGTGGTTGAGGTGTTGAAGCAGTTTTGTGATTAGTGAGTTCAAGGTTCAAAGTTCAAGGTCGAACAACTTTGAACCTTGAACTTTGAACCTGAAACTTTGAACCCAAGGAGTGGCAAAATGATTTCCCTCGAACTACTCCGTCGCTATTCCTTCTTTGCCGGATTGGATGAGGCGGAATTGAAATCGCTGGCAATGATCTCGGAACAAGTGCGCGTCCCTGCGGGAACAATCTTGTTCGAGGAAGGACAAAATGCGGACGCGCTGTATCTCTTGCTCGAAGGGAGCGTAGATTTGTCGTTCAACTCCTCCCTGGGTCCGATCGAGCAAGTCCACGTGGGCGAAGTGAATCCCGGCGAGCCCTTTTCGATTTCGGCGTTGATTCCGCCGCACTTGCTTACGCACACCGCGCGCGCGGGCACCACGATTCACACGATCAAGATCGCCGCCGCGCCGTTGCGCGCGCTCTGCCAGAGCGATGCGCGCGTGGGCAGCGTCGTGATGCGCAAAGTCGCCGAAGCCGCGATGGAACGTTTGCACTTTACGCGCGTGCAACTTGCCGCCGCGCAAACCTGACGCGCCGCTTGAAAAATCACGCCCCGCCGAGCTTGGTAATCTCGGCAGGGCGCGTGTTACATCCCCTTGATCAATCCCCCCGGCTGACACGTCCGACAAAAATTCGTGATGCGTTGGTTCGCGCCGACGAGCGAGATCGGCGCGCCGCAGCGCGGGCAGGGCTCGCCGGTTTTCATATGCACCGCGAGAAAGTCGCGCGGCTTTAAATGGATTTGCTCGCCCATCTCCGCGCGCACTTGCTCGACGGCGTCGCGCAGCGCGCGCTGCATCGCCTCGTACAGGCGCGCGATTTCTTCCGGCGTGAGTTGCGTCCGTTTGCGGTACGGATGCAAGCGCGCGTGCCACAGAATTTCGTCCGCGTACGCGTTGCCGATCCCCGCGATGAAATCCCCGCGCGTCAAAATGCCTTTGATCTCGCCGCGATATTTTTGCAAGCGCGCGCGAAACTCGTCGCGCGAAATGTCGAAGGGTTCGGGACCCAGTCCCGCGAAATCCGGCGCCGCGTTCAAATCGCGCGTGAGGTACAACTGCCCCATCGTTTTCTGATCGACGTAGCGCAATTCGTCGCCGGAGGATAACGCCAAAACCAGGTGCGTCTTCGCCATTCGTTTGTCGGAGCGTCCGGCGAGTTGCAATCGTCCGGTCAGTTTAGGATTGATCGCGAGATAGAGCGATGGAAACGACAAGACGAGGAACTTGCCGCGCCGCGCGACCACGCTGATCGTCGCGCCGGTCAGTGCCGCGCTGAAATCGCCGCGCGTCAGATCGCGAATGACGATCGCGCCGCCGGGCGGAACGATTTCTACGCGCGCGATCTGCGTCCCGACGACGCAGCGCTGCAAAACTTCTTTCACCACTTCGAGTTCAGGGAGTTCGGGCATTTCGCATCCAGTAGGGGCGAAGCATTTTTTCGCATCTTGAGCGAAGCGCAGCGAAGTCGAAGGACGAAAAATGCTTCGCCCTTACGCGGTTATCGCCGCTAGCGCGCCTGCCAATAAATTTTCTCCCGTCGTACTACCAAGCGCGCGCACGCGCTGCGCGTGCGCTTCGATCTCAGGCGCGCCCGCGCCGCACATCAACGCGGCGATCCACTCGTGCAGCGGCGCGATACTTTGTCCGCGCGCGTGATCGCGCAAGAGCGCGTAACTGATGACGTTTGTTCGCGTGCGCGCGTATTCCAACAGATCGTCTACCGCGCGCTGATCCCAGCGCGCGTTTTTTGGATACGTCGCGTGCAGATGGTACGCGGCGAACAACCACCCGCCGACGAAATCATCGCCGGAGGGTGTAAGACCTTCGCCCAAGCCGATCAGCGCGCGCGCGTTGTCGAGAGACCTCACAGGTTTTGGAAAACCTGTGAGGTCTGATTCGCGCACCCGCGCCATCACCGTTTCACGCGACGCGACGCGCGCCGGATCGATCGCCGTCGGTTGCCACACGCGCGCATTGTGTAGGGGCGCAATTAATTGCGCCCCTACAAACCGCAACGCCGCGCCATCGGATTGAAACGGCATCCCCACGCGCAGCGCGCCGAAATCGAAATCGCCGCGCAGCGCGCGCGGATGCATCGGTAGATCGTTTTGCGCGAGCCAGAGAATCTCGCCGTTTGTCATTGCGAGCGAAGCGAAGCAATCTCCAAATCGCGACTTGGAGATTGCTTCGTCGCGAAAATCGCTCCTCGCAATGACACCCTGGAGGTACACCGCGCCGGTCACGACTGCCAGAATGGCTCCGCCAAATCGCGGTCGCGCCAACAAATCGCGCGCCGTCGCGCCGACGACTAACTCACCAACCATCCAACTATCCAACCAACAAATTATTTTTCCTGCATCGCGAGAAAGACGCGCTCCGCACTCAGCGGCATACTCGGCAAGCGAATTCCCACCGCATTGTACACCGCGTTCGCAATCGCCGGAGCGGTTGGCACCATCGCGTGCTCGCCGATGCCGCGCGCGCCCCAGGGTCCATCGTCTTGCGGTTCTTCGACGATGATCGGAATGATCTTGTGCGGCATATCCACCGAAGTCGCGATGCGATAATCCACAAACGATGGATTAACCACCTTGCCATTTCGCAAATCGAGTTTCTCAAAAATCGCCGACGACGCGCCTTGCACGACGCCGCCTTCCATCTGCGCGCGCACCTGATCGGGATTGATCGCTTTGCCCACGTCGAACGCCGCGGCGACGCGCAGAATTTCAATTTGTCCGGTCTCGGTGTCCACTTCCAAATCAACTGCCTGACAACCGACCGTGTAATGCACGACCGAGCGCGGACCCTGCCCGGTTTCCGGATCGAGTCCCGTGACGTACGTCGGCATAAAATTGCCGCGACCAACGATGGGACCGCCGCGCCAACCGCAATCGCCTTCTTTCGGCAAACCGTAGATCACCATATCGTGCAACGGCAGCGATTGCTCCGACTTGTACGAAATCACGTTGCCGTCTTTGATGTCGAGGTCTTCAGTTTTTTCGTTCCAGTGTTCCGCGACGAGTTCGAGAATTTGTTGGCGCGCGTGTTTCGCCGCGGCGACGACCGCGTTGCCCATACTCCACGTCAAGCGCGACGCGACCGTCTGCCATTCGTACGGCGAATACAACGTATCGACCGGTGTCGCAATCCGAATCCATTCGACCGGCACGCCGAGCGCGGCGGCGACCATCTGCGCCATCACGGTGTGCGTCCCTTGTCCGATCTCTTGCCCGCCGAGTCCAACTGTGATCGTCGCGTCTTCGTTCAGCCGGACGTACGACGACGACCCGGCATTCGGCGGCATCGCCGGGGCTTTCCACATAATCGCCAAACCCTTGCCGCGTTTCTTGTGCGGCGCGGACGCGGGTTCGCGCTTGCCCCAGTCAATCGCCGCTGTGGCTTTTTCGATGCACTCGTCCAATTTGATCGGATGCATTTTCCAGCCGGTCACAACATCACTGCCGGTTTTCAAACAATTCTTCAAGCGAAACGCGCGCGGATCCATTTTTAGTTTTTCCGCGAGTTGATCCATCAACTGCTCGATGCCCCAATGAATCTCCGGCATTCCAAAGCCGCGCATCGGTCCGCCGACCGGATGGTTGGTGTAACAGCAGTACGAATCCGCGTGGACGTTCGGAATTTCGTACGGACCGGTGGACGAATAGCCGCCCGCGCGCGTCATATTCACACCGTACTCGGTGTACGCGCCCGCATCCCAATAGTACTCCGTTTTCATCGCGACTAGTTTGCCCTCTTTCGTCGCGCCGATTTTTGTACGTGCAACCAAACCCTGCCGCACGAACGTCGTGAAAAATTCTTCTTCGCGCGTGAGGCGCAATTTCACCGGACGCCCCGGCACCTTTTGCGCCATCACGACCGCGCACGCTTCCATCGAAACTCCGGCTTTGCTGCCGAATCCGCCGCCGATGTACGGCGCGATCACGCGCAGATCGCCCTGGCTGATGCCGAGCGCTTTGGCGATCAGGTTGCGCTGCGCGAACGGCGATTGACTTGCTGCCCATAATGTGATCTTGCCCGATTGCTCCGCTTGCGCGACCGCGATGTGCGGCTCGATCGGGACGTGCTGGATCTGCGGCACGCGAAATTCACTTTCGACGATCGCGTCGCATTGCGCGAATCCTTTGGCGATGTCGCCCTTGCGAACCTTGAAATGATTCGAAATATTCGTCCCGGGTTTCGGGAAAATAAAATTCGCAACGGTGTACTTGCCGAGATCGGGATGCAGCAGCGGCGCATCCGATTTGATCGCGTCGAGCGGATCGGTCACCGCAGGCAGAACTTCGTACTCGACCTCGACCAACTTGATCGCTTGCTCCGCGATCTCTTCGCTCGTCGCGACGATGCCCGCAACTGGATCGCCGATGTAGCGCACGCGGTCGGTCGCAAAGATGTGGCGATCTTGCAAGTACAAGCCGATGTAGCCGGGCGTGTCCGCGCCGGTTGCAATCGCTTTGACGCCGGGGAGCGCGAGCGCGCGCGTCGCGTCGATCTTTTTGATGCGCGCGTGCGCGTGCGGACTGCGGACGAGTCGTCCGTACAACAACCCAGGTCCGAATTGAATGTCGTCCGCGAATTTCGCCGCGCCGGTCACCTTGTCCACCGCGTCGACACGCGGGATACTTTCACCAATTATTTGTGTCATTTGAGATTCTCCTTTTAGCCAGGTGACATGTGTCAAGGGACAAGTGACAGGGGAAGTGACATGTGACGTGTTTCTTCCCTTGTCACCCGTCACTTGACACTTTCACCGCCTCCACAATCCGCGTGTACCCGGTGCAGCGACACAGATTGCCGCGCAGCGCGTCTTTAATCGCGTCTTCGGATGGATGCGGATCGCGGTCGAGCAGCGCGCGCGCGCTGATGAGCATACCGGGCGTGCAAAAGCCGCACTGCACGCCGGTCAGGTCAACAAACGCTTGCTGAATCTTGTCTAACCCCCACCTGTCCTCCCCCGTAGTAACAGGGGAGGTGCGCGCGAGACCTTCAACCGTGACGACCTCCGCGCCGTCCGCTTCGACCGCGAGCACCATACAGGAATTGACCGGCTCGCCGTTCAGCAAGACAGTGCACGCGCCGCACTCGCCTGCCGCACAGCCGTTCTTGGTGCCGGTCAGCACGAGCACTTCGCGCAGCATTGTGAGCAAGGTCATGTTCGATGGGACGGTCGCGCGTTCAGGCGTACCGTTGACTGTTAATGTGATTTCGTGTTGGGACATATTTCCTCCGTGATGCGGATAAGTGGTTTTGTAAGCGTCCAGCCCTCGTGTCATTGCGAGCCGCGTAGCAGCGAAGCAATCTCCACATCACAAGTTGGAGATTGCTTCGTCGCGCAAAACGCTCCTCGCAATGACACCTGAACGATTACGTTCAAAGATCCGCAAACCCATCAATAATTCGCGCGATGTGACGCGACGCGTTGAGAAAATCGCCGAATCGCACATGCTCGTTCGGCGAGTGCGTGCGATTGTCGGC
>VGOB01000135.1 GCA_016865935.1 Chloroflexota bacterium | reverse complement strand
CGTATACTATTGGCTAGACACGGCATCGGGAACGGTACTCCTTTCGGTGTTGTGGCGAACGTCCGAAAGTTTACCGTATTTCCGTTGCCGTGTCGTCCCCCTCCCCTAACCTTTATATGCGCCCCATCTCGCCGCGCGCCGACAATCCGAATTGAAACAACCTGTTCCGCACAATCTGCCCCGACGACGATCTGACCATTCGCGGTGTATCGCGTAGCCATTCCGACAATATCGAGCAAAGCTTGGCGCAACAAAAGGGTTTTGAGTGGAAGATTCGGCAAATCGGTCGCGATGGAGGTTTGGACGGTAACTCGATATGCCTGCATCAGAGGATGCGTGAGCCCCAGAACCTCCCGGATCACTTCGCTAAGGTTGGTCACCTCGACTGGTACCGCGCTGTCGAGTTGTTGCAGTTCGTCTGCGCGCGCTGGAGTACCTGACTCCAGCCCATCGGCATCCTCGCGCGATTCTGCCGGCGCCGGGGGCAGACTGGTCAGTCGCTCTTCTAGTCCGCAGTTTATGCGGAGATGATCTGCCAAGACTTGGCGCGCCAGCCGTTCCTCGCGTTGCAGTTGGCGGACGCTCAACCCCAAGTCGGCGGCGACTTGTTTTTGCGATTGTTGTTCGGTGTAGCGGCGATGCAGGATCTGATGAACGCGCCACGCGCGCGTGCCGCCCGGAGCATTCGGCTGTGGGAGCAATGATTCGATCGCGTTGATCAAAATGTCGCGCACAGCAAAGACGGGATCGGCGCGTTGGTCGGCGCGCAAGAGCGGCGCGAGCGGGCTGGCGCGCAGGGTGGCGGGATCGTAAAGATGTTTGAGCGCGCGCTCGAGATGGTACATCAAGCGCGCGTCGGTTGAAGGGGTAGAATCGCTGGTCATGTCGTCTGAATGTCGTCTCTGGGGCGGGAACACGCTTGCGCGGTTCGAAAATAATGGTACAATAGTCTGGGTGGATGCCAGCGCGAGTTTCCCGTACTGTTCACCCCTGCAAAGATTTCCTTCGACTCCGTTGCGCTCCGCTCAAGATGAACCATCGCAAGGGTGGCTGTCGAAATTATATCACACAACCGGCTTGACGCGAAATAAGACGGGTAGAGAAAATGATTAACCTCAATACAATGTTTGAGACACGCGGTCTAAAAATTATCGTCACTGGCGGAGGTGGCGTCCTCTGCGGCAACATGGCGGTCGCACTTGCCAAGTTGGGCGCGTCCATCGCGATTCTGGACATTGATCCTGAAAAGGCGCGCCAGGTCGTGGAAGAAATCGCGCGCGCGGGCGGCGACGCCTTCGCGTTGGCGTGCGATGTCACTCAACCGGAATCCGTGCGCGCCGCGTACGATCAAATCCGAAATCGTTGGGACCGAATTGATGTGCTCGTCAACGGCGCGGGGGGAAATCATCCATCCGCGTCAACGAACAAAGAGGTCGCGTTGTTCGATCTCGACCCGGATGCCGTCAACAAGGTCTTTGCGCTGAACTTTACCGGCACGTTCATTCCCTCGCAAATTTTCGGCAAAGCAATGGCGGCGCAGGGCAACGGCAATATCGTCAATATCGCCTCGATGAATTCGGTGCGCCCGTTGACGCGCATCCCGGCATACTCCGCCGCCAAAGCCGCGGTCGCGAATTTTACGCAGTGGCTTGCCGTGCATATGGCGCAAGAGTACAGCCCGCAGATTCGCGTGAACGCGATTGCGCCCGGATTTTTCATCACCAAGCAAACGCGTTTCCTGCTGACCAACCCTGAAACTGGCGGCTATACTCCGCGCGGGCAAGCGGTCATCGCGCATACCCCGATGAAGCGAATGGGTGAAGCCGACGATTTGCTCAGCACGCTCATTTGGTTGATCAGCCCCGGCGCCAGTTTCGTCACCGGAATTATGGTGCCGGTTGATGGCGGATTTTCTGCGTTCAGTGGAGTATGACAATGTCCCAATACCTTGGACCCTTGCATGAAATGACCTGCATGACGCCGACCGTTTTGTGGAACGACTCGTGCGCGGTCGGCGAGTTGACCGACGCCATCGCGCACGGCGCGGTCGGCGCGACGTCAAACCCGGTGATCGTCGGCGAAGTGTTGAAGAAAGAGATGCACCTGTGGCAAGATCGCATCCCCCAGATCATCCGCGAGATACCGACGGCGACGGAGGATGAAGTTACTTGGAAGTTGATCGAGGAAATTTCGGCGCGCGGCGCCGCGCTGCTTTTACCGATCTTTGAGCAATCAGGCGGCTATAACGGACGACTCTCGATTCAGACCGATCCGCGTTTTTATCGCGACAGTGAACGCATCCTCGCCCAGGCATTGCATTTCAATTCGCTCGCGCCGAATATGATCGTCAAGATTCCGGCGACGAAAGCCGGGATCGTCGCAATCGAAGAAGCAACCTATCGCGGCGTGAGCATCAACGCGACGGTGAGTTTCAGCGTCCCGCAAGCGATCGCGGTGGGCGAGGCAGTCCAGCGCGGCTTGGCGCGGCGCGAGAAAGCGGGCAAGGACACGCGCCCGATGGGGCCGGTCAGCACGATTATGGTCGGGCGGCTGGACGATTGGCTCAAGATCGCGGCGGACAAATTGAACATCATCACCGACCCAGGATATTTGGAATGGGCGGGCGTCGCGGTGATGAAAAAAGCGTACCGGATCTACAAAGAGCGCGGCTACCGCCTGCGTCTTCTTTCTGCGGCGTTTCGCAATCATATGCACTGGTCGGAATTCATCGGCGGCGACGTGGTCATCTCACCGCCGTACCTGTGGCAGAAACGGTACAATGCGTCGGATGTGAAAGCGTTGCCCCGGATGCAAAACCCGGTCGATCCCCAGATCGTTGACGAACTCTATCGCAAGTTTGCGGATTTTCGCCGCGCGTATGACGAAGACGGAATGCGCCCGGACGAGTTTGACGATTTCCCGCCGACGCGCCGCACGCTTCGCCAATTCATCGGCGCATTCACCGACATCGCGCGTTTTATCCGCGATCAAATGATGCCCAACCCGGACGCCAAGTGAAACAACTCGCTCTGTCATTTCTCCTTCGACTCTGCTCAAGATGCGTCTCGAAATGACAAAAGCGAACCAGGAGTAAATCCCAACGTGAGCACACCAACCACGATTTTGAACTATATCGCGCGCGCGTGGCGCGAATCGTCCGCGCGCGAGTTTGGCGCAGTCGTCAATCCCGCTACAGACGAGGTCATCGCGCAAGTCCCCTTCTCGCCCGCCAGCGAAGTAGATCAAGCCGCGCAAGCCGCGCAAGCCGCGTTCGCGGAGTGGCGGCGCACGCCGCCCACCGAGCGCGTCCAGTACCTCTTCAAACTCAAAAATCTTTTGGAAGCGAACCTCGAAGACCTGGCGCGGACGATCACAATCGAATGTGGCAAAACTCTCGATGAATCGCGCGGTGAGATGCGCCGCATCATCGAGAACGTCGAAGTGGCGTGCGGCATTCCGATTTTGATGCAGGGATACAACTCGGAAGACATCGCGTCAGGCATTGACGAGACGATGATCCGTCAGCCGGTCGGCGTGTGCGCGGCGATTTGCCCGTTCAACTTTCCAGGGATGATTCCGTTTTGGTTTATGCCCTACGCGTTGGCGTGCGGCAACACGTACATCGTCAAGCCGTCCGAAAAAGTTCCGGTCACGATGCAAAAAATTTTTCGATTGCTCGACGAAGTTGGATTTCCGAAAGGCGTGGTGAATCTGGTCAACGGCGCGGGACAAACGGTTGACGCGATGCTCGATCATCCCGCGATCCAAGCCGTGAGTTTTGTCGGCTCGACGCCGGTCGCGCAGTACATTTACAGCCGCGCCAGCGCGCAGGGCAAGCGCGCGCAATGTCAGGGCGGCGCAAAAAATCCGATTGTTGTTCTACCGGACGCGGATATGGAGATGACCAAGAACATCGTTGCCGATAGCGCGTTTGGGAGCGCGGGACAACGTTGCCTCGCCGCGTCGCTCGCGATCACCGTGGGCGAAGTGAAACGCGCTTTCACCGATGCGATCTGCGATGCCGCCGCGACGCGCGTGGTCGGCTACGGCTTGGACGACGGCGTGCAGATGGGTCCGGTGATCACGCGCCAGAGCAAAGAGCGGATCGAAGGATTGATCACGCGCGCACAAGCAGAAGGCGCGCGCGTCGCGGTGGATGGTCGCGCGCCGGAAATCCCCGGCTATGCGCGCGGTTATTTTGTGCGCCCAACTATTTTGCAGGACGTACGTCCGGAGAGCGAAATCGCCGCGACCGAAATTTTTGGGCCGGTGCTGGGACTGATCAACGTGGACTCGCTCGACGATGCCCTCGCGCTGATCAATCGCAGTCGCTATGGCAATATGGCGAGTCTGTTCACGAGCAGCGGCACGGCGGCGCGCAAGTTTCGCTATGAAGCGCAAGCGGGCAACATCGGCATCAATATCGGCGTGGCAGCGCCAATGGCATTCTTCCCGTTCAGCGGCTGGAAGGATAGTTTCTTCGGCACGCTCCACGGACAGGGCAGACACGCCGTCGAGTTTTTCACGCAGACCAAAGTCGTGGTCGAGCGTTGGCCCAAAGAGTGGTCGCGGAAATTCTAGCGCAGGAGGCATTTGATGAGACAGGCGGCGTCTGACATCCGCGCGAAACCCTCGGGCAAAATCGCTCGCGGAAAAATCCACCTGCACGAACGCTGGAGTCGTTGGGTGTTCCCTGCTCCGGCGGTCATCGTATTGCTGGCGTTGATGGCTTTCCCGGTCGGGTACACGCTCTACCTCAGTTTCACCAAATGGTCGCCGACGGCGGTGGGCTTGCCCGAATTCATTTGGTTTGAGAATTACATCAAACTGATCACCGACGACGAGCGTTTCATCAATGCGGTTGGACGAACGATCTTGTTCACGATTGTTGGCGTGAGCATCCAATGCGTGCTGGGTGTATCGCTGGCGTTGATTTTCAATCGCGAGTTCAAGGGGCGCGGTTTTTTCCGCACTATTTTCTTGATGTCTATGGTGGCTACGCCCGTCGCGATCGCGCTCGTCTGGATGATGATCCTCGACATCAACACGGGCATTCTCAATTACATTTTGCATTCGCTGGCGGGAGTGCGCGTCGCGTGGCTCAGCGATCGCAGCGTCGTACTGTGGTCGCTAATCCTGGTGGATACCTGGCAGTGGACCCCGTTCATCATGCTGATCGCGCTGGCAGGTCTGTCCGCGCTGCCGACGGAACCGTACGAATCGGCGGTGATTGACGGCGCGAACTCGGCGCAATTGTTGTGGCATCTGACCTTGCCAATGCTGCGCCCGACGATCATGGTCGCGCTGATGTTCCGCAGTATCGACGCGCTCAAGACGTTCGACATCATCTACGTCATCACGCGCGGCGGTCCCGCGTTTGCGTCCGAGACGCTCAACCTGTACGCGTTCTCGCAAGGTCTATTCTATTTTAATATGGGCTACGCGTCGGCGATCTTGATGCTCTTTTTCCTGTTGGTGATGGGCACGAGTTTGCTCTTCATCCGCCTGCGCCGCGCGGCATCGGAGGCGATGTGATGCGCGCAACCGCTCTGACTCCCCGCCATCATCATTCTTGGCGCAACCGCCCGCTCCTCAAGACCATCCGGACGATTGCCTTTTACGCGCTCTTGCTGCTCTTGTTCTTCCCGTTCTTTTTCGTCTTTGCGTGGATGATCATGGGCGCGTTCAAGACCCAACTGCAAAACACGGCGATTCCGCCGCTGTTCCTTTTCGAGCCGACGCTCGAAAATTTCGACACGGTCTTTCGCCGCAACCCGATGATCCAGTTCCTCCTCAACAGTATCATCGTCGGCACGGGGGCGACTTTGCTCGCGCTGATTTTCGGACTGCCCGCCGCGTATAGCATCGCGCGCTTTAAGCAGCAGCGGCTCGCCACCGCGATTCTGATCGCGCGCATTATGCCGGGCATTTCGTACCTCGTCCCTTGGTTCATCCTGTTCTCCAATCTGAAAATGATCGGTTCGTATGCCGCGTTGATCCTCGCGCACCTGCTTGTCACATTGCCGATGACGATCTGGCTGATGATCGGGTTCTTCGAAGACACGCCGCAGGAATTACACGACGCCGCGCTGATTGACGGTTGCAACGAGTGGGGCGTGTTCGAAAAGATCGCGTTGCCGCTGACCAAGCCCGGCATTGCGGCGAGCGCGATTTTGAGTTTCGTTTTTTCCTGGAACAATTTTCTGTTCTCGCTGATTTTGGCGAGTCAGGCGACGCGTCCGTTGCCGGTCGCCGTCTTTTCCTTCATCTCGTACACCCAGATTGACTGGGGCGGTCTGAACGCCGCCGCCACCATCGTAACCTTGCCGGTGCTGGTGATGATTTTGTTCGTCCAGAAACAAATGGTTCGTGGTTTGACTCTTGGCGCGGTGAAAGGTTAAATCACAAGGAGGAGGGATGCACTGACTTTACGAAATGGATTCATTGACGTGGACAAAAAATTTCCAACGGACTGTTGGACAAACAATCGAAGGAGATGAAAAAATGAACAAGCGTATTTTGTTTCTCGTCGCCGTGGCGTTGGCGAGCATCGTGATTCTGTCTGCCTGCGCGACACCGACCCAAGCGCCGCCTGCGCCGACCACCGCGCCGGCTGCGCCGCAGCCCGCCGCGTTCAACTGGAAAATGCGCCAGGGCGAAAAACTGCGCGTCGCGATGGTGACGCAACCGTGGACGCAGTTCGTCGACAAAGAAGTTTCCAAGTTCAAAGAACTCACGGGCATTGACGTCACGTACGAAATCTTGCCCGAAGATCAGTTCCGCCAAAAAACCACCGTCGAATTCGCTGCCGGGACGAGCGACGTGGATGTGTTCCTCTCGATGGTCGCGCAGGAAGGCATCAAGTACGAAAGCGCCGGCTGGTATATGGACATCGAGAAATTGGTGAACGATCCCAAGATCACCGATCCCAAGTTCGATTTCAAAGACTTTACCACCAGCGGCTTGGGCATCGCCAAACTGTCGAACGGCAAACTGATCGGCTTGCCGGTCTACAACGAATTCGGCGCGCTGATGTACAACAAAGAGTTGTTCGACAAAGCGGGCGTCAAGTATCCGCCCAAGACGATCGAAGAAATCGAAGCCGCCGCCAAAGCGATTCACAAACCGAGCGAAGGCGTTTATGGCTTCGTCGGTCGTGGAGCGGGCGCCGCGTCTACGTCACAGTTCTCCTCGCTGATGCGAAGCTTTGGCGCGGACTGGACGGACGCCAGCGGCAAAGCCGCCGTCAACAGCGACAAGTTCCTCGCCGCCGTCAAGTGGTACGGCAATCTCCACAAACAATACGGCGCGCCCGGCGCGACGTCGTTCTCGTGGCAACAAGGACAAGACCTCTTCATCAACGGCAAAGCCGGGATGTGGATGGATGCGAGTGTCTTCTTTGCCAACGTCGTTGACCCGAAGCAATCCAAGATCGTAGACAAAGCCGGGATCACGATGGCGCCCGGTGGACCAGCCGGACAAACGCCGTACGTCGGCGGCTGGCACCTGTCGATCTACGAAAAGACCAAGCACAAAGAAGCCGCGTGGTTGTTCGTGCAGTGGGCGTTGGGCAAAGAGATGGTACTCAAAGCGCAGATGAACAACATCACCACCAGCCGCGTCTCCGCGTGGGAATCGGAAGAATACAAAAAAGCCAACAAGTATCCTGAGTTTGGCGCGACCTTCCTGCAAGCGATGAAAGTCGGCAACGCGCAATGGAATCCGCCCGTCCTCGCCGTCAGCGAAGCGCGCGACGCGATCGGCGCGGTGATCGTCAAAGCGATCGAAGGCAGCGACTATACCGCCGAAGCCGCCAAGGCGAATACGAAACTGCAATCGCTCTTGGACGCTACGCCGAAACTCAAGTAAGACCACCAGACGTCACAAGACCGTCACAAGACCTGTGAGGTCTCCCAGACCTCACAGGTCTACGCGCGCCTTGTTTCCTTGATGAATAATGACTCCACGCGAACGAATCCTTGCCGCGCTGAATCATCGTCCTCCCGATGTTGTCCCGTTCGACATCGGCGGAACCAAGACGACGGGCATCAACGTTCAAGCATACGACAAACTCAAAGCGCATCTGGGAATGAACGCGCCAACCAAGTTCGGACATTATCGCAGCCAACGTACTCACATGGCTGAAGAACTGTCGCGATTCTTCGACTCGGATGTGCGACGCGTGTTTGTCCCGTATCCTTCCCCCTTGCCAGAGTCCGTGACGCGTCCCGTTCAGTTGGACGAATGGGGCAACGAGTGGACACAGAGTCCAACCGACTTGTACTTTGTCACTCGCCCCGCCCTGGAAAACGTCGAACGCGTTTCCGATCTGGCGCGCCATTCTTTTCCCGAGCCCGCGAGTTTGGTCAATATTCCCGCGATCGTTTCTGCGGCGCGCAAGTTGCGCGCGGAAACGGATTGCGCGATTTGCTTGGACTTGCCCGATGGCATCGTGCATCAAACCCAGTTTCTGCGCGGCTTTGATCGCTGGTTGCTCGATTCCGCCGACAATCGCGCGTTCTTCGACGCGCTGCTCGAGCGCGCCGCTGAAATTTATGTGGCGATGGTCGAGCCGTTGCTGGACGCGCTGGGCGATAGTGTTGACGTCGTTCTGCACTGCGACGATATCGCGATGCAAAGCGGTCCGCTGATCAACCCGCGCGCGTATCGCCAGGCGATCAAGCCGCGCCAGGCGCGCATTTTTCGCGCGATCAAATCACACACAGCGGCGCGCTTGCTCTTTCACTCGTGCGGCTCAATTGCGTGGGCGTTGGGCGATCTGATCGAGATGGGTGTGGACGCGATCAACCCAGTCCAAGTTTCCGCCGCGCAGATGGACACCGCGCGCATCAAGCGCGAGTTCGGCAACAAACTCTGCTTTTGGGGCGGGATTGATACGCAACACGTTCTCCCGATGGGCAGTCCGGATGATGTGCGCGCGGAAGTTCGGCGGAGAATTGACGATCTGGCATCGGGCGGCGGATACGTCGTCGGCTCGGTGCATATCATTCAAGCCGAAGTGCCGCCGCAAAATATTTTGGCGATGGCGCACGCCGCGCACGTTTACGGCGGACGATCCGACGGCAGCCGATTTCTCAAGTGGATTTGACGCCTGCTTCTTGTCATTTCGAGAAGACATACCGCGCGGCGGTATGTTTGAGCCGAGAAACTTGTCCTGTCATCGCCCGAAGATCAATCTTCGGGCTGAGTAGCCGAAGGACGCTTAAGCGTCCTTGAACTGTTCAGACCTGTCGTTCACGACAGGTCAAGTTTCTGGGTAGGCGCGCTTTTCGCGCCGAGAAATCTCGTACTGCGATAATAAGATTTCTCGCTACGCTCGAAATGACAGATAAAATACCGAGTGAATTTGATGATAACAATGTCACCCCGCGCGCGTTTTCTCGCCGCGCTCCGCGTCCAACCGACGGATCGCGTGCCAATCTGGGATTGGGTGAATCATCCCGCGCTCTATCAAACTCGCCTGGGGCAAATTCCAAAGTATTACGATGGACGACTCGCCGCGCGTTTGTCCATCTCGCTCGGTTTGGACGCGTGCTGGGTGCCCGACGGCGGCTTTATGGGTCTGCCCTCTGCGCGCTGGGAATGGCAAGACGACGCGCGCTATACCGACGAATGGGGCACCGGCTATCAAATCGGCGCGGGCTCCTGGCCCCTGGCTTTTCCAATCCGCCACCCGATTCGAACGGCTGAAGATTGGAATCGGTTATCTGATCGCTTGCCTGATCCAGATGCGGCGTGGCGCTCCGAGTTTGCGCGCGACGCGTTAGTCGAAGCGAAGCAAGAGATCGCTGTCGTCGCTGGGATTCGCGGTCCGTTTTCGTCGGCGTGGATGCTGATGGGGCTGGAAGCGATGTCGCTTGCGCTCTTCGAGCAACCTGATTTGTTGAACGACGTGTTCCGCGTCACCGCGGATTTCTGGACGCGCTGCGGACTGCGCTTGATCGAGCAAGGTGCGGACGCCATCGTCGTGCACGACGATCAAGGATCGAACGACGCGACGATCTTTGCGCCCACGCGCTTTCGTCAATTCGTTCTGCCTCACTTGAAACGCGAAATCGAAACGTTGCGCGCGACTGGCGCGCCGATCATCTTGCACAGTTGCGGCAACATCAACGCGATCCTACCCGATCTGGTCGGCACCGGTATCGCCGCGCTGAACAACTTGCAGCGCGCCGCGCGGATGGATCTGCGCGCAGTCAAAGCGGCGTACGGCAGCGCGCTTTGCCTGATCGGCAATGTGGACGCGACCGGGCTGATGCCAACCGCCACGCCCGCGCAGGTCGAGCAAGCGGTGATCGAATGTCTGGCGATTGGCGCGCCGGGCGGCGGCTATATTCTCGCGACCGATCATTCTTTCCACGAAGGCATCCCAATCGAAAACGTCCTGGCATTCATCGCGGCAGGCAAGCAACACGGGAGTTATCGCTGATGTTATCTTCTACCGAAAAACAAAACATTTTGCGCGGCGTGTACGAACTGAAAACGGGGTTGCCAGTGCCGCTGCTCGTGCAACCGTTCGGCAAATGGTACGCGACCCAGGACGTGATGGACAACTGGTCGCTCGATCTCATGCGCCAGACCCAGCGCAATCGCGGACAAGAATCGGTTTGCGATTTCGGCATCGCGCACATCAAAACTGGGATCGGCTTGGGCGCGATCGCGGCATCGTTCGGCGCCAAGTGCATCTGGAACGACCAGAGCGACGCCTGGATCGAACCGCTCATCGGTTCCAATCCGAAAGCGGTGTACGATCTTGCGTTGCCCGATCCGCACCGTTCTGGGATGAACGAATTTATTTTGCGGCGCATCGCGTATATGCAAGAGCATACCGAGTTGCCATTGCAACCGTGCAACATCGCCTCGCCGCTGACGACCGCGTCGTACCTCTGGGGCTACTCCGATTTTCTCGCCGCGCTGGTCGAACATCCCGCCGAAGTACATCATTTGCTCGAACTCACGACCCGAGCGACGATTGATTTTGTCCGAGCGCAAATGCGCGTCATCAAGAATTTGTGGGCGCTCAGTCACGAAGATTGGTATATGCCAACCGACTTGGGCGTCCGCGTCAGCGACGACGTGCTGGCGGTGATCTCGCGCAAGCATTATCGCGAATTCGGCGTGCACTACAACAACATCCTCTCGAAAGAGTTTGGCGGAATCGTGATCCATTCGTGCGGCAACATCGCCTACCAAGTTCCGACGATCCTCGAAATCGAAAACCTGCGCGCGATTGACCTGGCTCTGCCGCACAATGATCTCGTCGCGCTCAAAGACGCCGCTGCGGGCAAAACCGCGCTGACGATGCGCTATTGGATTCAAGATTGGGAAAACCGCGCGATGCCCGATCTCGAACAGTACACGGATCAGGTTGTCGAGTTGTTCGGGACGCGCGGCATCTTGTTGCAGATGCAAACGCCAAGTTTGCAAGACGCGATTGATCTGTCCGCGCGGCTGATCCAAAAGAGTTGGGCACGAGTGTAAGCGATGGATAGCTACGACCGATTCTTGCGCGCGCTGCGCGGCGAGCCAACCGATCGCGTGCCGGTGGCTTGCTGGCTGGGTTTGCCTTTTCTTTTGAAAGCAACGCCCGGCGCGCGCACCTACAGCGATCTGTACAAACTTTGGCTGGACGATCCGCTGGCGACGATTGTCGCGATTCAGGAAAACCTGGGTCTCGATCCGATGATCTTGACGCAGACGGAGCATCCCGGCGAAGTCATCACGTTCCCCGCGCTGTTATTTCCCAGCGACGACACGAACACCACCTGGCGCGAACGCCGCCAAGTCATCGCGCGACCAGCCGGTCACCAGATCGTCCGCCGGACCGTCACGACGCCCGGCGGCGAATTGTCGTACACCTACCGGCTCGACGATCACGCGCGCGCAACATTCGAGCACTTGCTCAAGCAAGAACGAGACCTCGATCTATTGCGTTTTATGCCGGACCCGGCGGCAATCGCCATTGAGCGTTTGACCGCGCTGGTGCAGCGTGTTGGGCGGCGCGCGGTTTTTCATCACGTCACGCCGGGAGTGTGGGACGAAGCGTGCCAGTTGCGCGGCATCAACAACCTCGCCACCGATTTGTACGATCGCCCCGCGTGGGTCAAGCAATTGATGCGCGCGATCACCGATCGCCAAATTCGTTTGATCCGGCGGCTGGCGCAAAGCGGCATCCAGACGATCAATTACAACGAAACCTGGGTCGGCTTTGGCATTTCACCGAAGGCGTATCAGGAATTTATCTTGCCGTACGACGCGGAGGTGGTACACGCGATTCACGCCGCCGGTATGTTGGTCTCGTATCACAATTGCGGACGCGCGCGTCGGTTGCTGGAACTGCACGCCGATACCGGCGCCGACGCGCTGGAAACACTGACGCCCGCCGCCAAGTCCGGCGATGTTGATCTGGCGGACGCCAAAGCGCGCGTCGGGCATCGCATCACATTGTTCGGCGGATTCGACGAGCGCGTCCTTGCGGATGGCTCCGCCGCGGACGTCGTCGTCGAGGTGCGGCGCTGTCTCGATGCCGCGGCGCGCGGCGGCAGATACATTTTGCGCGCGACCGGGCAAATTATGGCGGCGCGCCCCGGCAACATCGAGGCGATGACCGATGCCGTTCGGCGTTACGGCGTTTATTAGCGAGCATTGCCTATCCTGTCATTTCGAGAATTCATACCGCCGATACGCGGTATGTCTGCCGCCAGAAACTTGCTCTTGCGAGAACGCCCCCGAATGAATTCGGGGGGGCGCATATAAAACTTGGGGGGGTAGACACAGCAACAGAAAGCGAGTATCCTTTCGAGGCAATCACCACCCTTTTCGAAAGGAGTCCTGCCCGATGCTGTGCCTCACCAACAGTTTCCGCCAAATC
>VGOB01000134.1 GCA_016865935.1 Chloroflexota bacterium | reverse complement strand
CCCGCGCGCCGAAACCCAGAGGAAAGTCCAAAGGATGGCCCAAAGGCAAGGTGCGGCGACGGGCCGAACGGCATCCGATCATCAAGAAGAGCAAGAAATAGCCCGTTTGATGAACTGATTTCAATTTTAAGGTGCGAATTTCTCAACTCGGAAAACCCGAGTCGTTCGGCGTTAGTCTAAACTCGAAAATACTAGCGACTGCTCGAAAAACGTCCGCGCGACCGCATAGTTGCTTTGCTTCAATTCAATCACGCCGAGTGAGTGCAACGTGGCTGCCAACCCTTGCTTGTCCCCCAATTCCTTTGCGAGTACCAGCGACTGCTCGGAAAACGTCCGCGCCGCCGCATAGTTGCTTTGATCTGATTCGATTCTGCTGAGTGAGTGCAACGTGTGAGCCGCATTGCGTTTGTCCCCCAATTCCTTTGCGAGTACCAGCGACTGCTCGAAAAACGTCCGCGCCGCCGCATAGTTGCCTTGTTGTGATTCGATGTTGCCGAGTTCGTGCAACGTCACTGCCGTCCCTTGCTTGTGCCCCAATTCCTTTGCGAGTGCCAGCGACTGCTCGAAAAACGTCCGCGCCGCCGCATAGTTGCCTTGTTGTGATTCAATGCCGCCGAGTTGGTTCAACGTCGCCGCCGCCCCTAGCTTGTCCTCTAGTTCCTTCATCATTCCCAGCGACTGCTCGATATACGTTTTGGCTTTTTGATATTCCCCTCTACTTGCATAGATGATTGCAACTTTGTGTAACGTCCCTGCTTCACGCTGGCGATTACCCAGTCCGTGATATGCCAAGCGAGTTTCTTCAAGCCAACGGATGTCAACGTCCCAGTATCCGCGAGTATCCAGAAAATTCTCAAGGTTTGTTGCCAAGTCCGCCAAAGTCTGATGCCATTCCCGTGTTTTGCAAGTCTCCAGAACACCGATCAAATTCTCGCGTTCCAACTCCAACTGGTCCCAGCCATCGGGTTCGGAAAGGCTTTGCGCGAATATCGAATACGCGCTCGCGGCTTGTTCGCGTACGCGCGCTTCCTCGCCTGATTCGCTCAACAAATTCTGGGCGTAGGACTGGAGGAGTGGATGCAGGCGGAAGCGTCCGCGCTCAGCGCGCTCAATCAAGGCGTACTGCGCCAGGTTGTCCAATCCGTCGCGCACGTCGTCCGCAAAATCGTCGTCCGCCTTGTCATCCTGAGCGAGCGGAGCGAGCGAAGGATCTCGCGAAGCGCTTGGAGAAGACGAGTTGCTTGCGAGATCCTTCGCTTCGCTCAGGATGACAGGGGGCGTCTTCGCGCTCAGGATGACCGCGAGCATTGCCGCGCTGAAATCGGGACCGTCAAACACGCCGAGCGCGCGGAAAAGTTTTTGGTCCCACTCGCTCAACACATCGTAACTCAAATCAAACGACGCGCGCACGTTCAGGTTCGGGTCGTCGGACTTGCTGACTTCCTTGATCGCGCGCTTGCGGTCGGCAACGCGCTGGGTCAATTCCTCAACGCTCAGCCCTTTGTCGGTGAACAATCGCCGCAGCAAAATGTTCAACGCCAGCGGCAGATTGCCCGCGGCGCGGCAGAGCGCGATGAAACTATCGCGCGCGTTGTCCACGCGATCACCCACGCTTCGACTACCGCTCAGCGCCTCGCGGCACAGCGCCAGCGCATCGTCTTCGGACAGAATTTCGAGCGAGAGCATCGCGCGCGGCGGAACGATGGCGAGCGATTCGAGCCGCGTCGTGATGAGTGTGGGGCAGCGCATCTGCAAATGCGGCAGGTTCGGCAAATCCTCTTTGCGCGCGTCGTCGAGGATGAGGAGCGCGCGCTTGCCGTCGAGGAGCGCGCGCACGCGCGCCGCGCGCCCAGCCACGTCGCTGTAGCGGGACACGTCTTCGCCGAACACGTTCGCGAGGTCGGAGAGCAGGAGCATCGGGTCGCGCCCCGCGAGCGTGACCCACAGCAAGCCGTCGGGATACTCGGCGATGTGCGCGTACGCAAAGACCGTCGCCAGCGCGCTCTTGCCGATGCCGCCCAAGCCGCGCACGCCAGCAATGCCGACCGCGCCATTCGCGCTCAAGCGCGCGGCGATGTCGCGCAGTTTGTCCTGCCGTCCGACGAAAATTTCGGGCGGAGGCGGCGGCATCAGTCCGCGCGATGCGGCGCCGCGCATTATGATTTCGCGCGCGAGCGTGAGCGCGACTTGCTTCGCGAGTTCGTTGGGGTTTTTGAAGAACGCGACAGTGTGCCGCGCCATCAAATCGACGCGGAATCGCTTGACGCTTGCGCGTTTGACGGGGTCATCGTCGCGCGGCGCGTCCGTCGCCGATTCGTCTTGCAGAAAAACGAAACGCGGAATGTTCAGTTGCCCAGCGCGCAAGTACTCGCGCTCGGTGTACGAAATGCCAGCCGCGTCCGTCGCGCCGTACCGCTGCCCGACGACGAGGACGAGCCAGTGCGAGCGCGCGACTTCGGCGAGACACGTTTCCAGCGGCGTCTCTTCGCGCGCGAAGAAATGCTCCATCCCTTTAAAGTGCTGACCAAGCGCGACGATGACTTGCTCGACCGCCTCACGTTCGGCGATGAGATCGCGATAGGTTGAGGAGAGGAAAATTTGGTAGGGCATCGTTGCCGCTGTTTGGCTCCGTGTCATTGCGAGCGAAGCGAAGCAATCTCCCTGTCGTGGCTTGGAGATTGCTTCGTCGCGAAAAACGCTCCTCGCAATGACACGGGCACTGAACACTTGCGCCAAGTATAACGTCAAACGGCAAGCGCGTCAACAAATCAGCAAATAGCAAATGGCGTATGGCAAAAGTCGATCTGCCATACGCCATCAGCCATTTGCGATCGGCGGTCAGTTATGATTTCTGATACACTACCTTGCCACCCACCATCGTCAACTCAATTGTCGTGTTGTAGAGTTGCTGCCACGCGAGTGCATACGGGTCTTCCGTCCAGACGATCACATCCGCCATCTTGCCGGGTTCGAGCGAACCTTTGATCTTTTCTTGAAAGAGCGCGTACGCGCTCGTGACGGTGTGTGCGCGGATTGCTTCTTTGAAGGTGAGACATTGATCCGGCGCGATTACTTGGTTGCTGCCCGTGACGCGCGCCAGCGCTCCGGCGAGCGTGACTTGGGGCGAGTACCACGGCAACGTCGGCGAATCGGAACTGAGGCAGAGCGGGACACCGAGATCGAGCCAGGTGCGCGTGGGGATGATGCGCTTGGCGCGTTCTTCGCCCAGAATCTCGCGGAAATAATCGCCGAGCAAGCGAATGCCCTGTGGTTGCGTCGAAACGATTACGCCCAAATCTTTCGTGCGCTTGAGCGCGCGATCCGTGTTCAAGACCGCGTGCTCGATGCGATGGCGCGCGTCGGCGCGTGGATTTGCCTTTTGCGCGCCCTCGATCGCGTCGAGCGCCATGTCCACCGCGGCGTCGCCGATGACGTGGAACGAGCACTGGAAACCGGCGGCGTGCAGAGTTTTCACTGCCTCGTTCAACGCGCGCGGCTCCCAGGTCGCGATGTCCCACGCCATTCCCTTGTGCGGCTCGTGCGTGTGCATCGCCGCGACCGCGCCATCCACCAAGAATTTATAGCCGCGCAGGCGCATATAGTCGTCCTCGTACTGCATCGCTTTGACCTTGTCCGCGCGCCCCGCGAGTTCGGGATAGTACTCGATCGTGTTCATAATCGCGCCGCGAATCGTCATCTTGTGATTGCGTCCCGCGTCAAAGTACGCCTTCATGCGATCAAGCCCGCGCGCGTTGTTGTCGCAAAACGTCGTCACGCCGACGGCGGCGAATTTCGGTTGCGGCGAAGTGATCGCCGCGTCATAAATCTGCGGCGTCATCAAGTTCGCCCACAACTTGCGGAAAATGTCCATCGCCGAGTGATTGACCAGCACGCCGTTCGGCTCGCCTTTCGCGTCGCGCCCGAACATTCCGTACTTTGGGTTCGGCGTGCTGGCGGTGACATTCGCGAGTTTGAGCGCGTACGAATTGACCGTGCCGACGTGCCCGCCCTGGTTGATTAGCATAACTGGGTGATTCGGCGAGACCGGATCGAGATCGCGTTTTTCCGGATTGCGTCCCTCGAATGAGATGAATCCTTGCGCGATCACCCATTCGCCTTTCGGTTTCTTGGCGACTGCTTCCGCGATCTTCGCTTGCAGTTCCGCAAGCGTTCGCACGGCGGGCGGATTGATGTCAATGTAGAGCGGTCCGACCAAACCCAGCACGCTCAGATGATTGTGCGTGTCAATGATGCCGGGCGTCAGCGTCTTGCCGCGCAAGTCAATCACTTTGGTGTTTGCTCCGGCGTGCGCGCGAATCGCGTCGGTCGTGCCGGTTCGCAGAATCAAACCGTCCTTGATCGCAATCGCTTGCGCGACGCTGTCGCTCGCGTCCATCGTAACGATTTTGCCATTGACGAAAAGCGTGTCGGCAAAAACGCCGGGCGCAAGCGTCGGTACGGGTTGCGCGGCAGGCGCGCCCTGAGTGGTAGCCGAAGGGGTCGCCGTCACCTTGACGATTTGATCGCCGCGACATCCGGCGAGCGCGATCCCGCCGACGGTCAGCGCACCGAGTCGTAAAAAATCGCGCCGCGAGAGATGTTGGTCACACAATTTGTCCTCCTTCAGAAAATGCGACCGCCGACGGACGACCGCCGACCGTCGAAGTTTTTATCTGAACATTGAGACTGTAGCATGTTCACCGATTCATTCACCGCAGGCGCAGAGAGCGCAGAGTTTAGGATTTTTTCTCTGCGTCTCTGCGTCTCTGCGTTCTCTGCGGTTGCAATGCTACCGTGTCTGAACATTCGCGCATTTCAATTTTGCAGTTTGCCGCGCGCTTGTTCCGTGTTGCTTTCGATGAAGCCGGTCACGCGCAGATCAATCGTATCTTTGTCGAACGTGAACGCGTACTCTAAACGATCCGCCTCGTTCAGGAATTGTTGTTGAATGACGAACGTCTTGTCATTCCGCCAGAATCCGCGCATCGCCACCTCGCCGCGCGCTTCGATGCGTGTGACGCGAAACACATTGTCCAAGCCGACCGCTACGTCCAAGCGTTTGTCGCCGACGATCATTCGGAAGAGCGCGTCCTTGTCTTGAAACGTCAGCGCGAATCCGCGCAAGTTCAGCGAATTGTTTTCGAGCGCGTACGTTTTGCCGGAGATCGTCTGCGCGATGGTTGGTAGCGGCGGCGCGGGCTTTGGTTCCGCTTGTCCAAGCGACTTGACGCGCGCGGTCAGCGCGCCGGACGCCGTGGCATTTTCGGGCAGCGGCTGTGGTTTCGCGGCAGGGCCTGCCCTGAGCGGAGTCGAAGGGATGACGAACTTTTCAACGAGCGACGCGGGCAAATCGAAATCTTTCGTCTTGAGTCCGCTCGTGAAGACGACGACCATATCGAGATCGTTCAGGACGAAGATGTACTGACTGCCGCGTCCCGCCGCGTTGTAGATGCCAAACGGCTGCACCCACCATTGATAGCCGTAGTCTTTTTCGTCGAGCGTGTCAATGTGTTTGCGCGACGACTGCTTGACCCAATCGGCGGAGACGATTTGTTGTCCGTCCCAGGTTCCGTTTTTCAAAAACAGATAGCCGATCTTCGCCATATCGCGCGGCGTCAACTCCAATCCATCTTCGCCGCGATAGATGCCGTTTGGGTCCATCGTCCACGCGATATCGGAAATGCCAAGCGGTTTGAAGAGATACTCTTGTGCGAACGCCAACTCGTTCTGCCCGGTCGTCTTTTGCAGAATCGCGCTGATGAGATGCGCGCCGCCCGAGTTGTAGTTAAAGCGCGCGCCTGGGTCTTCCTTCATCGGACGATCCAGAACGAATTGCACCCAGTCCTTGCTCTGAATCATCTGGCGATTGGAATTGTTCGACGCGGTGAGCGGGACGCCGGTCTCGTTCCACTCCATCCCCGACGACATCGTGAGCAGATGCTCCAGCGTCATCGCTTGCTTGCGCGCGTCGTTGCCTGTGGTGAGCGCAGTCGAACCATTGGCGATCTTTCGCTCTGGGAAGAAATCAACGACGCGTTGATTGACGCCGCTGATTTTGCCTTGCTTGATCGCGACGCCGACGAGCGCAGAGTTGACGCTTTTGGTACACGAGTACAGCACGTGCTTGTAACTCGGCTGGAACGGATACCAGTACGCTTCGGCGACGATGAAACCGTGCCGCGCGATGATGATGCTGTGGATGTTGTATTGCTTCGCTTGGATTTCGTCGAACAGTTTCAGCAGCGCCGCCGAATCAACGCCTTGCTGTTCCGGCGTCGCGGTGCGCCACGCTTGCGTGGGATAGTACGCGGTCGCGTCCCCCTTCGCCACCGGAGTTGTCGCCGGAGCGGAGATCGAAGTGGATGGCGCCGCACGCGCGCAACTCGTAACAACGAGAATCAGCGCGCCTATGATCCAAAGTCGTTTGCGATTCATCGAACACCTCGATCGGGCAGACCTGTGAGGTCTCCGAGACCTCACAGGTCTATTTCTAATTGGAGCAGAACACGCCGATTTTGTCTTCGGCGAAGGGTTCGCCCGGCTGGTCAAGCACTTTGAGGCGCGCGGTGTGCGTGCCGTTTCTCACCGTCCACGTCGCAACTTCGACGGCTTTGGTTGCCGCGCCGTCAAACGCACGTTCCTGAACCGAACGCGCTTCACCGTTGATGATCCATTGATATTTCACCGTACCGGTTCCGGTCGCCGAAATCGTGCCGGACAGATTTACTTTGTACGGACAAGGTCCGCTAAAGTTCTCCGGCGTGATCGTCACTTTGACGCCCGTGATGACGAGCGGCTTGGTCGGGCAAGCCGGTGTCGTCGCGCTCGCCGCATTGCTCGGCTCGGAACAGCCCTGCGCGTTGCACGCGCGCACGCGAAACTCGAACGATTGAGCGCACGACGCGTTGAGGATTTGCGCCGTGTGATCGTTCGCGTTCGTTTGCGCGACCGGCGCGCTTTTGCCGGTTTGCAATATTTCGAAACGCGTTTCGTTCGTCGCCGGATCGTCCCAGACCAGATTGATCGCGGTCGCCGTCACCGATTGCACGCGCAAGTTGACTGGCTTGGCTGGCACGCCGCTCCCGCTCGCGCAAACGCCCGCCACCGAGATTTTGTTGCTTGCCGCCGAGTAGCCCGCGCTGTTGCGCGCCGAAATCTGGAATTGGTACGTCGTGCCGCACGGCGGCGCGTCTACGTTCGTGCCGGTTGCATTCGCGTTCGCAGTCGCGGTGCGCGTGGCTGATCCATCTGCCGCGACGCGTTCGATGTCGAAAGCGTCTTCATTGTTCGAGTTGTCGTTCCACTGCAGCGCGACCTTGCCGACGAGCGACGTAGTGGCTTGGCGCAAATTCGATGGCGCGGTCGGCGGCTGTGGACCCGGGTCGCACGCCAGCGTTTGTGCGGTAACGATGTTGCTCCACGCCGAATTGCTCGCCGCGCTCAGCGCGCGCACGCGAAAGTTGTACGCGCGATTGCACGTCAATCCGGTCGCTTCGATTTGCGTTGCGTTCGCGTTCGTCGAAAGACTGGGACTGCCTTCGATGGCGACTTCAAAACCGGTTTCGTTGTTCGCACTGTCCGTCCACGCGAGCCGCGCCGTCGTCTTGGTCGTCGAAGTGACGCGCAAGTTGCTTGGCGCGCTGGGCGCGGTTTCCAGAGTGTCGCACGCGAGCGTTTGCGCGGTGACGATGTTGCTCCACGCCGAACTGCCTGCCGCGTTCAGCGCGCGCACGCGAAAGTTGTACGCGCGATTGCACGTCAACCCGGTCGCTTCGATTTGCGTCGCGTTCGCGTTCGCGGAAAGTCCATCCCTGCCCTCGATGCCGATTTCAAAACCGGTTTCATTGCCCGCGTTATCCGTCCACGCGATTCGCGCCGTCGTCTTGGTCGTCGAGGTGACGCGCAAGTTGCTTGGCGCGGCAGGCGTTTGTCCGCCGATGGGCGCGGCAGTCACGGTGACGGTCGCGGTGTAATTGCGCGCGCTGCCATCTTGGAACACGACGGTGAGCGTGTACGTCGTCGTTTGCATCGGACATTGTTGTTGCTGTTCGTTCCCCGTCACGCCGACGCCTTCAAAGTACACCTCGCGCACACCTTCCACGACCCAACGCAACGTACTGCACTGACCTTGCGCGATGCTCGCCGGATTCGCGGCAAAGTTCACCGTTGAGTTGACCGGCGCGGGCAGATTGCCGCTCGGCGAAACCGGATCGGTTGGCACATCCGGCACCGGCGCAGGTGGATCGCCGGGGTTTGTCGGATCGCTCAAATTTTGCAGCGCGACCACGCGCACGGCGACGGGCTGGCTTTTCGCGCCGCTCGCGTTGCTTGCTTGCACGGCGATCGTGTGAATCCCTTGATTCGGCAAAACGACCGGAATCGCGACGGAAAATGTTTTTTGCGGCGCTGGCGCGGTGATCGGCGTGCCTAACTGACCGCTGAGCGCGAACGCAATCGTCGTGACGCCGCCCGCATCTGTCGCGATGACGTGCACCTGGAATTGCTGACCGACGCGCACGCGCGCGCCATTCGCCGGTGAAACGATCTGAATCGTCGGTTGCGACGGCGCGCCGGATTGACTGGACGCTTGTTGTTGCGCGGCGGGCTGCGGCGCCGGTTCCGCGCGATTACGCACCAGCGCGAAAAGTAAAATTGCGATGATGATCAAGATGATCAGTGCGAGACAACCGAATAGTTTTTTCATCGTGTCCTCCGAATAAAGGATGAAGGCGGAAGGATGAAGGCAGAAGGAAAACCTTCAGGCACATTCAGCATTGTTCATCCTTCTGCCTTCTGCCTCTACCTTGGTGGCGTCACATCCACACTGCACGCGTTCGCGCGCGATTCGCCGGAGGCGTTGTAGGCGCGTACGTCAAAGTGGTATTGCACGCCGCGCGTCAAGTTCGAAAGTGACGCGGACTTGTCGTTTGGGCCCACGGTTTTTTCCAGACTCGTCGTTCCCTGGTAGATTCGAAAACCGCTTGGCGCCGGCTGCCCTGAGTGATCCCAGTCCAGAATAACTTGGACCGATCCAGAAGTCGGAACCCGTACTCGGCAGTTTGTCGGCACGGGCGGCGCTTGACCGGCAGGTGGAGGTGGTTGTCCGCCACCGCTGCCGATAGCAACCGTACCAGTTTTTTCGTTGTTGTTCTCGTTCGCTTCGCTCTTCACGTCGTTTTCCGCGTCCACCACCGCGACCCAGTGCATTTCGCCGCGTTCTCCCGCCGGATAGGTGTAGGTACAGTCCACGACCCATTCGCGCTGGTTGAGATTGTAGAAATCCTGACTGCATCCGACGAGTCCTTTATCTTTCTGATGCGGATGCCAGCGAATCGTGAACGCCGCGCTGATCGGGCCGCCTTGATTGCGCGCGACGATGTGAATCCGAACCTGGCTCGAATTTGCCGCCGCGGGTGTCACCGTCGTTTCCGCAATGATCAGATCGGGACGCGCCAGCGGCGTCGGCGAAGGCGCGCCAACCGATTGGGGTTGAGCCGGTGCTGGGCTGAACGGTGTCGCAGAAGGTCTTGCTGCCGGTGGTTGTCCGGCAGGCGGCGGAACGTACGCCGTCGCGGTTGGAATCGGCGCGGCAGGTTGTTCGCGCCCGCGACACGCGGTCCCGCACAGCAGCGCGAGCAACACAAGGATCAGCAAAATCGAAATTCGCGTTTTCATCGTTTCCTCCGGTTTGGAAAATGGAAGTTGGACGTTGGAAGTTGGAGGTTGGAAATTAGAAGTTAGAAAACTGATCCAACTTCCAATCTCTAATCTCCAATCTCCAGCCACTATCGCAAGAACCACGACGCGCGGCAGAGGAACAGCGCGAGGCACATCAACAGCAAAAGAAAGAATATGCCGCCACCCCCAAACCACATCGTCCGTCGCGTGAAACGTCGTCGCCGAAAAAACATCGCGCACCTCCAGAAATTCGACCGCCGACCGATGACCGCCGGCTGTCGTAAATTTTCATCCGCAGTCTACACCATTGCGCGGGAAATTTCTCAAGTTCGCGCAAACAATCAGCCAACAATTCGCCAACAATCAGCAAATAAAATACAGAAACCAGGTTTCTTGGAGAAACCTGGTTTCTATGTTGTGACCAACTTGTATCCCCGCCCGTGCGCCGTCACGATCAGCGCCGGATTTGCCGGATCCGGCTCCAGTTTCTCGCGCAAGCGTTTCACCAGACTTTCGATCTGGTAATCGTACACTTGCGCTTGGTACTCGGGCCACACGGCTTCCGCGATTTGTTGTTTGCTGATCGGCGCGCCAGCGTTGCGGTAGAGAAGATCGAAGAGGGCTTGCTCTTTGGGGGAAAGTGAAATGGGTTTGCGATTGATCCAGATTTCGCCGGTCTTGGCATCTACGACGAGCAACGGAACATTTCCCGCGCGCAGCGTGGATTCGGGATCGTGAAACGTAAAGACCGCGCTCGCGACGGTGATTTCATCGCCATCGCGCAAAGTTTCTGGCGCGCTGATGCGCCGCCCGTTCAGAAATGTTCCATTCGCGCTGCCGAGATCGGACAACGTGGACGTTTCGCCGTCCCACGCGATTTGCGCGTGCCGCCGCGACGCGCGCGGATCGGCGATGTAGACCGCGCATTTTTCGGAACGTCCCAGCACGATCGGTTGATCGGCGAGCGCGAATCGGCGCCCTGCCGCGTCGGTCAAGTACGGCGCGCCCTGAGTCCTGCCCTGAGCGGAGTCGAAGGGGGTAGCCGAAGGGTCGCTCATTGTTGTTCCTTGTAGGAAATGCGTACCACGGGACGTTTCGCCGGATCGGTTTGCTCGGTGGTGTAGACCCAGTACTGACATTGGGGATGACTATCGTCCGAAAGCATCAACACCAAGCCGCCGCCCGCGCGTCCGCGCTTTTGCCATCCGGCAATGGTCTGCGTCAGATTGAGCGCGACCGATCCCGATTCCGGCAAGGTCACGCGATCCGCCGCAGTCGAATCGTAATCTACACCCGTCATCAAACCCGGCGCGCTCCACGGCGAATTGTAGGTGGCGGTTCCGGGACGCCACGGCGTCGCCATCCGAAACGCGACGATGCGGCACGGCGCGATGCTTTTTGTTTGCGCTTCGACGCGCAGCGTCAACGTCGCCGAGATCACATTCGCTTCTGGCGGCAGGCGCGACGCGCTAAATCCGATCAAGATCCGATCGGCTTTGTCTGCGCTACGCAATCGCGCACGTTCGGCCGCTTGTCCGATTTCATCCGGTTTGTCCGGATCGAGCCAGGTGTCCACGATGGCATCCGCGCCTTCGAGCGTGAGCATAGTCACTCCAATTTCGGAAACCGGCGTTAGCGTCAAGCGCGTCAGATAACGCTGTGCGCGCCACGGTATACTGATCCAAAATAGCACGATGCAGATCAACAGCGTCATCGCGATCAACGCCGCGCCTTGCCAAAGGAGCGTGCGCCGCGACAGATTGGATAGATGCGCGCGCAGACGATTGAGCGCGGATTTGCCCGGCGCGGAAAAGCGCGCGCGTCCCGCGTTTGCTGCCGGAGCAATTGCCGCGCGAATTGCCTGCCCCATTTCGCCCGCGGTTTGATAACGATCGTCTGGGTCTTTGGCGAGCGATTTGAGGATCACCCGCTCGATCGCGTCCGGCAAATCCGGGCGCAGTGTGCGCGGCGGCGGCAGCGGCGCGGTGAGATGCTTGAGAATGATCGCGTACGGCGTATCCGCGTCGAACGGCAAATGGTTCGTGCAGAGTTGGTACAGCATCACGCCGAGTGCGTAAATGTCCGAGCGCGCGTCGCCGGGTTCGCCTTTGGCTTGTTCCGGCGAAATGTACGCCGGGGTGCCGAGTGAACCACTACTGCCCGTGATGATCGTCGCGTCGATCATTTTTGCGATGCCGAAATCGGTCAGCACCGGGCGCCCGTCAGTCGCGAGAAGCACGTTCGACGGTTTGATGTCGCGATGAATGACGCCATGCGCGTGCGCGTAATCGAGCGCGTCGGCGAGCGCGCCGATGATGTGCGCGACCTGCGCGAGTTCCATAAATTCGTTCCGGCAACTCAGGTCGCGCAGGCGCGCTTTGAGACTTGCGCCGGTCAAATACTCCATCACGATAAATGCGAGATCGTGATCCGTATCGAAATCGTAGACGCGGACGCTGTGGGGATGTTCCAACGCGGCAATCGCGCGCGCTTCGCGTTGGAAACGCGCGGCGAATTCTTCGTCGCCGGTCAAATGGGGATGCAAAATCTTGATCGCGACGTAGCGTTCCAAATCGAGTTGGTACGCTTTGTACACTTGCGCCATCCCGCCCTGTCCCAGTTTTTCGATCAGACGATATTTGCCAAGCGTGGTACCGGTGAGGTCGGTTGGGTTGCGGCTTGATCGTGACGCGTCGTCTTGGTTTTCCGCCATTGACTATCTCCGCACCAAATCTGATTAGAGTATACACAAAGGCGCGGAAAATCGCAAAGTTTTATTCCGTTGCCGTTCCCTATTTTTGCGGTACCTCAAACCCTTCAACATCAAAATACGCAAAACCATTCACTCCGGCGCCAATGCCGGTTTTTCCTCCAACCACCAGGGAATAACTTTTACGAAATTTCGCCCATTGCGCGCGCGGCATCGTGAGAGTCTCGTTCCGTCCGAAACTCCCTACTCCACAATCGCTGGTGTCTTGAAAGCGTGTGCCAAATTTAAGCGTTGGCTCTTCGCCGTAGAGCGGCACCACGATGACGTCTGGGTCTGGCTCATTGGAGAACGTTTGCAAAATTTGCTTGAAGGTGTACGAGCCGCAGGTCAATTTGTACGATCCGGGACCGGTATAGAGATCCGCCCACCACTTGCCGCCTATTTTGGTAACATTATTGGCAATACCGCAAAAGTCACTATGGACCGCGTGCGGCTGGGAGCGCCGTCCAACGACGCACCAGTTGATTGAGTTGCCGCCGCGACTGTTTGACTGAGCGCGTGTGTAGCCGAAAGCGCTCCCGGTGT
>VGOB01000133.1 GCA_016865935.1 Chloroflexota bacterium | reverse complement strand
TTTGATGCGGAGTCCGCGTTAGACGAGGTGGAGCGGATTCAGAAACGCAACCGCGCGGCTTATCGTTCCCACCGCAAACGCAAACTGCGGGAACTTCATGCTCAACTAAAGTAACGTTGTAATACTAAGAGGTCAAGCGGCGCGCGTCTGCGGCACGCGCGTCTAGACCATTGGTTCTTATGCCACTTTTGACATCCCGCAACGACAGGGCTACAATCTCCTTCGTGACAAACCATCCCCTTGAGAATTTCTCACTGCCAACCCGAACCTGGTTCTGCGAAACCTTCGGCGCGCCGACGCCGCCGCAGGCACAGGGCTGGTTGCCGATTCAACGCGGCGATCACACCCTGATCCTCGCGCCGACCGGCTCCGGCAAAACGCTCGCCGCGTTTCTGTGGGGCATTGACGAACTCTATCAAGCAGACCGACGACCGACGACCGCTGACCGACGCCGAATCACCCAATCGCCCAATCACCCAAGCACCCAGGACGGTGTGCGTCTGTTGTACATTTCCCCGTTGAAGGCGTTGAACAACGACATCGAACGCAACTTGCGCGTACCGCTCGAAGGCATTCGCGCGACCGCAGAACGACTCCGCATTGCATTGCCCGCGCTGCGCGTCGCAGTCCGCACCGGCGACACGCCCTCAAGCGCGCGCGCGGCGATGCTCAAACATCCGCCACATATTCTCATCACGACGCCCGAATCGCTCTATCTGATGCTAACCGCGCCGCGCGCGCGCGAAATGTTTCGCGCGACGCGCACCGTGATCGTGGACGAAATTCACACGCTCGTCGGCAACAAGCGCGGCGCGCACCTCGCGCTTTCGCTCGAACGATTGTGCCACCTCGCGCCGGAACGCATTCAGCGTATCGGGTTGTCCGCGACGATCAAGCCGTTGGAGGAAGCCGCGCGGTTTCTGGGCGGACAAGAGATTAGAGACTGGAGATTAGAGATTGGCAAGTCAGACCAATCTCCAATCTCTAATCTCCAATCTCGTCCTGTGACGATAGTGAACGCCGGATACAAAAAACCGCTGGATTTGCAAGTCGTGACGGTCGTTGACGATTTCAAGCAACTGCCCGGCGAGACGATCTGGCCCCTCGTCGTGCCGCGCGTGTTGAACGACATTATGGCGCATCGCACGACGCTGATCTTTGCGAACAATCGCCGCCTCGCCGAACGAACCGCCGATCGCTTGAACGCGCAATTCACTGCCGTCCAAAGCGAAGAGATCGCGCCCGATTCAACCGAAGCGCTCGCGCCCGGCGGACACGCGCGCGATCGCGGCATCTTTGCGATCGGCGCGGAAGGTCCGTTCCGCGCGCATCACGGCTCGATGTCGAAAGAAGCGCGGCGCAAAATGGAACAGGACTTGAAAGACGGCAAACTGCCCGCGCTCGTCGGTACAAGTTCGCTTGAACTGGGAATTGATATCGGCGCAGTGGACTTGGTCGTGCAACTTCAATCACCGAAAAGCGTCGCGCAAGGATTGCAACGCGTCGGGCGCTCTGGGCATCTCGTCGGGCAGACGAGCGTCGGCAGAATTTACGCGACGTTTCGCGAAGACCTGGTCGAAGCGGCGGCGATTGTGCGCGGAATGTTGGAGGGTGATGTCGAAGAAACGCGCGCGCCGGAAAACCCACTCGACGTGCTCGCGCAACAAGTCGTCGCGCTGGTCGCGTGCGAAACGTGGAGCGTGCCCGCGCTGTACGATCTCGTCCGCCGCGCATATTCGTTCCGCGATCTGTCGCGCGCATTGTTCGACTCCGTTCTCGAAATGTTGTCGGGTAAGTTTGAATGTGTGCGCGCGAAAATCGTCTGGGATCGCGTCAACGACAAACTTGCCGCGCTCCCTGGGTCGCGTCTCCTCGCGATGATGAACGCGGGCACGATTGCCGACGCGGGCGCGTTCGGCGTGTACCTGGCGGACGGCAAAACCAAAATCGGCGAACTCGAAGAGGAATTTGTTTTCGAAACCAAAGTCGGCGACGCGTTTCTGCTTGGCAGTCACACCTGGCGCGTGCGTGACATTAGCGACGACCGCCTCATCGTCGAGGACGCGGCGGGCGCGACGCCGCGCATGCCGTTCTGGAACGGCGATTATCCGTACCGACCGTACGAACTGGGAAAACGGATTGGAAAATTTCGCAGAGAGGTCGCAGATCGCGTAGGGGCGTTTCATGAAACGCCCCAACAAATCGAACAATGGTTGCAGCACGAATACGCGCTCGACGAAAATTCCGCGCGCAATCTGATCGCGCACGTGCAACATCAACTCGACGCGGTCGGCGCGCGCAGCGTGTCGTCGGATGCAACGATCGTCGTCGAAACATTCCAGGACGCGCTGGGCGAACCCAGGATGGTGATTCACTCGCCGTTCGGCGGACGCGTCAACGCGGCGTGGGCGCTCGCGATTGCGAGCGCGATCCGCGAACGCTTCGGCGTCGAGCCCGAAACGCAGACGAACGACGATGGAATGATTTTCCGTTTTCCACGCGCGACTGAACCGCCCCTCGACATCGTGACGCGCCTGACGCCCGGCGACGCGCGCGAACGCATTTTGCGCGAATTGCCCAACTCGGCTGTCTTCGGCGCGCGCTTTCGGATGAACGCGGCGCGCGCGCTGCTGCTGCCCAAAGCGCGCGGCGCGAAACGCACGCCGTTCTGGTTGCAGCGACTCAAGGCGAGAGATTTGCTCGCGTCTGTTCGCGCGTACGCCGATTTTCCCATCGTCGCGGAAACGTACCGCGATTGCCTGCGCGATGTTTTCGATCTGCCGCACCTCGAAGAAACCTTGACGAAGATTCAACGGGGCGAAATCCAGGTCGTGCCGATTGAAACGATTGCGCCATCGCCGGTCGCGTCCGGCTTGCTCTTCAATTTCATCAGCGTTTATATGTACGAGTGGGACGCGCCCAAAGCGGAACGGCAAATGCAAACGCTCGCGGTCTCGCGCGAAATGCTGGACGACGTGATGCGTGATGGCGCGATGCGTGAACTGCTCAAGCCCGAAGCGATTGCCGAAGTGGAACATCGCGCGCAACACGACGCGCCAGGTTTTCAAGCGCGCAGCGCGGAAGAACTCGCACTGATTCTCGATGAACTCGGTGATCTGACGACCGACGAAATCATCGCCCGTAGCGCAGGCGACGCGCGCGCGTGGCTCGCGCAACTCGCGGCAGAAAACCGCGTCGTCGAAATTTCGATTGCAACGCGACGCGGCAACGAAACGCGTTGGATTTCTGTCGAACGCGCATCCGAGTACGAATCGCTGGCGCGCAACGAAACGATTCTCCACCGCCTCCTCGCGCACTCCGGCATCTTGACGCGCGACGACATCTTGAATCGCTACGCGTTCGACGAACTCTGGCTCGACGAAACGCTCGCGCGCCTAACCACCTCGCGCGAAATTATCACGCTTGCCCAATCACCCAATCACCCAATCACCGAATTCGTAGACCGCCGCAACCTGGAACAAATTCACCGCCGCACGTTGTCCCTACTTCGCAAAGAGATTCAGCCCGTTTCGCTTTTCCAGTACGCCGATTTTCTCGCGCGCTGGCAGCATCTCGCGCCGCGCTTGAGCGGCGACAACGCGTTACCGCGCGCGCTCGAACAACTGCGCGGCATCGCGCTGCCGCTCGCGGTGTGGGAACGTGATGTGTTGCCGTCGCGCGTCGCGGATTTTGACACGCGCGCCCTCGACGAACTGTGCCAGCGCGGCGAAATGATTTGGGTCGCGGATAAAACGCGCGTGCGCTTGTTCGCGCGCGGCGAGGGCGCGCTGTTTCTTGCCGCGCCCGACGAATCGGCGTTGAGCGACGACGCGCGCAAGATCCTTGCGTTCCTGAAATCAGAGGGCGCGTCGTTCGCGGCGGAGATCGCGCGGTCAGTGGGGGCGTTTAGTCAAACGCCCCTACAGGAATTGGTCGCGGCGGGATCGGTGACGAATGACACGTTGGACGTGGCGCGTAGCGCGGGGGCGTTTTATCAAACGCCCCAACAAAAATCGGAATTGGAAGCCGAACTCGCGGCGCGCTTGGCGAACGTGCCGCGCGCGCTGTCGCACACGCGGTACCGCGACGCAAAACGCCGCGTCGCGAAACGGGTGCGCGCGTCTGTGGGGGCGTTTGATAAAACGCCCACCCAAGGTCGCTGGTCGCTCGTGCGGCGCGCGACGGTGCTGGGGCAAATGTCGGACGAGGAGCGCGCGGAAAAATTAGCGCGCGTGTATCTCGCGCGGTACGGCATCGTCACACGCGAAGGTTTGGAGCGTGAAGATCGCGCGGGCGATTGGGCGACGTTGTATCCCGTGTTCAATCGCTGGGAAATGCGCGGCGAGATTCGGCGCGGTTATTTCGTCGAGGGATTATCAGGCGTGCAATTCGCGCACAAGGACGCGGTCGAGATGTTACGCGCGTCGATGTCGGACGCGCTAACCGTGATCAACGCAACCGATCCCGCGAACATCGCGAATGTCGCGCGCGTTGCGTCCACGCATATCGTCTTGGCGCGCGGTGAGCCGATTGTGATCGCGGAGGACAACGGTGAACGGATTGTCGCGCGCGGAGAAGAGAGCGCGCTAAAGCGCGCACTACAAGCGTACGTCGAACGCGCGCCGCGCCGCATCATCGTCAAATTGTGGAACGGCGCAAGCGTGCGCGGGAGTGACGGCGAAACGATTTTGCAATCACTCGGATTTTATCGCACGCCGACGGGAATGGAGCGATGAATCGTCCGCGTAATTATTGGCGCAACCTCGCGCGCTTTGCGCTGATCGTCGTCGCGCTGGCGCTGAGCGGAGCGACCCTTTGGCTTTCGTACTCGCGCGCGCTGATTTTGGCGCATCCCGCGCGCAATCACGCGGCGCGCACTCCCGCCGATGCCGGAATCGCGATCTGGGAAGATGTCGCGTTCGCGTCGTCGGATGGTTTGCAATTGCGCGGTTGGTTCATTCCGCCCGATCCGCGCACTCGCGCGGCAATCGTTTTCCTGCACGGCTTGGCGACGAATCGCGATCATTTGCTCGACGAAGCCGCGCGGCTGGCTTCGTACGGGTACGGCGCGCTGTTGTTCGATCTGCGGAATCACGGCGCGAGCGCGGGCGCGATCACGACACTCGGCTACGCGGAAGTCGAAGACGTGCGCGGCGCGGTGAATTATTTGCTCACGCGATCCGAAGTCGATCCGCAATGCATCGGCTTGATGGGACATTCGATGGGCGCGGGCACGGCGTTGCGCGCGGCGGCGCGGATTCCGCACGTGCGCGCGGTGATCGCGGCGAGCGCGTACACGAGCATCGAAGACAATCTCGCGGATGGCGTGGAAGGACTGACGGGCTTGCCCGCGTTTCCGTTCGCGCCGCTGGTGATCTGGTTCGGCGAACGCGAAACGGGGTTGGACATTCGTAAAGTGCGCCCGGTGGACGACATCGCGAAGATTTCACCGCGCGCGGTGATGCTCATTCACGGCGAACTCGATCCGTTGATCCCGGTGCGCAACGCGCGGCAATTGTATCAAGCCGCGCGCGAACCGAAACAGTTGTACATCGCGCCCAATGCCGGACATGTCGGCTTGCTCGCTGCGAATCCGCGCGAGTGGGAACGCCGCGTTTTGGAATTTCTGACGCGCGGCGACGCGTTGGGCAAGTGTGACTAGTGACCCTGCCGATCCGGTCTCGGCGATCAACTTGGTTTTTCTTGGAACGTTAGCGCAGATCGCGCGATAGGATGAGCATCAGCGCGGTCATAAGGATCGCCGACGAAAGACACCACGCGCACACCGCGCCGATCACGAACGGTTCGAGCAAGGTGAGATAGAGCGAGAACAACACGCCAAAGATCGCAAACGCGAATGCCGCGCGTTTTCCCCACACCGCGAGTTCCCCGCGCCCGATTTGCCCGACGAGCCACGCGCCCAGGATCGCGAGATAACCCAGCACACCCAGCACGCCAATCGGCAGAATGCCGAACAAGCGCGCGTACGGACTCTGTTGCACCGTGTTGCAATTTCCGACCGGACCGCAAATCGCGGAAACCTCCAGCACTTCCACGTACGCCAGATAGCCCGCCACGCCGATTCCAAGAAGGATCAACAGTGGAACCACCCAGGTTTCCCACGCGGGAGCGACGCGCGCGTGACGCGCGAGCGCGTCTGCGCCCACGCGCGCGAGCGCGCCGAGCATTCCCAGCAACACGATCAACGCCAGCGCAAAACCAACCGGGTCTTGGCGCAAAATTTTCTGGATCGGCGCTTCGGGTCCGCAATCGGCGGTCGTCGGTGGACAGACGGCTCTGGATGCCGGCGTCGCCGCGCGCGCGCTCGCGCCGCCGAGCGATGGAAAATCAACGCCGCCTGCCGCGAGATGCGTTTCGATCAGGCGTGGCAGTTCGGCTGGAATTTGATTTGCGCCGACGAGCGCTTGATTGCCAATGATCAAAAGCGGCACGCCGGTTTGTTCTTTCGAAAATCCAAAACTTGCCGCGAGTTGATACAGTTGCTCCACGTCTTGCGCCGTCACCACTTCGATCAGACGAATCTCGAATTGCGCGCCGTACTTTTGCTGGAGCGGTGGCAACACGCGCGCGCTCACCTCTTCGCAATGCGTACACCCTTTCATCCAGAACATCACTGCGCGCGCGACCGGCTTGGCAGGCGCAAGCGCGACGACGGTTGGCGAGGGTGCGGCGGTTGGCGGCGCAGATGTTGGATTGACGATCACGCGTACGGCTGGCGTCGGCGCGAAAGTCGGCGCGATGGTTGGAATCGGCGGAGCGACGCGTTTTTCCAAGCCGGGGATCTTGGGCAAGCCGATGCCGCCTGCCGCGAGATGCTTTTCGATCAGGCGCGGTAGTTGTTGCGAAATTTCGTCGCCGCCAATCATCGTTTGATCGCCGACGATCATAAACGGCACCGCCCAATCACTCGGCGGCACGCGCAACACCTCCATCGCCGCTTCAAACAACCGCATATTTTCAGACTGGGACAATTCGAACAGTTGAATGTCGAGTTGCGCGCCGTATTTTTTCTGGAGCGGCGGCAACATGTTTTCGATGACGTAGTGACAATATGAACAGTACTCGCCCCAAAACATCACGGCGTGCACGACCGCTTTGGGCGAAGACGCGATCGGTGTGGGCGAAGGGGCACGCGTCGGCGTGCGCGTGGCAGACGGTTGCGCGCTCGCGTTCACTTGCGTCAACGCGATGCCGCCTTGCGCCAGATAGTGATCGATCAAACGCGGCAAGCGCGCTTCGATCTCCTGACTGCCCAACAGCGCGTACTCGCCGATAAAAATTTCCGTCGCGTCTGGTTTGACGACGCCATAGCGCTGTTCCAGCGCGCGCGGGACCGCCACGCCGAACTGCGACACATCCCAGACGTTCATTGCAACTTGTTCGGCGGGATAGTTGGCGAGGATGCGCGGCAAGATGCGATTGTACACTTGCATACAGGTGTAGCAGCCGCTATCGAAGAAGAACCAAAAATGTACCACAGGCGCAGAGACTAGAGTTGGCGTGGGTTCTTCCTCGCCGCAAGATTTACAAAAGCCGTGGCGCGTGGGCGTCGCCGCGTCGACGCGCACAATCGGCGCCAAGGTTCCAAATCCCAGGATCACCAACATCAGAATCACGGCGGTTCGTTTCATTCCTCAACTCCTGTCGGGATGATGCAAGCCGAATGCCTGCGTCCTTCGTCTTTGGTCTTTCGTCGTCGGATCACTCCACCCACCGACGCATCACGCGCGCGGCGAGCGCGAACAAGATTATAGCGAATCCCGCCAGCGCGAGCAAATCGAGCGCGGCGTCCGTCCACGCGCCGCCAAAGAGCGCGGCGCGCAACACTTCGACCGCGTAGGTCAGCGGCAACGCGCGCGCGACGATCTGGAGCGCGAGCGGCATCAAGTCCACCGGCACGAACACGCCGCCCAGGAACATCATCGGAAAGCGAATGAAATTGGCAAGCGTCTGCGCCTCGAATACTTCGGTCACGGCGACCGAGACGAACGCGCCGAGCGCGGAAAACGCCGCCGCCGAAAGCAGAATCGCGAGCGCGAGCAAAATCCAGTTGACGTTTGTTACGCCAAAAATGGCGAACGCGATGATCAGCACGATCAGCGTGATCGTCAATCCAAACACCATTCCACCGAGCAACTTGCCTGCCAGCAGCGCGGGCAGACGGATCGGCGCGAGCAACAATCGTTCCAACGCGCCGATGCGCCGCTCGAACACGATGACGATGGCTTCCATCGAACTGGTGCCAAAGAGAAGAGTCAGCGCGAGCAGTCCCGGCACGAGCGCGCGCAAATCGCCTGGGTTGCGAATAGCAAACGCAAGAATGAACGCGAAGGGAAACAAAATGCCCCAACTGATGTTGGGTGGTTTGAAATAGTACGCGCGCAAATCTTTCAGCCCGATGTAAAACATTCCGCGCAAATCATCCGCCAGCATTGCCGCCTCCCTTGCCGCCTTTTTCCGCGAGCATCACTTCCGCGCGCAAGCCCGTCAGTTTGACGAACACTTCTTCGAGCGTCGGGCGCAGCGTGTTGATCGCAAGCACGCGCCGCCCTTCCGTTTGCGCAAGCACGGTGCGTGTTGCCGCTGCCACATCGTCGCCTTCGATGCGGCGCGTTTCGATGTTATTGCTGTCGTCCGCCGATGTGACTTCGACAATCGGTTTGCTTTGCGCGGTGGACTGGAGTTCCGCCACTGTATCGAGCGCGACGAGGCGTCCTTTGACGATGATCGCGACGCGGTCGCACAAGCGCTCCGCCTCTTCGAGATAGTGCGTCGTCAGAAAAACGGTGACGCCTTCCTTCCGCAGCCCCGCGATCATCTGGCGCAGATTGCGCGCGCTCATCACGTCCAAGCCCGTCGTCGGCTCGTCCAAGAAAAGTAGCGGCGGACGATGCGCGAGCGCGGCGGCAATCGTCAGCGCGCGCTTCATCCCGCGTGAAAGTTTGGCAAACGGCGCGTCGCGTTTCTCGCTCAGCCGAAAACGCGCGAGCAGTTCTTCGCCGCGCGTCTGGCGTTCCGCGCGCGGCACGCCGTAGAGTTGCATCGCGAACACCAGGTTGTCGAGCGCGGACAATTCGTCGTACAGATTCGATTGTTCGGGCACGACGCCGATTTGCTTTTTGATGCGCGGAATGTCCGTCGCCAAATCCAATCCCAGCACCGACGCGCTGCCCGTCGTTGGACGCGCGAGGCCCGTGAGCATCCGAATCGTCGTCGTTTTGCCCGCGCCGTTGGGTCCCAGAAAGCCGAACACCTCGCCTTCGCGCACGGCAAAATCAATCCCATCAACTGCGCGCAGCGGCGGCTTGTCCTTGCCCGTTTGGTAAATCTTGGTCAATTGCGAAACTTGAATGATGTCCATTTTGATTTTCTATTTCCTCCCTTCGGCATTACAGCGTGGGCAACAGCAGCGCGCGCAGCCACGCAATCGCCGAAAGGTACATCAGCGCGATCAGCGCGCCAAGCGCGAAGAGCGGCAGCGCCTGTCGCCAGTTCAGCGCAGGGCGCGTCAGATTCGCGCTGAACGCCGTCACCAGCGTCGTGTGCAGCGCGAGAATCGCGATCACAATCGCCAGATTGAGCGGAACAAGCAGCAGCGCGAATTCGCTATGGACGATGAGAACGAACAACGCGCTCAATCCGAGCAGCGCGAAAAATTCGCGGCGCGTCGCAAAAATCGAATCGGGACTCGGCGCGCGCCAGACCAGCGAGTTGAACACGATGAAAACCAGACTGCCGATGGTGATACCCATCAGCGCGCCCGTGATCAAGCGCAGAATATTTTGCGGCGGATAGAGGTGCGGCACAAGCGAAAATGTTGCGGCAAATGAATTGACGCCGTCGCCCGCCCACGCGAAGAAAAAAAGCACCAGCGCGAAAAGGATCCACGGGCGCGGCGTACCGCTTGCGCGCGGATGCCGCCACGCGTGAAAGAGCAACGTGAGAAGCGCGCCCAGATACATTCCCGTGCAACGCGCGCACAACGGCAGCGGCACGCCCGCGACCTGATACGAGTGATCGTGAAATTGATGACACACCGCCGAGCCGAACCAGTGCGCCGCGTAAAAAATCCAATTCATCAATTTATCCATTTTTCAACTCAACGCTTCAGGCATCGAATCGGGCACGCGCGGTGTCCGCGCGCGCCACACACTCGCGATGAATGTCGTGATCGGCACCGCGGCGATCAAACCCAGACTGCCGACGAGCGTGCGGACGATTTCTTCGGCGATCATTTCGCGATTGAGCGTTTGCGCCCACGGCTCGGGATAAATCTGGAACAGCAGCAACACCGGCATCGCCGCGCCGACGTACGCCAAGACCAGCGTGTTGATCGTCGCCGCGATGTGATCCTGCCCGATGTTCATCGCGCGCCGATACAACGCGCGCCAATCCAGCGCGGGATTCGCGGCGGCAAGTTCCATCACCGCCGAGGACTGCCCCACGATCACATCGTCCAACACGCCGAGCGTGCCGACGATCATCCCCGCGAGCAAAATGCCGCGCAGATTGATCGCCACACCCGCCGTTTGCAAAAACATCGCCTCTTCCGATCCGAATCCGCTCAAGCGCGTGAGATTGACCGCGAGCGCGGCGAGCGCGCCCGTCAGAATCAGCGTGAGACACACGCCCAACAGCGCGGCGTGCGTCTTGAGCGCCCAGCCCTGCGTGAGATAGAGCGTGATCGCCAGCACGCCGAACGAACCGACAACGCTGACGAGTACAGGATCGCGTCCCGCCAGGATTTGCGGCAAGACAAAACCGAGCAGGATGACGAAACTGATCGCCAAGCCGATCAGCGCGCGCACGCCTTTCCAACCGCTCACCAACACCGCGAACACGACGAAGACGATACCCAGCAACGCCAGCGCGCCCGTGCGGATGACGTCGGTGATCGTCAACGCATAGCCGCCTTCGGCGCGCGGCGCGATCGTCACCAAGACGTGATCGCCTTGTCGAAACAGCGTGTCCGCGCTGGCGACATCCAGCGCGCCGTACTCGGCTTGCGCGCGTTCGCCGCGCAGCGGTCCGCTGACGATTTCCAGTTCCAAGCGCTGGAACGGTTGCGTTTGATTCGGCGCGATCTCGATCTTGCCCGTTTCGATCACGCGCACGACGCGCGCTTCGGCGGTCTGCGCGTCATCGGGCGCGCTCTCACGCGGCGACGGCGCGGCAGGACGCGTCCACACCAATTGCGCGAGGATCGTCACCAGAACGATCAATAGTACTACGAAGAAAACAATCGTCGTGACTTGGCGGTCTCGTTGTGCTTGCATCACATCAATCCAAATCTAAACTCGTCCCCGCAGGGAACGGCTGAACCCGATCGTCAAATGCGTTTGCCAGCGCGATCAGCGCGCGTTCGCCCGTGCAGTGATTGAGATGCAAGCGCGGCGCGCCATAGACCTCGCGCAACATTCGAACCACGCGTTGCAAATGCTCCGCGTCCGCGTCAACCAAGTGTGTCCCGCCGATGATCGCGACAATCGGCTTGCGAAAATCGCGGTGAACTTGCGCGAGCGTGTTCAGCAAACCCGCGTGACAACAGCCGCACACAACCGCGAGACCGCGCGTCGTTTCCATCACGAGTGACATATCATCGCGGTAGGGATCAGGTTGCCAACCAACATCCCCAGACACGACGAGACGATCACTGCGTCCCTCCAGCTCAGAACGATCCGCGATCTCGCCGGTTGTCCACACGCCGGGAACAATCTCGACCGGCGTCGCGCTGAGATGCAGGTCGACGCGGCGCGCCAATTCATCGCGCGACATCCTCAATCCGATGGATCTGTACTTGCGATCTCGGATCGCATAGCGCGGACAAAAGAGATCAGGATTGGCGTAGAGCGGCATACCTGGCTTGAGCGCAAGCGCGACATTCAACCCGCCGGTGTGATCTGTGTGCGCGTGGCTGAGCGCGAGCGCGGTGATAGCGCGTGGCGCGTCGCCGAGCAAATTCAAATTGTGCGCGAGTACTTGTTCCGTTTGCCCCGTATCGAAGAGAAGCCGTCCCGCGTCCGTTTCGATGAGCAGACTCAAGCCGTGCTCGCCCCAGAAGGGCGAAGCGTGTTGCACGGTGTTGTCAATGAGGCAGGTGATCTTTGTCATTGTGTTCCTCTAAAATTTGATCGACGACGGGCGATCAACAACCGTTGTTGACGCGAATGTCAGGTCTTCGATCAAGCGCATCCGCACGACATCCATGCCCGTCGCGGGATCAATCACCGACGCAAGCCGTGGCAAAATCGCGGCGCGAAATTGTTCTGCGCTATTCACCAACGACTCCCCCCGTGCGTACAGTTGGAAGGTTCACGCGCTCGAGCAAGTCCGCTAGCCCAACAAAGAATTCCTTGCGTACCTTTTCGATTTTCAACGCTTCTTGGTAATCGAGGATTGCCTTGTCTTCACATTTGAATCGGTCTGGTTCAACCTGTAACGCGTAGGAATTGACCTGCCTTTCCCAAAACCATTCGGCGCAACCGAATTGAATATTCTCTGGATCGATCAGCGCAATTTCTTTCAAGGCGTCGAGAAGCATCTGACCCCGCCCGCTGTTTTCGATGCACAAGGCAAGATAGGCAATCCTGTACTCGACCTTAGCAAGCGTGTCCGTAATTGGTAGGAGAGTCAGGTTATGCGGATCGTTCTGACCGCTGTAGACGAAATGCCCATAACAGCATTGGAGCGTGAAGCACCAAGGTAGTTGGTTGAAAGCAGTGATGAGACTGACAATCGGTTTGTCAATCATATCATCGCGTAGACCAGCCAGACATTTCTGCCTTTGGTTTTGATAGCGCGGATTTTCTGCCAACGTTTTAGGTTTCGTGAAAGTTTCCATTTTGAGATCTGTCACACTGATTTCCCTAGAAGGGTTTGGCGGGTGTTGAATTGGCAAGTATTCTTTCTCCCACAATTTGGGGAACAGCCGCCAACCCTTCTGGTTTCTCAGCGATTTCAACTTGCAGGATCAAAT